>JAJDOE010000145.1 GCA_022340345.1 Gammaproteobacteria bacterium
ATCCGTATTGTCGAGGGGCTTTCTCGCCTGTGCGGCGTGATTGCGGCAATTCTCCTGGTTGTCGCCGTCATCATCGTGTGTGAAATGGTGGTCCTGCGTTACGTGCTGGAGAAATCCACCCACTGGCAGACGGAATTCGTCACCTACGCACTGATCGCATCTACTTTCATTGGCAGCCCCTATGTGCTGTTGACCCGCGGCCACGTCAACGTGGAACTGGTTCCGCTGGCGCTGGGTAAACGGGGCCGATTCATTCTGGCATTGCTGGCCTATGGTATTTCCGCGCTGTTCTGTTTCGTGATGGCGGGACTGAGCTTCGAATTCTGGTACGAAGCATGGGTAGAGGAATGGCGCTCCGACACCATCTGGGAGCCCCTGCTGTGGCAGGTGTACCTGTCCATGCCGGTTGGATTTTTTGTTATCTCGCTGCAGTATCTCGTTGACCTGCTCAGCCTGGTAACCGGGCGGGAACCGCCCTTCGGTATGAGCTCGGCAACGGAGACGGCAGAATGAGCCCGCTGGTATTGGGAGCGCTGGCGGGCCTGACGCTCGTCGTGCTGTTGCTGACCGGAATGCCGGTTGCCTTCGCCCTCGGCGCAACCGCTTTGTCTTTCCTGCTGATTGCCGAGGGCACCAGCGTTTTCAGCGTCCTTGCGGAGACCCTCTTTGGTGCGTTGGATGAATTCGCGCTGCTGTCCATTCCCATGTTTCTGTTGATGGGTGCGGCGATTGCGGCGTCCCGCGCCGGTGCCGATCTGTACGAAGCCATCGACCGCTGGCTGTACCGGGTTCCGGGTGGATTGCTGATTTCCAACATCGCCGCCTGCGGCATCTTCGCCGCGCTCACGGGTTCCTCGCCGGCGACTTGCGCGGCCATCGGAAAGATGGGCATCCCGGAAATGCGTCAGCGCGGATACCCCGAATCGCTGGCCACGGGAGCCATCGCTGCCGGAGGCACGCTGGGAATCCTGATTCCGCCGTCCATCACCATGATCGTGTACGGCATCGCAACCGAGACATCTATCGGGCGCCTGTTCATGGCGGGTGTATTGCCGGGCGCCATGCTGGTAGTGCTGTTCATTGCCTGGGCGTTGTTCTACTCCCATCGTAAAGGCTTCCATATCGTGGAGGAGGACAAGTCCTTCACGCTCCGGGAAAAGCTGGTCATTCTACCCAAGGTGATTCCCTTCCTTGCCATCATCGTACTGGTTCTCTGGTCGCTGTACGGGGGCGTGGCTACACCGTCCGAGGCGGCCGGCGTGGGCGCCTTCTTTTGCATCATGCTGGTAATGCTGATCTATCGGGTATGGCGGCCCAAGCGCTTGTGGGAAATCGTGAGCGAAGCCACCCGCGAGTCCGTGATGCTGATGATGATCATCGGCCTGGCGGCATTGTTCAGCTACATGATGTCGCAATTGCACATTACCCAGGGAATTGCAGAGTGGATCGGGGCATTGGATGTGAATCGCTGGGTGCTGTTGTTTTACATCAATATTTTCCTTCTGGTAGCCGGTTTCTTCCTTCCACCGGTAGCAGTCATTCTGATGACCGTGCCGACCCTCGTTCCCATCATTACCCAGGCCGGATTCGACCCGATCTGGTTTGGTGTGGTGCTGACGCTGAACATGGAAATCGGGTTGATCACACCCCCCGTGGGCCTGAACCTGTATGTGATCAACGGTATCGTTCCGGACGTGGATCTGCGAACGGTGTTGTGGGGCGCGCTGCCGTTCATGCTTTGTATGGTGCTGGGAATTGTCCTGCTTACGCTGTTTCCCGGAATCGCCACCTGGCTTCCGGACCATCTCATGGGCCCGATGAACTGAGTCGGTACGGTATTGAGGACTTTTTAGGCGTGCCAAAAATAGACTGGCTGGAGCGCATCCTCGATTCGATCACGGATCGGCGCCCCGAATTGCTGGGACCGCGCGGCAAACGTCGAGACGACGGTGACCTGTGCCGCGAGTTACTCCGGCACCATGGAGAAGCGACCGGGATCGCGCTGGCCCGGGAAATCCTGTCTCGCTACGAGTCGCGGAAGCCTGCGGATCGGCGCCAGTTCCTGCAATTGCTGGCTTCGGATTTCGGCCCGGACCCGCAGATGGTGAGTGCGGCGGTAAAAGGCTACCGGCCGGAGGATGAGGCGAGCCTGCAGCTGCTGATGCAGGCGGTGGAGCCCCCCCGCCAGGAGTTGTTCCGGCGCCTGAACACGGCGCCGGGTGGAACGAGCGTCTTGCTGAGCATGCGCTCGGACACACTCGAGTGGCTGCCGGAGTTGCCGGAACTTGCTTCCGTGGACGCGGACCTGCGGCACCTGTTCGGATCCTGGTTCAACCGCGGCTTTTTGCAGCTGGAGCGCATCGACTGGCGAAGTCCGGCGGTGGTCCTGGAGCGCATGATGAAGTACGAGTCGGTGCACCCCATGAGCGGCTGGCAGGACCTGCGCAGGCGGCTGGCCGCCGATCGTCGCTGCTTTGCGTTTTTCCACCCGGCTCTGCCGCGAGTGCCGTTGATATTCGTTGAAGTGGCATTGCTCCGCGGGATACCGGATCGCATTGATCCGTTAATCGATCCGGCTGCGGTGGAGCTGGATCCCCGGGTGGCCGATACCGCGGTCTTCTTTTCCATCAATAACTCCCTGGCGGGCTTGCGCGGTGTCAGCTTTGGCAGCTTCCTGATCAAACAAGTGGTGGATGAGTTGCAGGCAGAATTTTCCCAGTTGAAAACCTTCACTACGATTTCCCCCATGCCGCGATTTCGCCGCAGCCTGGAATCCACGGGCGGCTCGGACGCACTGTTTTCCGGCGGGCGTCTTGCCGTGGCGGCCGGAGACCTGCTGTCCGATGCGGAGGATGGTAGTGCGGTGAGCCAGGCCTGGCGGACGCTGTCCGGCAGCAAATCCGCACGCGACCAGTACAAGGCCAGCTTGCACAGGCTGGCGCTCGTGTACCTGGGGCAAAAAAGGCCGGGAGGTGGAGCGCTCGACCCGGTCGCGGCCTTCCACCTGGCCAACGGAGCGGTAATCGAACGCGTACTGCCAGGAGCAAATGAGTCCGAACGTGGTGTCGCCGAATCCTGGGGGTGCATGGTCAACTATCGTTACGACCCTGCCCAGGTGGTGACCAACCACGAGGCCTACGCAAACGAGGGGCACATCGCAATGGAGCGAGGACTTGCGAAGGAGTTCGCGCGGCTTTCGCGGCTCATGGAGGAGGCGGCATGAGCGCGGACACCGCGAATCAGAACCTGTACGAAATCTTTCGCCGGCGTATGCCCTCGGATGATCGGGTATTCCTGGATGCGCCGGGCCAGAAGCCAGTGTACTACCGCGAACTGGACGGCATGGTAGCGCGCCTGCAACAACGCCTGGAAGCACTGGGAGTGCGGCCCGGGGAGCGGGTGGTGGCGCAAGTCGCAAAAAGTCCCACCGCCGTGCTGCTGTACCTGGCGTGCCTGCGTTCCGGAGCCATCTATATTCCGTTGAATACCGCCTACACCGCGGCGGAAGTCGAATATTTTCTCTCGGATTCACGTCCCGTGCTGCTGGTGTGCCAGCCCCGGGACGAGGCGCAGTTGGGCGCGGTGGCGACCGGTTGTGGCGTCGCCGCGGTGGCCACCCTGGACGGGGAATCCGGTGGCAGCCTGGGCGACGGCGAGGCGGGTGCATCTCCCCCGGTTGCGCATCGAGGTGCGGAGCAACTGGCGGCCATCCTGTATACCTCTGGAACCACCGGTCGTGCCAAGGGCGCGATGCTCAGCCACGCCAACCTGGCAAGCAATGCATTGGTGTTGTATGACTACTGGCAATGGCGCACTGACGATGTGCTACTGCATGCGCTGCCAATTTTTCATGTTCACGGACTTTTCGTGGCCCTGCACTGCGCCCTGCTGGGGGGTTCGCGGGTACATCTGTTGCCACGATTCGACGTGGGGCAGGTGCTCAGCTTGCTTCCGGAGAGCAGCGTGATGATGGGTGTACCGACTTTCTATACGCGCCTGCTGGAAAATCCTGATCTGAATGCGGACGCCTGTCGGAATATGCGTTTGTTCATTTCCGGTTCCGCACCGCTGCTTCCGGAGACCCACGTACAATTCACAGAACGCACCGGGCACCGGATTCTTGAGCGTTACGGGATGACCGAGGCGGGAATGATTAGCTCCAATCCCTACGACGGCGAACGCATTGCTGGCACGGTGGGGTTTCCCTTGCCCGGTGTGGAGGCGCGGGTGGTGGACGGCCATGGCGATCCGCTGCCGGTCGGCGAGGCGGGGATACTGGAAATCCGTGGGCCGAATGTTTTTCGCGGGTACTGGGAAATGCCGGAGAAAACGGCCGCCGAATTCCGAGACGGCTGGTTCATTACCGGTGACGTCGTCAGCCGGGACGCCGAGGGGCGCCTGAGCATCGTCGGCCGCGAAAAAGACCTCATTATCTCTGGTGGCTTCAATGTGTACCCACGGGAGATCGAGATGGAGATCGACGCCCTCGAGGGGGTGCGGGAGTCCGCGGTGATCGGCTTGCCGCACGCGGACTTTGGCGAGGGTGTAACCGCCGTGGTGGTCCCGGAGAATCCGGCGGTTACGGATGCGGAAGGCATCCTCGCGGCGCTCGGGGATCGCCTGGCACGTTTCAAGCAGCCGAAGAGGATCGTTTTTGTGGATTCATTGCCGCGTAACTCCATGGGCAAGGTGCAGAAAAATGTCCTGCGGGAGCGGTATCGGGAACTGTTCGCTTGAACGCTGCGGACGCCCTGGAGCGGACCATCCGCACCGCGATTCCCCTCAGCGCAGCCATGGATTTTCGCATACGCGAGCTGGGCGACCGGACGATTACCGTGCAGGTACCGCTGGAACCCAACGTCAACATCCACCACACGGCATTTGCGGGTAGTATTTATGCCGCTGGCGTGCTGGCCGCCTGGGGTCTGGGAACGTACCTGCTGACATCCGCCGGACTGGAGGCCGAACTGGTGGTGGGCCGCGCCGAGATACGCTACTCGGCGCCCATTCGCGAGGCATTCCAGGCCCGGTGCGCCGTGACCGCAGAGGCCGCTGCGGACTTCTTGCGGCGGCTTGGCGCCGGAGACCGGGCCCGCCTGCAGCTGCAGGTAGCCATCGGCCCGGGGCCGGCGGCGATTCTGGATGCCCGCCTGGTGGCGAGCCCGATCGAAACGCACGCGGTGTGAAATCGCCGGCTTTGGGCTGAATTCCTGTTTTCGTAAAACGTGTTGGGGAAACCATGGCGACGATCGTCATCAGCGGCGCTGCCCGCGGAATTGGTCTCGAACTCGCGCGCCAGTTGCAGGCCCGGGGAGACGAAATTATCGCACTTTGTCGCCACGCCACTTCCGGGTTGCTGGAACTGGGTGTACGGGTTTTCGAGGATGTGGATGTCAGTTCCGGTGACGCCATGGCGAGTCTGGCGCAGACTCTTTCCGGCACAAGCATCGACATTCTGATCAACAACGCCGGTATTCTCCGCAACGAATCTCTGGACACACCCGACTTCGAATCCATGCAGGAGCAATTTGTCGTCAACGCGATCGGTCCGTTGCGCCTGACCACTGCGCTGTTGCCGAACTTGTCGGGTGGTGCCCGCGTTGTCATTATTTCCAGCCGCATGGGCTCCATATCCGACAATGGCTCTGGTGGTTACTACGGGTACCGGGCGTCGAAATGCGCGGCGAATATCATTGGAGTCAGCCTGGCCCGTGACCTCGCGTCCCGCGGTATTGCCGTGGGCCTGCTGCATCCGGGGTTGGTGGCGACGGACATGACTGGCGGAAACGGAATTCCGCCAGCAGAGGCTGCCGCGGGGCTGATTGAAAGAGTGGACGGACTGAACCTGGAGAATACCGGGTCCTGGTGGCACGCAAACGGCGAGATACTGCCGTGGTAATAGCTACTACTCGATCCGCAACATGACGCTGATCCTGGCCGGTCTGCTACTTTTTGCCGGAGTCCACCTGCTACCGGGCGTGGCACCGGGTTTGCGCGACCGCCTGGTTAGCGCGCTAAGCACGAACGGCTACAAGGGGTTGTTCGCCCTGCTATCGCTGGCCGGAATCGTGCTCCTCAGCATGGGCTGGCGAAGCAGCATGCCCTCGTCGCTGTATGTTCCACCCGGTTGGGGCGTATTCCTTAACCTGGCTCTTATGCTTCCGGCATTGGTCCTGGTGCTTCCCACCGCAGCTCGCAGCAACCTCGCACGTTTTGTCCGCCATCCGCAACTGACCGGAGTGCTGATCTGGAGCATGGCGCACCTGTTCGTTAACGGTGAGAGCCGCTCGCTACTGGTGTTTGGCGGAATCGGTGTCTGGGCGCTGGCGGAAATCTGGCTGCTCAGCCGGCGCCAGGGACCCCGTCCTGCCATTGTGCCGGTACCGGTTTCCCGGGACCTGGTGGCGTTGGCAGCCGGGGTGGCGGTCTATGGGGCGGTTTTCGTGTTTCACCCGTACCTTTCCGGGGTCCGCCTGGCCGGCTTTGTCTTCGGCACAGGTTGAGGGCGGAACGAACGGGGCGCAGACCCGACCTGCCGGATACGATATTCGATGCACCGGGTTCAGGATCGCCCGCCAGTTGGCGCAACCACCGGCGTTTCCGCGTCCGTACGCAACAATTGCTCCAATTCCTGTACCGCCTGGCGAGCGGATTCCACCAGTTGCTCTTCGCTGTGGTACACCGCTTGCTGGCGCGCAAGGGTATGCTCGTCGTGTTTTCGAAAGGTTTCCGCGGCGTTCCGGGCCTGTTCCGGATCAGCTCCCAGTTGCGCCAGCGTCTCACGCGCCACATCCATAGCGGAAAGAAAAACCTCACGCACCAGGTAATCAACGCCAATATCCATCAGGCGGTGCGCGTGATAGCGGTTCCGCGCCCGCGCGATCAGTCGTAGATGAGAGAATCGTTTGCGTACCAGTTCCGCGACCCGGATCGAAGTCTCCACGTCGTCGATAGCCAGCACGAAGATACGCGCCCTTGCTGCGCCCGCTGCTTCCAGGAGGTCCAGGCGGCTGGCATCGCCGTAGTAGGCCCGATTGCCGAAGCGCCGCACCAGGTCCACTTGCGCCGCATCGGAATCCAACGCGGTAAAGGCAACGCCGCGTACGCGCAGCAGGCGACCGGTCGCCTGCCCGAAGCGGCCGAATCCGGCGATGATGACCGGAGCGTGGGAATCCTCAATGTTGTCGAACGGGCGTGGCGGACTGCGGTCGAGCCAGGGCGTCAACCAGCGGTCGTTGATCATGGCAAGAATCGGGGTTGCGATCATGGAAAGGGTTACCACCAGAATCAGTTCATCGGCACGATTCCGGGGCAGCAGGCCATAACCGGTGGCCGCCGTGAACAGCACGAATGCGAACTCCCCGCCCTGCGGTAGAGAAAAGGCAAAGCAGCGTGCCGCTCGCGTGCCCATCTTCTGAAGGCGACCGATGAGGTACAGAATCGAGCCCTTGGTCAGAAGCAATATCAGCGTGGCCAACAGCATCGGCATCGGTGAATCGCCCAGCAATCCAATATTGGCGGACATGCCGACCGCGATAAAGAACAGGCCGAGCAATAGACCCTTGAAGGGTTGAATGTTGGCCTCCAGTTCGTGCCGGAACTCGGACTCCGCCAGCAGCACGCCAGCGAGGAAAGCGCCAAGCGCCATTGAAAGTCCGACGGAGTGCATAAGTAGTGCGGAACCGAGTACGACCAGAAGAGATGCCGCCGTAAATACTTCCTGAATTCCCGTGGCGGCAACCAGACGCAGCAGGTGACGTACCAGGTAACGGCCACCGAGTATCAGTACGGCGACGGCGCTCAGGAACCGC
>JAJDOE010000148.1 GCA_022340345.1 Gammaproteobacteria bacterium
CCCGGTACGCCGTGGTGGGCCTGTATTTTTATGACAATCAGGTAACGGATATCGCGGCGGAGCTGAAGCCTTCGCCAAGGGGCGAGCTGGAAATTACCGACCTCAACCGTGTCTACCTGGAGCGCGGTGAATTGTCGGTGGAGATCATGGGCCGGGGCTTCGCATGGCTCGACACCGGAACCCACGACTCGCTGCTGCAGGCTTCTTCGTTTATCGAGACCATCGAGCAACGTCAGGGCTTGAAAGTAGCCTGCCCGGAAGAGATCGCCTACCGAATGGGCTACATTGATGCCGCCCAGTTGGAGGCCCTGGCGGTCCCGCTTTCGAAAAACAGTTACGGGCAGTACTTGCAGGCCCTGCTGGACGATCCGGATCTGCCGGCAAGCTGAACCGGCACGACACCGAAGTTTGTAGCGAAGACGTACTTCTCCATTGGAGAGCAGTGGCATTTCGCCTGCTCTGCGGACAAAAATGAATATCCTGCGCTATTCCTCGCGGCCCGACGCCCTCGTGCACAGCCTTAGCGATCGGTTCTCGCTGGTGCGCCAGATGGTGCGCCGGGAGGTGCTGAGTCGCTACCGCGGTTCCGTCATGGGGCTATTCTGGGCTTTTCTGCAACCACTGCTGATGCTGGCGGTGTACGCCTTTGTGTTCGGGGTAGTGTTCAAGGCCCGCTTTGCCGGGCGCGCCGATTCCCAGAGCGAATTCGCCATCCTGCTGTTTGCCGGGCTCATCATGCATTCCCTGTTCTCGGAGTGCATAACCCGCTCGCCAACGCTCATTCTCAGCAACGTGAACTACGTCAAGCGCGTGGTGTTTCCGCTGGAAATCCTGTCCTGGGTCGCGGTATTCACGGCTGGCTTCCACGCTCTCATCAGTGCATTGGTGCTGGTGGCGTTTGCCCTGGTATTGGGTGCCGGCGTGCCCTGGACCGTGTTCCTGTTTCCGGTGGTGCTGCTTCCGTTGCTTCTGTTGTGCATGGGCACCTCGTGGTTCCTGGCTTCTTTCGGTGTCTACGTGCGTGACGTTAACCAGATCGTCGCAGTGATCTCGACCGCACTGCTGTTTCTCAGCCCAATTTTTTACCCGGTAACCGCGTTGCCGGATTTCATCCAGCCCTATGTTTACCTCAATCCGTTGACGGTGATGATCGAGGCGTCCCGGGACGTTCTGGTACGAGGCAATTGGCCGGACTGGCACGCGCTGGGGCTGTATACGGTGATCTCCGCGCTGGTGGCGTGGCTGGGATTTTTCTGGTTTCAGAATACCCGCCGGGGGTTCGCGGATGTGCTCTGATCGTGTGATCTCCGTACGCGGCCTGGGAAAGTGCTACCACATGTACGACAAGCCCCGGCATCGCCTCAAGCAAACCCTGTTCCGGCACCGCAAGCAGTTTTACCGGGAGTTCTGGGCAGTACGGGACATCGACTTCGAGGTAGACCGGGGCCACACCATTGGTGTAATCGGGCGTAACGGATCGGGGAAATCCACCCTGTTGCAGATGATCGCCGGCACCTTGCAACCCACCACCGGCAGCATCGACATCAGCGGCCGGGTTACGGCCTTGCTGGAACTGGGCGCCGGCTTCAATCCGGAGTTCTCCGGGCGGGAGAATGTTTATCTGAACGCCAGTGTCATGGGCTTGAGTGAGGCGGAGATCGACGAGCGGTACGACGATATCGTTTCCTTCGCGGACATCGGTACGTTCATCGAGCAGCCAGTCAAACATTACTCCAGTGGCATGTTCGTGCGCCTTGCCTTCGCGGTGTCCGCGCATCTGGACCCGGACGTTTTCATCGTTGATGAGGCGCTGGCGGTGGGTGACGTGCGCTTCCAGCGCCGTTGTTTCCGCGCCTTCGAGGAGATGCGCAATCGTGGCGTGACGATTCTTTTTGTGACCCACGCCACCGAACTGGTGGTCAACTATTGCGACCAGGCACTATTCCTGCATGACGGTAAGTTGCGGCGCATCGGATTGCCGCGGCCGGTGGTGAATGACTATCTCAACGCCATGTTCGAGGCCGAGCGGCAGGCGCGCAGCGCCGCCCGGCCGGCCAGCGAACCACCGCCGATCTCCACCGTCGGCGAACACCAGGTGCGCCTTGGTGGTTCAGCGGATCACGATGCCTGCCTGGAGCGCCTGAGTTACAACGACAGTGAGCAACGCTGGGGAGACGGGCGTGCGCAGATCGTGGACTTCCTGCTCCGCTGCGACGGCGAGGACGATCCTGCCCAGTGCGCATGCCATGAACAAGCCGATCTTTTCGTGCGAGTGTTGTTTCTGGAGGATGCGGAAAATATTGTATATGGAATGACCGTTAAAACCGTGGAGGGCACGACGGTCTATGCCACCAATACGCTGCTGCGTCAGCAACCGGTTGGTGCCCGGCAGGCCGGCGACATCGCGATTCTGCATTTTTCTTTCGTTACGCACCTGATGCCCGGAGACTATTTCATTTCCCTCGGCGTCGCGGTGGAGGATGACGATCATGGGCCCCAGGCCCTGGACCGGCGCTACGATCTCGTGCACCTCAAAATCAGCGACAGCAAGTATGGCTACGGCCTGGCGGCGCTGGACGCGGAATTTCAGGAATACCAGGGATGAATGCCCGTTTCGATCCGGAGCGCCGGATCTGGGTGCTCAACCCGGGCGAAACCTTTGCCTATACCGACGGGCAGGACGCGGAAGCCTACCTTGCACGGGTGCTCGAGGACGCGACGGATCTGTCCTGCGCCTCCGAAGAACTGCCGGCGGCGATTCGGGACTGGCCTTCCGAATACCATCTCTCTCCGCTGCGAGCCAACCTGCTTCGGCCCCTGCGACTGGATGAGGGATTGCGGGTGCTGGAAGTCGGATCCGGCTGCGGCGCAATTACCCGTTACCTGGGCGAGGCGGGCTGCCAGGTATTCGCCCTCGAAGGCAGTTCGGCGCGGGCCGGGATGACCGCGGCCCGTTGCCGCGACCTGGAAAATGTCACCGTGCAGAGCGGGAATTTTGCCCGCTACGAAGTGGCAGGCAGCTTCGACCTGGTCACCCTGGTGGGCGTGCTCGAGTACGCGCCCACCAGTTTCCCGGGTACCGGTATGGAGGCGGTGCAGGCGTGCCTGCGCAAGGCGCGGGAGGCGACCGGCCCGGCGGGTACATTGCTGATCGCCATTGAGAACCGGCTCGGACTCAAATATTTCAACGGATGCGCCGAGGACCATACCGGGCGGCGTTTTGAGTCCATCAATGACCTGTACCTGCCGCAGTCCTGCCGCACTTTCGGTCGCCAGGAACTCGAGCGGGAGCTTCACGCTGCCGGGTTTGCGAATGTGCGTTTCCTGTTCCCGTTTCCGGATTACAAGCTGCCGCGCATGCTGATCAGCGAGACGGCGCTGGCGGACCCGGAACTGGATGTCGGCGCCCTGGCAGCCAATTACGTGTCGCGGGACTACGCCGGTGGCGAGGTGCGCTTTTTCGACGAATCGCTGGCCTGGCCGATGCTGGCCCGGAACCAGCTGGTGGGCGACCTGGCGAACGCATTCCTGGTGCTGGCTTCCCCGCAAGGGGATACCGGCGCGTGGCTGGAAAGTGACTGGCTGGCCAGCAGTTTTTGTGGACCCAGGCGTGCCTGCTATCGCACGGAGAACCGTTTCCGCCGATCCGGTAATGCGCTGCGGGTGAGCAAGCGCCTGCTGTTCGGCGGGCCGGCTCCCGATGGGCCGCTGGAATTTACGCCCCCGGCCGAGACTGAATATGCGGCGGGGACGAGCCTCGGACGGAGGTTCAACCGGTTGGCCTTCCACCCCCAGGACGCCTTTCCGCTATACCTGGAATACCTGCGGGACTATGTACGCTACCTGGAACACGAATTGGACGATGCCGGGCTGCTGCCCCGGGATTTTATTGATTGCGTGCCGGCTAACCTGGTGGTGCGGGAAGACGGTAGTTATGAACTCATTGACCGGGAGTGGCGCGCCCGGGAGCCGCTGGAAACCGACTACCTGTTGTTCCGGGCCATCACCAACGACCTGTTGCGGGTGAGTTACCTGGGAACCGGCGCGTTGTTTGACGGCTCGACAAGCTTGCGGGATTTTTTCGATCGCGTATTTTCGGGGCTGGGGAAAGCTCTGGCGCCCGGGCGGCTGGATGAATTCGTGGACCGCGAAGGGCGCCTGCTCGAGCAGGTTGCGCCGGCCTGGGGTGGTCCTGGCTACGCGGAATTGCTGCGTGCCGGCCTGGAGCGTTCGCCACGGGAGGTTTTGGGTACCCTTTGGCAGGCAGGATCGGCCGCTGCCGCGGAAGTGCAGCGGCTGCAGGTGCGGGCCGAGCGTGCGGAGGCCGCCTACGCCCAGGTGTTGAATTCGCGCAGCTTCCGCTTTGGCCGCCGCCTGGCGGGGTTGGCCCGGCGGATCTGGCCCGGGCACACGGACTGATACCCATGGCCCGGCCACGCCTCACGGTCATTTCCCATTTCTGGAACAACCGCTGGATCCTGGAGCACTGGTTGCGCCACCACCGGCGGCTGTTCGATCACGGGATTCTCATTGACCACGGTGCCAGCGACGGTTCCGCGGAGCTCATCCGCGACCTGGCCCCGGGTTGGGAGATCCGGCCAACCTGGCTGTGCCGCGAGCACTACCTGTCGGCCCAGGCCGACCAGGAAGTGATGTCGGTGGAACGGGAGCTGGAGGGCTGGAAGATGGTCCTCAACGTGACCGAATTCCTGGTGATCGCGGACCTGCATGCCTACGTGGCGGCACTACCGGACTGGGTGAAAGGGGTCACTACCAACGGGGTGGTGCTGGTGGACCGGCCAGAGCAGGTAGGGCAGGTGGTTACCCGCATTCCTTTTTTCCTGGAACGCACGTATGGCTACTTCGAATACGAACTGGGCAAACGGCCGTCGGATTACGGGTTCCCGGCGGTATGGCGTTCCCGCCTGCTGCACCGGCACCACCACGGCGACTACGAGGTTGGTCGCCACGTGAGCGCGGCGCCGCACGTCTTTGATCCGGCCCTGTACCTGGCCTGGGCCGGCTGGGCCCCCTTCGCGGATATCCGCGCGATGAAGATGAGCGTCCAGGCACGCATTCCCGACGCGGAGTTTGAGCGGGGCATTGCCCTGCAGCACCGCCTGGAATCGACCGCCGAACTGGAGCGGCGGCTGGGCATCATGCAGGACATGAGCCATGAGCTGAGTTCGGATTCCGGCTATCAGGGGGCCCTGGCGGCGGTGGCCGCGCTGCCCGCAGAGCCTGTATCCCGGGGCTTCTGGGGCCGGACAAAGGGCGCAATCCGTCGTTGCTTGACAGGCCTGTGGGCAGAGGCGAGACTGTGACCACAAGAATACCGGGGGTAAATAATGCGGGGATTTGCGTCCCTGCATTGTGCTGTTTATCCCGGTCATGCCTATTTGAATTCCGGGGGGCGCTATGACGCGCAAGCGGCAACAGCTACGCAGGTTGCGTCGAAAGGCGCGAGCTGATTCTTTTTTGCGCGTACGAGCCCGTTTGCTGCCGCCGGCGCGAACCCTCATCGCCACCGCCTGCGCGGTTGCCTGGGGCAGCGCTGCTGCTGAGCAGGCCGCGCCGGATACCCTGCTTGGTCCCAATCTGCGTGATGATGACCAGAACCTGATCAGCCGGGACACGGCGGCAGCGGCGGTCATCATGCCCACGCCCCAGCCGCTGGTGCCGCCACCGAACAAGGAGCGGGAAGAAGATCTGTTCGGCCCCACGCTGATCGCCGAGGGTGTCGTTCCGGCACCCGTGCGGCAGCCGGTAAAGAAACCCGCCGCGAAGGCACCACGCGTGCAGCTTGCGGCCGCGGGAGGAAAGCTCGGCCCGCCGCAGATTGACGGTGACATTACTCCGACTCCAAAACTCATGGAGCCGCTCACGGCCCAGTCCGATGAAAAGGAATGGCACGGCTACCTCGAGAGCCGGCTCCACCGAGGCGAGGGCCGTACCATTGGAACCCTCGACTGGTTCCAGCCGCTGCAGCAGGATGAGAATTCCCTGACCTTTCTGGATGTTCGCGGCCTGCACTTCAGCGGTGGCAGCAACGAATACAACGTGGGCTTTGGTCACCGGCGAATCAATCCAGACGGGGATCGAATCACGGGTGTCTACGGTTTTCTCGATTCCCGCCACACCGAGCGCGGAAATCAGTTTGACCAGGCTACTTTCGGCTTCGAGTCCTTGGGCACCTGGGATGTCCGCGCCAACGTTTACATTCCGGTCAGCGAACGCAAACAGCAGATCGGGTCGAGCCTCAATATTTACGAAGCGTCCAGCACGGAAACTCTCGTCGATCGCGACACGACGATCTACAAAAGCCCGGTTCTGGATCCGGCCGGTCATAACGTCTACCTGCAACATGGCCGTATTGATACCACCACCACGGTCACCACGACCCACACAACCACCTCGGTATTCACCCAGAACTACGAAGTTTCCATGCGTGGCTACGACGTGGAGGTGGGCCGGGAACTGCCGTTCCTAAAGAACATCAATCTGCGCGGATACCTGGGCGCTTACCATTTTGAGGGCCCGGAGGCGGAGACCGCCAAGGGCCTGCGCGCGCGGCTGGAGGCACGGGTACACGAGTACGTGACCTTCGGGCTGGAATCCCAGAAGGATGATGTTTTCGGAACGCAGAATTTCGCCGAACTCCGCCTGCGCCTGCCCCTGGGCAAGCCGCGAAAGACCACCACCAACGGAGACGCCGGGCCGGAGGCCATAGCGGATCCGCTGCGTGCGCGCATGACCGACCAGGCGCGCCGCGATATCAACGTGGTTGTTACCGACAAGGTAACACCGGACGTAGCCACCACCGTTCAGGTGGACGTGCAAAAGGACGTCAGCCGCGAAAAGGAATACATCGACGAGCCGGTCCGGGCCTTCAACGACAGGTTGCCGGTCGAAATTTTCTACGTTGACAACACCGGTAGTGGCAGCGCGGGCACGGTGGAAAATCCGGCCAAGCGGCTAAAGGACGCGGAAAATTTCCCGTACCCGGACATCGTCTACGTGTACCGGGGTGACGGCACCTCCACCAACTACGATCAGGGACTGAATCTGTATCCCAATACGCGCCTGTTGGGCGAGGGCGTTCCGCTGACCATCTTCGGGTTTACCGATTCCGGTGCGGTCATCATCAACAAGACCCTGTTCGCGGCCGGTGAGGCGCCGGTGGTGACCAACACGTCCGGAAACGCGGTTACCCTGGCCGACCTCAATGAAGTTGCTGGCATCACCTTTTCCCAGACCAAGGGCAATGGGATTTACGGTGAAAACATTACCGGTTGGGACATCCACGACAACTCGTTCGAGACCAATTTTGGCAGCGGTATTTCCCTGGTCTTCAACAAGCCCGGCGAATACCAGGGCTCGGTGTACGACAACGTATTCAAGTCCAACCGCGGCCCGGCAGCTTCCGTGGTTGCCAGCGATGCCGCAAATGTATTCGGCGATTTTACCGACAACGTTTTCCGCAAGAACCCGGTAGGCATCATCATCAAGACCTCGGAGAGCGCCGAGGGCGACTTTGAAATCACCACCAACAAGTTTATCGGCAATGGCTACGGAATCATCGGAACCGCTGCCGACAGCGCTCAGTTGGCGACACGGATTGCCGGCAATAGTTTTTCTGACAACAGCAGCGGCATCCTGCATTCCGGCAGTGGCGACTCGAACCTGCAGACGACAATTTTCGGCAACACCTTCAGTGGCGGCATCGACGGCATTACCAGCATCGCCAGCGAAAGTTCCACCCTGGATGCGCATATTTTCGGCAACGAGATGCACGAGGGCGAAGGGACAGCCCTGACGGGCCTGACCGCCGGCAGCGCGACCCTCAACCTGACGGTCGTTGACAACTTCATCGACAATGGCAATGCCGCCGCCAGCAACACCGCTACCGGAGACTCGACGCTCACATTCCTGTTCGACGACAACACGGTGCTGTCGAACGAATCCGGCATTACCAATACCGCCACCAACAGCGCGACGCTGTACGCGGCGTTGTTCGACAATGTAATCGCCGATACCAACGATCCGGACTCGACTTCCGCCGGTGGTGTTCAGGCCAACGCGATGCTGAACCTCAGCCAGGGCGACTCGCTGCTGATGGTGAGCCTGGAAAACAACACCATCACCAGCAACGAGAACGGTATCTTCAACGTCAGCCAGCAGAGCTCCACGCTGGCGGGGCATTTCTCCGGCAACCTGATCGCGGACAACACCACCTCGGATGTCGACGCCAGCAATAACCCGAAGCAGGCGAAGGCCTTCTACAACGTGGCGCTGGACAATTCCACCATGGACCTGTCCAACACCTTCAGCAACAACACGATTACCAGCAACGAGATCGGAATCTCCAACCTGGCGGACGACGACGCAACGATTTCGGCCAGCTATATAGATAACCTGATTACCGACAACGCGACCGGCGACGTGAAGGCGAGCGGCGGCCTGCTTGGCGCGGGCGCCCCGGTACAGGGAGCCGGCGTGACCAGTACGGCGCGCGGATCGGGCACGATCACAAATGCATTTTTTGGAAGTGGTGCGCTGACTGGAAATACCATTTCCAGCAACGAGAACGGCATCGTCAACATCGCCAATAGCGCTGGCGTGCTTTACGAGCTGCATTCCCAGTCCAACATCGACAACAACCGCTCGGACGACGTCAAGGACGGAGCGGGCGTACAGGGCACCGGCGTCAAGAACATCGCCACCAGCGCCGGTTTCATTTACTGGTCCGGTACGAGCGTAACCATCAACGGCAACGAGGCCGGCGCCAGCAATATCTCCATCAACAACGCCAGCCTGGATTTCGGACTCGAAAATTCGACGGTTATCGGAAATACCACCGACGACCTGCGCGCGGACTCCACCGGCATAGCGGGTGGCGCGATTTCCAACGTGGTGCAGAACGGCGCCAGCATGACGGCGACCCTCGATAGCTCCACGGTTTCATCGAACGAAACCGGCATCAGCAACAGTGCGGCGGATTCCGCGTCGCTGATTTTCGCCACCAGCGCCACGCTGATCGCCGACAACCGTACCGATGACCTCGGCACCTCCGGCGGCATCCAGGGCGCGGCGATCAAGACCATCGCCAGCGGAGACGCGGTGGTTTACGAGTATTCGACGAACGACACCATCAGCGGCAACGAGTCCGGCATCACCCGGGTCGGCCAGGACAGCGCCAGCCTCACC
>JAJDOE010000168.1 GCA_022340345.1 Gammaproteobacteria bacterium
CGTGACGGCGACAAGCAAGAAGGAAATTATCGACGACTTCAAGTTGTCGGACAGCGACACCGGTTCGGTGGAGGTGCAGGTAGCCCTGATCACCAACCGCATCGAAGACCTGTCCGGTCACTTCAAGACGCACATTCACGATCATCATTCCCGCCAGGGACTGCTGCGTCTGGTCAGCCAGCGCCGCAAACTGCTCGACTACCTGAGGAAAAATGACGTAGAGAGATACCGTACGTTGATCTCGCGTCTGGGCCTGCGCAAGTAATCTAATAGGTGAGATAGCAAATTCATGTTTAAGCGAATCAGCAAAAGCTTTCAGTACGGTCAGAACACCGTCACCCTGGAGACCGGCGAAATCGCCCGCCAGGCAGACGGCGCGGTACTCGCCAGCATGGGGGATACAACGGTATTGGCGACTATCGTCAACAGCAACCCGCGCCCGGGAATCGATTTCTTCCCCCTGACCGTCGATTACCAGGAACGTACTTACGCAGCGGGACGCATTCCCGGGGGCTTCTTCCGAAGGGAAGGCCGCCCCTCCGAGAAAGAGATTCTCACCTCCCGCCTCATCGACCGCCCCATCCGCCCACTTTTCCCCAACGGTTTCAAGAACGAAGTCCAGGTCATCTGCACCGTCAAGGCGCTGGACCCGGAGATCGATCCGGATATCGTTGCGCTGATCGCCACCTCCGCCGCGCTGCAGGTTTCCGGGCTGCCCTTCAACGGGCCGGTGGGCGCCGCGCGCGTCGGTTTCGTTGACGGCGAATACGTACTCAACCCCACCGCCACCCAGCTTGCGGATTCGCAACTGGACCTGGTGGTCGCCGGCACCGAGTCTGCCGTGCTGATGGTGGAGTCCCAGGCCAAGATTCTTACCGAGGAGCAGATGCTCGGCGCGGTGATGTTCGGCCACGAGGCCTCCAAGGAGGCCATCCGCGTGATTCGCGAACTGGGCGAAGAAGTCAACAAGACCCCCTACGAGTGGGTGGCCCCGGAAAAAGACACCGAGCTGGAGGCCAAGGTGGCCGCCGCCGGCGAAGCGGACCTGACCGCTGCTTACAGTATTGCCGAGAAAATGGCCCGCCAGGACAAGGTCAAGGAAGTGCGCGATCGCCTGGTTGCGGAGCTGTGCGGCGACGAGGCGGATGAGTCCGCGGTAGCCGCGGTCAAGGGCGCCTTCAAGAGCCTGGAGAAGCGGGTGGTGCGGGGACGCATCCTGGCCGGTGAGCCGCGCATCGACGGCCGCGACCAGAAGACCGTGCGCCCGATCGAGATCCGTACCGGCATCCTGCCGCGTACCCACGGTTCGGCCCTGTTTACGCGTGGCGAAACCCAGGCGATGGTGATTACCACCCTGGGCAGCGAACGCGATTCACAGATCATCGACGCCCTGCAGGGCGAGTATCGTGAACCGTTCATGCTGCACTACAACTTCCCGCCGTTCTGCGTCGGCGAGACCGGCCGCGTGGGTTCCCCCAAACGCCGCGAGATCGGCCACGGCAAGCTCGCCAAGCGCGCGCTGGCCGCGATCCTGCCGACCCTCGAAGAGTTTCCCTACGTGCTGCGCGTGGTTTCTGAAATTACCGAGTCCAACGGCTCCAGTTCCATGGCCACCGTGTGCGGCACCAGCCTGTCCCTGATGGACGCCGGCGTCGCGGTCAAGGCCCCGGTTGCGGGCGTGGCCATGGGCCTGATCAAGGAAGACGACAAATTCGCGGTACTGACCGACATCCTGGGCGACGAGGACCACCTCGGCGACATGGACTTCAAGGTGGCCGGAACCGAGCAGGGCGTCACCGCGCTGCAGATGGACATCAAGATCGAAGGCATTACCCAGGAAATCATGGAAAAGGCCCTCAGCCAGGCCCGTGACGGCCGGCTGCACATCCTCGGCGAGATGGCGAAAGTGATTTCCGCTCCCCGCGCCGAGATGTCCGAGTACGCGCCGCGCATCATCACCATCAAGATTCCGGTGGACAAGATCCGCGACGTCATCGGCAAGGGCGGTGCGGTCATCCGCGGCCTGTGCGAAGAGACCGGAGCCACCATCGACATTGCCGACGATGGCACCGTGAAGATCGCCTCCGTGGACCTGGGCGCGGGCGCCGAGGCCAAGCGCCGCATCGAGCAGATCACCGCCGACGTGGAAGTGGGCACGGTCTACCAGGGCAAGGTGGTCAAGCTCATGGACTTCGGAGCCTTCGTCAACATCCTGCCCGGCCGCGACGGCCTGGTGCACATTTCGCAGATCTCCAACGAGCGGGTCGAGAACGTCTCCGACAAGCTCAGCGAGGGCGAAACCGTCACGGTAAAGGTGCTGGAAGTCGACAAGCAGGGCCGTATCCGCCTGAGCATGAAGGCCCTGGAAGGGGATGCTGCCTGAGGCACCGGATTGACGCTTTGCTGATCCAACAGAAAACGGAGACTTCGGTCTCCGTTTTTTTGTGGCGGATTGCGGGTCCGTTTTTCGTGCGAAAACCATGCGCCTGGTAATCCAGCGGGTTGCCTCCGCCTCGGTCACCGTGGACGGCGAGACCATCGCTTCCATGGACCGCGGCCTGCTGGTCTACGTGGGTTTTACCGACGGCGACGATGCCGCCGTGCTGGAACGCATGGCGGACAAGCTGGCGGGGCTGCGGCTGTTCCCGGAAGGGGAGCGGGAATTCCACCTGGACGTCACCGCCGCCGGCGGGAATATCCTGCTGGTGCCCAACTTCAGCCTCTATGCCAGCACCGCCCGGGGCCGGCGGCCGGACTTTGGCGCCGCGATGGCCGCCGGAGTAGCCGAATCCCGGTTCAAGCAATTTCTCGAAATGCTCCAAAAACGCAGGCCCGGAGCGGCCAGCGGCCGTTTCGGGGCGGATATGCGCGTGGAGTCGGTCAATGACGGGCCGGTGAACTTGCTGCTGGAGGCCTGAGGGCCGGGCAGCCGTTTGCCCACACCGCGGGGGATGCCCGCGATGCAGGCGCCGGGTGCGGTGTGCTATTTTTCAGAAATAAAGCAGCCCGCAGCACGGAGCGGGGCGCCAGGGACAAGGGAGGGCAACGAATGCCAGTGAAATTGCATGGGCGCGACGCCGTACCGTTCGGGACGGCGTACCGGATTTCCCGCAGTGCACCGAAGCGTACGGGCGTTCGTCCCGGCGCACGGCATGCTATGTCGTCGTTCGTGACTGATTATTCGAAATTGTTCTTGGTAATCAAGGACCCCGGAATGCTATGCCGCCCGTATTGCGAACAGTTCGCAATTATCAACCACCCAATTAGTAGTTAGGTCCGCACGCAGTAACGCAGCATATGATGTCGTCGAAAAACAAACGGGAAGAGAGTCCTACGGAT
>JAJDOE010000111.1 GCA_022340345.1 Gammaproteobacteria bacterium
CAACTCGCGAACAGCCGCGGGTACAACAGCTTACGAAGCGCCAGGCCCAGGCCGCCGGGCATCGGCGCGACGAACATGCACAGCAGCTCGTAATAGATGAAATAGCCGAGGCCCTTGTCACCCACCGTAAGTTCGCGGTAGGTCCTCAGCGGCGAAGATCGCCCCGCCGCCAGGCGATTGCGAATCAAATTTTGCTTGTCCAGTTGCTCGGTCATGGCGTCAATTCCGCGGGGCCCCGGCGGAACCGCGCCGGCGTGCCCACAGGTAGACCACCGCGGCGAACGGCGCCAGCATCAGCGCCTCGGCGCTGAGCACCCACAGGTTGTGCAGCGAGAAGACATCACCGAGCACACTGACCACGCTGTCACCGGGTACCCCGTGGCGCACGCCACCGAACGGTGTCAGCGGGGCGATGTAGGTGGTGTTGGAAATCGGCCAGAACAACGGTATGCCGTAGGGCAGCCGGCCGTCCCGGGTAAACAGGTCGAGCAACAAGTGGCTCAGGTAGACCCAGGCAGCGAACACACCCCACCAGCGGCCCGAAGCACCCAACCGCCAGGCGACCAGGCCGGACACCGCGCCGAACAGCACCGCCGCGAGAAGGGAATGACTGACGCCCTGGTGATAGCGGTTGGCGTCCCCCACCAGCAATCCGGGAAGGAAATCCAGATCGGGAGCACAGGCGGCGAACACGACGAACACCAGCCAGTGCCAGTTCGGCATTTCGCCGCGTCGCCGGGCGAACTCGCTCAGCGCCAGGCCGAGCAGGCCATGTCCCACGGGCGTCGCCATGGGACCGGATTCTAACAGATGCCCGTTGCCCACCGTGTGGCATGGCCAAAGCCTTTCGGTTACCCTGCCGCCGGGCCGATGCGCATCCTTTTTTGCAACTACGAGTACCCCCCGCTGGGGGGCGGCGGGGGGGTGATCAACGCCATGGTTGCCGAGGAACTCGCCCGCGACCATTATGTGGGTGTCGTCACCTCGCAAGCCGCCGACCTGCCCCGCTACCAGGTCCTCGAAAACGTGCATGTCCTGCGGGTGCCGGTCCTCGGCCGCAGCCAGCAGGCGGTGGCCAGTTTCCCATCCATGGCCAGCTTCATACCCCAGGCCATGCGCCTGGGTCTCCCGTGGGCCCGCCAGCAACACTTCGACATTCTCAACACGCACTTCGTGCTGCCCACCGGCCCCGCGGGCCAGTACCTGGCGAACCACCTGGACATCCCCAATGTGTTGTTCGTGCATGGCGGCGACCTGTACGACCCCAGCAAGCGGATGTCGCCACACCGCCACTGGATTCTGCGCCTGGTCATCCGCCACCTGCTGGGAAAGGCCGCCCATGTCATCGGCCAGTCCAACAACACGCTGGATAACCTCGCGCGCTTTTACCGCGATGACGTGGCGACCACCCTCATCCCCCTGGCCATACGCGAGCCGCCAAAGGCTGCGACAACCCGCGCCGACCACGACCTGGCAGCGGAAGATTTCGTTCTCATCACGGTGGGCCGCCTGATCCCCCGCAAAGCCATCGATCAGCTGGTCGGGATCATCGCCAGCCTCGGCGACCCGCGGATCAAGCTGCTGGTGATCGGCTCCGGACCGCTGGCGGAACCCCTCTCCGCCCAGGCCGCCGCCGCCGGCATCGCGGACCAGGTGCGCTTCGCCGGGCAGGTGGGCGAGGAGGAAAAATTCGATTTGCTGGCGCTGGCGGATGCCTATGTCTCCACCAGTCAGCACGAGGGTTTCGGCATCGTGTTCCTGGAGGCCATGGCCAGCGGGCTGCCGGTGATCTGCTACGGCCACGGCGGCCAGACGGACTTCCTGGTGGATGGTAGGACGGGTTTCCTGCCATCGCTCAACGAGCAGGACGCCTTTGCGGCGCGGGTACGGGAACTGGCCTCGGATCCAAAGCTTGTGCAAGGCATGGCGGATTTCAACCGGAAACTGGCGCGGGATTTCTATATTGATCGATGCGCGGCGAGGCACCTGGCAGTCTTCGAGAAGGTGCTTGCCGAGCGCCGGCAAGCATGAGCCTTGCGCGGTCGCTTGCCGCAGGTCTGCTGCTCGGCCTGCTGTTTTTCGCCTGGTTCGCACACACCTCGGACAAGCTGCCGCGGGACGCCGGACCGGACTTCGCCGCACACGTAGATGCGGCGTCTTTCATTTTCCATCATGACCGGCTGGTCCGCATACCCGAAGACGAGCACCGGATTCGCTACACGGTATATGGCAGTACCCGCACCCTGCGACCGCCCCTGGCCTACCTGGCGGGGGCCGGCATGGCCAAGCTGATCGGCCCGGACCCGGACCGCGTACAACTGGACGCGGAACAGCTCGCCGCCTCCATGGATTACCAGCAGCTGTTTGACCAGTCGGCCCAGACCGCCTACCGCAAGGGTTCCGCCCTGCTCATGGCGCTGGCGGTGGTCTTCAGTTTCCTGGCACTGCTCAGCTATTTCCGCAATGGCCTGCTCGCGCTAACCGGCGCCACCCTCATCGGCCTGATGCCCCAGGTTACGTTCCTCGCCTCCTACAGCAACGACGACAGCGCGGCGATTTGCGCCGCCAGCCTGGCGATCCTGGCCCTGGTTCTGCTGCAGCGCCACGGCGGCAGCCTGGCGCGCATTGGGCTGCTGGGGTTTGCCACCGGCCTGCTGGTGATTTCCAAGCCCACCGCCTGGCTGCTGATTCCGGCCATTGCCCTGTACCTGCTGATCGCCTGGCCGATCCCCCGCAACCGCCTGCTGCCGTGGATGGCCGCGGGCCTGGCGGCGTTCGTCATCGGAGGTGGCTGGTGGCTGGCCTGGAACACGGCGCACTACGGAATCGGGGACCCCACCGCGCGCAACATCGCCGCGGAACTTGGCAAGCGGCACCAGAGCCTGCCGGACAAGGCCCTGCGTGGCTACGCGGATCGGGGCGTCAGCACCAGCGAGCTGCTGCTGCGCAACCACGACCATTTCTGGCACAAGACCCTCAAGACCACCATCGGCAAACTGGATCATATTCGCCTCAACGTGGGACCCGCCCAGTACGGGCTCTACCTGCTGGTGTTCGCGCTGGGTCTGGCCGGCTTGGTCCGGCGCCTGGCCGGGATCGCCGGAGCGCTGCCCGGACGCGGTCCGCCGGATGCGCCCGGGGACGCGCGCTTCGAGCTGCTACTGGGATTCATGGTGGTATTCCAGTTTGGCATGTTCGTGTGGCGCAACATGACTACCGAGGTGCAGCTTCAGGGCCGCTATCTGCTGCCTGCGCTGCTGCCGCTGGTGATCCTGGCTTTTTCTTTTCTGGAAGTGCTCGGCGGTCGCCTGGCCGCCGCATTTCGCCGACGCAACGCCGACGGCCTGGTGCTCGCGCCGGTGACCCTCGGCCGCCTGTCACTGCTCGCCCTGCTGCTGACCGTGCTGCTGGTACACTGGCAGGCGCTGGACCGCTACGTGCTTCCCTACTATTTTCCACCCGCCTACCAGATCGGGATGACTCCCCTGCAGAACGCGGCCATCCAACCGGGTGGCGTGGAGACCTCCGCCGACGTGCAGCGCCTTAGCGCGACGGAATCCGGCCTGCGGCTGGTGGCCAGCGGCAGCGATCCCTACCTGATCCTCGACCCACCGAGCTGCGAGGTGGCGGGGAACCTGCTGCTGCATTTCGTAATCGAAAGCGAACACCCGAGCCGTTTCCAGGTGTTCATCGACCGCGGGCAGGGATTCGTCGAGAGTGATTCCTGGCGCAAGGACTATGCTGCCGGGCGGAGCACGCTGATCGCCGTACTGGACGCCCGTGGTTGCCAGCGAATCCGCATCGACCCGGCCAACGACCCGGGCGCGTATTATCTGGAGATGTCGTTCTCGCAGATGATCATCCGCCCACCCCAGGACTGAATCGAGTACCCTACCAGGCACTGCCATCATGAAGCGTCGTACATTTCTCGCTGGCCTCGGCGCCGGCCTCGCCGGTCTTGCCGGTGCCACCGCATGGTGGAGTCGGCGGGAACGCCCGGCGGTGGTTCATCTTTCCCATCCGGCCGGCGACCTGGCTCCACTGGAGCGGTCCGATCCCTGGGATGTGGCGATCATCGGTTCCGGACCGGCGGGCACGGTGCTGGCCACCGACCTGGCGCGCAAGGGTCTGGCGACGGTACTGCTGGAGTCCGGCCAGTCCCTTTCCGAGATGGGCGACCCACGATATGCCGAACTGGAGCGCTACGAGTCCCGGGGTGCGCTGGATTATCCGCTGGCCGCCACCCGGGTGCGCGCCCTGGGCGGCACCTCCAATGTGTGGACCGGGCGCTGTTCGCGACTGCACCCGGTGGATTTCGAGCCCAACGCCCTGACCCTGGCCAACGCGCCCTGGCCGATCCGGTATTCCGATCTGCAGCCCTGGTACGCACTGGCGGAAAAGACTCTGCGCGTGCGTGGCGGCGAACTGTCCTCCTATCATCCACCGCGTAGCGGTCCGTTGCCGCTGCCGCCGGAAATGGACATCAGCGGCCTGAAACAGCTCCTGGCCGGTATTGGCGTAACCGCCGACTACTCGCCATCGTCCACCGCGCCGGAGGGTGGCGGACCGGTCCGCGCGGCGCGAGACCTGTTGCCCGCCTACCTGCAGGCCGGCGGTACCCTGGTGCCGGGTGTTACCGTCACCGGCCTGGAAGCCGACGCCGGCAAGCAGCGCATCGTGTCCGCACGAGTCGCCAACCTCGACCGCCGTGAAATTCCTTTGCGCGCGCGCACCTTCGTGATTGCCGCCGGCGGCGTGGAATCCGCCCGCCTGTTGCAACTCTCCGGACTCGACGCGGGCCCGGTTGGAGTCGCGTTCATGGAACATCCCAACCTCAACTTCAGCGGCCGGGTCGAGCACTCCTGGGATACCCTTTCCCCGACCTATGAGCTGGCGCGATGCCACCAGTTCTACGACGCTTTCAAGGCCCGTGGCCTGGGCAGCGTACTGCTGGTATTCACCCAGTCCTGGGTGTTTCGCAACGATCTGAAGGGCTGGGACCTGGAGGCACTGAAGGAAAAAGCGGGCGCGCTTGCCAGTCGCCTGGGACGCGCGGAACTGCGCATCGGCGTAACCACGGAGATGGCCCCGCAGCTTTCGAACCGTATCGTGCTCTCGGAATCGCAAAAGGATTTCTTCGGCAACCCCGGTGCGGCGCTGCGCCTGGCCTTTGCTGAGCGCGACCTCGCAACCCAGCAGGCAGCGCGGGAACTGGTCCGGGACCTGTATTCGCGCCTCGCGGCCAACGAAGTCGAGGAACGACCCCTGAGCTGGTCGCACCACCACCTGGGGAGTTGCCGCATGGGCGCTGACCCGCGCACCAGCGTGGTGGACGCCGATTTGCGGGTACATGGCCTGGAGAATCTCTACGTAGCCGGCAGCGCGGTGTTCGCCACCGGCGGCGCTGCGCACCCGACCCTGGCGATCACCGCCCTGTCCCACCGGCTGGCCGCCCACCTCAACGCGTAGCACCCGGCGGTCCAGAAGGTATTTTCTTTCATGGACTTAGGGGGCGGTACGCAGAATCCTCCTGAACCGGGCGCCGACGCTTGCCAGGCCCGGCCGGCTTGCGCAGAATGCACCGCTCCCGCTGCCAGGACCCGCGCATGAAATCGGACCAGCTCGCTGCAAAAATCGAACCGTTCGATTCCTTCTGGGAAGGGCCGGAAGATGTGGAGAAAGGCTATCGCAGCTTCTACGCCTTCTACCGCCACAACTACCTGGCGCAATTTCCCGCCGACCGAAATGCGTGCATCCTGGTGATCAGCTGCGGACCCGGCTACATGGTGGACATGCTCCAACGCCACGGGTACCGCGATGTGCTGGGCATCGACTCCTTCGGCGACAAGATCGCGCATGCCCGGGCGCGTGGCCTCAACTGCCGGGAGGCCCGGGCCTTTGAGCACCTTGCCGGGAATCCCGATACCTATGACGTCATTTTCTGCGAGCAGGAACTGAACCACCTGACCAAGCAGGAGATCCCGGTATTTCTCGGCCTCGCCCGCGACGCCACCAAAAGCGACGGACTGCTAATCGTGCATGCTATCAATGGCGCCAATCCGATCACCGGGGCAGAGGGTCTGGCGCAGAACTTCGATCACTACAACACTTTCACCGAGTACACCATGCGCCAGGTGCTGGATTTCTACGGCTACCGGGAGGTACGGGTGCTGCCACTGAGCCTGTACGTGTTCTTCAAAAATCCATTGAATTACGTGCTGATGGCGATGTCGGCGCTGTACACCCTGTTTTTCCGGGTGAGCTTCCTGCTGTACGGAAAGAGCAACAAGATCTTCACCAAGAAAATCGCCGCGGTCGCCAAACGGCCGGTATAGAAACAGGCCGGCCAGAGGGCTGGCCGCCCGGTCACCCGACGACCCGCCAGGGATGACCGTAGCGAAGCAACTTACATCAGGCCGGCTTCCCGGTAGCCCGCCAGGGTGCGCGCCACGCCCTCCCGAAATTTCACCGCCGGCCGAAACCCGATTCGCGCCGCCGCCCGCCCGGTATCCAGCGTGAAGGTCTTGCGAAAGAAATCCATTCGCCGCGGATGCAGGGGCGGCTGAATTCCCAGCGGCCGGCAAAGCGCTTCCAGCACCACCGCGGTCGTGGTGAACGGCCACAACGGGGCGCGGAAACGCCAGGGCGGCTTGCCCAGGGCCTCACCAATGGCGGAAGCCATCTCATTGGTGCTCAGGCGCTCCGGCCCGCCGAGCAGGAAGATTTCACCAGAACCGCTGCTGCGTGCCGCCGCCAGCATCCCTTCCACCAGGTCGTCCACGAAAATTAGCTGGTGGAGGTTGGTGCCCGGTCCCATCATGAAAAACATTCCGGAGTGAATCGCGCGAAACAGTTTTAGCAGTCGCCGGTCACCGGGCCCGTAGGTTTCGGAAATGCGCACCGTCACCACCGGCAGGCGCCGGGCGAAGCCCGCCACCACCGCCTCGCCATCGAGTTTGCTGCGTCCATAGATATTGTCCGGCCGGCACTCGGACGTTTCGGAAATTTCGCCCTCCAGCGAGCCGTATACGCCAATGGTGCTGCCGTGCACGAAGCGCTGCACGCCGGCGGTTGCCGCCGCCTCCAGCAGAAAACGTGTGCCTTCGATATTCACCTGGCGAAAATGTTCGTCCGGGCGCCCCGCCTCATGTTGCGCCGCTGCCAGGTGGAAGACCTGTTGCATACCCTCCACGGCGGCGCCCACCGCGGCCGGATCTGTTATCGAGCCCAGCGTGACCGCCACACCATCCGCGCGCAAGCCGGCCAGGTTGGCCTCCTCCGCGGCGGTGTTGGCCTGGGCCAGCACGCGCACCTCGTCCCCCCGCTCCCGGCACATCTGCACCAGCCGCGCACCAATAAATCCCGTGCCCCCGGTGACCAGGATTTTCAAACCGTTCCTCCCGTGGCATGCCATTGCACGCGTGCCCGTGTTCGTTCCAGTTCCTCCGAGCGTCGGGCCGGGTCCCAGCCGAGTTCCGCGCTCATGATGCCGGCCGCATCCTGCAGCGCCGCCTCGCTGCACGGTTCCGCGGTGGCCAATGTGGTTCGGTTGAACACCACGTCCTCGAGCCGGCAGGCCCGTTCGACCCGTACCGCGTGCAGCACCTCCGCCCGCAGCACCTCGCTGCCATCGAGGCGCTGGTCACCGGCCTCGTCGGCACAGGCAAGCACGCCCGCAATGTCGCTGCCGTAGTTGCGCACCAGATTTGCTACGCCGTCATTTCCAAACCGATCCGCCAGTTGTTGCTGGTGCCCGGCAAGAAAACCTTGCATGTCATCGATCTCACCGCCACGAAGGCGCACCTCGTGGGTGCGACTTGGCCCCAGGGCGCGTCCGAGTTCACCCACAACGCGATCAACAACCCGCACCGCCTCCGCGCGCGCGGTGGTGTAGCGCACCCCGACCAGCGTGAACAGCCCCCGGATGCCGTGCTCGCGGCCGTGATCCACAAGCCGCGAACGTTTACCAAAGCTGAGGTGCTCCGCGCCGGGAGCGTTCTCGCCAAACAGCACCAGTCCCGCCTGCCACATGCTGATGTCCTCCCGCCGCAATTCCAGCGCCGGGTAGGCCCAGTTGACCTCCGCCAGGTAGTTTTCCAGCTCGCTCTCGGCTACCCGTACCTGGTCCCGGTCTCCCTGGTAGACGCCGTGCCATACACCGACCAGGGTGTGTTGCCGCCAGGGCACCAGGAACAGGTGCCTGGCGCTGCGACTGAACAGGGCATCCGGGTCGCGGGTACGGGCCGATACCGCCAGCGCCTCCTCGCTTCCCGGGCGGCGGCGTACCACGAAACAGGTATCCCGGGAGAACACCGACGGACGCGCCAGTTCCTTTCCCAGTCCCTTGCGCAAAAGCGGTTCCGCCCAGGGTCCAGCCGCATTGACCACGCAGTCCGCCTGGATGGTGAAGCTCTCGCCACCAATCCGGTCGCGAACCTCCACGCCACGCGCCCGGCCGGCCTGCGCGTCAAAGCCGGTGGCTTCCAGGTGGTTGGCGGCTACCAGGCCCCGGTCGCAGGCACTTTGCAGGAACGCCAGTGCCAGGCGCTGCGGGCTGTGCATCTGGCCGTCGCAGAACACCGCGCTGCCGGTAAGTTGGGGATCTTCCAGACCCGGGTAACGCGCCAGGGTGTCACCGCGGGAAAGGTAGCGGCCGCCGGGAATGCGCCGCGCCGGATCCGACAGGTGGCGATTGCGGTCCGCGGTCAGCCAGTCATAGGCGGTCACGCCGGCTGCCAGAAAGGCCTTACCCCGGGTACCGTGGCCGTAGGTGGGCACCAGGATGGGCAGCGGCGCTACCTGGTTCGGCGCGATGCGCAGCAGTATCGACCGTTCCCGCGCCGATTGTCGCAGGCGCCAAATATCCGCGTGTTGCAGGTAGCGGATACCACCATGCACCATCTTGAAGCACTGGCCGGAGGTGGCGCCGCCGAAGTCATCCCGTTCCACCAGCGCCACCGACAGGCCGCGCAGAGCGGCGTCCCAGGCGGTGCACAGCCCGAAGATGCCGCCACCCACTACTACCAGATCAAAATGCCCGTCCGCGAGGGCGCTAAGGTCGCGCTGTATCACGTCACCAACCTGTCAGCCTGCATCCACAATGGAATGCGGGGATGGTACCGGAAAGGGGGCGTGGCGGAGGAGCGGCCGGGCAGGAAAACGCGCCAGCGTGTTTCGGGAATCAGGGAACAGAATCCCGGGGCAACGATCCCGGCCGCTGCCGGGAAAAATTACGGTCGGACCGGGCCTAGATCTGCGTGCGCAGGTCCGCTTCCGCCGAGACTTTTGCCATCAGCAGGTCTTCGCGTATATGCGCCCAGCGTGACGGATCGTCACTGATAACTTCCGAGATGCGCCGCGAGAACTGCTGGTAGGTCTCGTGGACTTCCTCCACGAGCGTCATGGAGGACCGATCGAGGAAGGGGATCAGCCCCTCGATCTTCTTCAGCTTGGTGGTCTTGACCCGGATGTCTTCGTCTTCCTGCTTGGCGTCGAAGTAGCCATCCGGATTGTTGGCGATGGTATCCACCGCCTTGTTAAAGTTGTTGAAATCCAGCGCAAACATGCCATAGGCACGCTGGTACAGCTTGAAATAATCGAGGATGAAATCCTTGATGTTCACCAGCCGCGGGTGGCGTTTCAGCGCGCGCGAGAACAAGTCGAAGATGTCCGGGAAATCCGGTGCATGCACGCCACTGGAATCCAGATCCTCGCGCAGGTCCGGGTTGGTCGCCATTTCACACATATCCTTGAGATCCCCCAGCAATTCGGCGATCTCGTCCGCCGCCAGCCGCGAAGCGCGCTGGGCGTCACGCAGGTTTTCCTGGGACTCCGCGAAGTCGAAAGTGGAAAGCACCTCATTGCGGATATGAGTTTCTACCTCGCCCTGGGCTTCGGTACCCAGATGGCCGGACAGCCGCTCGCGAAGCCGTTCGCTTGCGTCATGGGCGATGCGAAATTCGTGCAGCCGCCGCGCTTCCTGTTCCTTGAGCTCCAGGTACCGACGCATGCGATCGTTGAAACTCAGAATCTTCTCGCGAAATTCGTGGGTGAACGAAAGAAACGGCGAAAAGAAATGTTCGCTTTCCTGGGGCGTCAGTTTCAGCTGGGAAACGTACTGCCGCAGGTAGTTGATCTTTTTGCTGATGACCTCCGCACTGGTGCCAATGCGGACGCTCACCTTGGAGATGGAGCTGAAGGCGTGGTGCAGATCGCGGTTCAGGCGCAGGATCTCGACGAGCTTGCGCAACATCGTTTCCTCACCGGTGGTACGCAGGAACAAGGCCTGAATGCTGCGCTTGGCGTCATCCAGCTGGCCATGGCTCAACAACGCATGCTGTTCCACGAATGTCATCCCGGTCATGACGACCAGCATCTCCTGCTGCTGTTCGCCGCGCGACTCACGGGCAACCTCGCGCAGTTCCGTGATGTTGGAAATTCTTGCCAGTTGTTCGCTCAAGAACCGGTGCCTCCGACGGGCAAATCAGGCGGTAATACCACCACTACAATGGAAAAGTAGCATACCGGGGCCAAGCCTGTTCCGGGCGGACCCAGCGCGCCGATAAACGGCAGAATACTGCCGACTCGCGGATATAACTACAAGAAAAATGTGGTTTTTTTCTGGTCAACGGGCATACGGGTTCGCGGCGCTGCTGAATTCCACCCCCAGCGGGGTACCCTCCAGTTCCAGGGCGCGCCGGAAGGTATTTTCCAGAAAGCGGCGATAGGCCTGGGGTACCGCTTCGGCCTGGGTGCCGTGAATACGAATGCGCGGCGGGTTGTGGCCACATTGGTGTGCAAACTTCAGACGGATTCGGCGCCCGCGGGAACGCGGCGGCGGGTTGGCGGTAATCGCCTTCTCCAGGATCCGGTTCAGGTAGCTGGTGCCGAAACTGGCCATGCTGGAAGACCAGGCGCGGTTCACGTGCTGCAGCAGCTCACCGAGGCCACTGCCGTGCCGCGCGGAGATAAACACCGGTGGCGCAAAGCTGATGAAATTCAGCTTACGGTCCAGTTCGTCACGTATCTCGCGCCGCCTTTCACCCGGAAGGCCATCCCATTTGTTTACCGCCAGCACCAGGCCCTTGCCGGCTTCGAGGATATAGCCCACCAGGTTCGCATCCTGGCCGCTGATTTCACGGCGCGCATCCAGCACCAGGATGGCGACATTGGCTTCCTGTATGGCGCGCAACGCCTTGATGACCGAGTAGCTCTCCAGCCGGTCGCTGACCCGTGCCCGGCGTCGCATACCGGCGGTGTCGATCAGCAGGTACTGGCGCCCGTCGCGTTCCAGCGGAATGCGCACACTGTCGCGAGTGGTGCCCGGCATATCCGCCACCACCACCCGCTGCTCGCCGAGCAGCGTATTCACCAGGGTGGACTTGCCGGCATTGGGGCGGCCGACGATGGCGATTCGCGGTACATCATCGGTGGCAGGCGCCTGCGCCTCCGGGCCGGGCGTTTTTGGCAACGCCTCCAGCAGTCGCGTGGTGCCTTCGCCATGCGCGGCGGCAATCGCCACCGGCTCTCCAAGCCCGAGGGCATAAAACTCCGCCACGGCGGTATCCGGGCTCTGGCCTTCGGCCTTGTTGGCTGCCACCAGCACCGGCTTTTTCAGCGTGCGCAGGAAGGCGGCAATCTCCTCATCCCGGGGATGCAGACCGGCGCGGGCGTCCACCAGGAAAATAATCGCGTCCGCTTCGCTGGCGGCCATCCGGGTCTGCTCGCCAATGCGCTCTTGCAGCGGCGCCTCCTCCGGCGCAAGGCCGCCGGTATCCACCAGCGTAAACGCATGTCCGTGCCAGTTTACGGTTCCGTACAGGCGGTCGCGGGTGAGGCCGGGCAGATTCGACACCAGCGCATCGCGGCTGCGGGTAAGGTGATTGAAAAGCGTCGACTTTCCAACGTTGGGGCGGCCGACGAGGGCAACAATGGATTTCATGTCGTGGTGCGCGGACCGGCGTCCGCGCAAGACCGTGGTTCGCCGCGCGTATCAGCGCGGGCGAACCGTGAAGGCGGCCAGTTCGCCGCTGCGATCCAGCACATAAACGCGTTCATCATCGCTCACCGGCTGGAACAGCCCGTCCTTGCTGCCGGCACGAACCTGCCCAACCAGGGAACCGTCTGCCAGATTCAGTGCGTGCAGGTAGCCCTCGCCATCGCCAACCACGGCGTATTGCCCCACAACCACCGGACCGGTGAGATGCCGACCGGCCAGGGCGCTCTGGGTCCAAAGGACTTCGCCGTTGTCCTGGCGCAGCGCCACGACATCGCCCTCCGACGAAGCTACCAGCAGGCGCTCGCTGCCCGCACCGACTTCCTGGTGGCTGGACAGGCGGCGGGTCCACAATAACTGCCCGGTGCGCGCCGAGTGAGCGACCACGTTACCCTGGAAGGCCACCGAGAAAATGCGTCCCTGGCTGATCCGTGGCTGCATGTCCACGTCCACCAGCCGTTCAATTTCGTTTCGCCCGCGGGGATTGGCGACATCGGCTTCCCACATCACCCGCCCGCTGGCCAGCTCATTGGCCACCAGCTTGCCGCTGGCGAAGCCGTCGAATACCGCGCTGCCGTAGATCGCCGGGCGGCTGGTACCGCGCAGGCTCAGACCGGGAACCGAGCGCTCGTAGATCCAGCGCGTCTTTCCGGTCGCCGCATCCAGGCCCGCCACCTTGCCGTCGGCGCTGCGCACCACCACCATGTCACCGGATGCCGCCGGCGCCGAGAGAACCTCGCTGCTGACCCGGCCCCGCCAGCGTTCCGCACCGCTGCCCGCATCCAGCGCGATCACTTCCGCCCGGCCGGTTCCTACCAGCGCCAGGCCGGAGCCAAGACCCACTGCCCCGGTCACCGGTTGCTTGAGCTCGCTGCGCCACAACCGTTTGCCGCTGGTTGCATCCAGCGCACTCACATTTCCGTCCGCGTCGGACACATAGATGCGTCCTTCCGCCAGGGCCGGCGTCAGGCCAGCGAATTGTTTTGGATCGACTTTGCCCGCGTCCTGGGCCCACAGGCGGGTCAGCTGCACGGTCGCCTGGATGACAGGCAACTCGGGAATTACCTCTTTTGCCTTGTCGTCTTTCTTGCCGATCAACGGCACCCGGCTACAGGCGCTGACCAGCAGCACCGCGCAGAAGAGAATTGTCAGTTTTTTCATGAGTTCGTCGTATCCTCACCAAGGTCATCCAGCTTCATCTGTATCACCGCGCCATAGTTGGAGCCCACGGGCAGGGTCTCCAGAGCTTCGCGATACGCCGCCCGCGCCTTGCCGGCATCTCCACGGGCCTGCCACAAGTCACCCCGCAATTCCGCATACGCGGAGCGAAAGCCACCCGGCTTCACGTCGTCCAGCAATTCCAGTGCCGCCTCTGCCTGGCCTTCGTCCTGCAGCAGCCGCGCCAGCCGTAACCGTGCGGCATGCGCGATGCCCGAATCGTCGGCGTTCTTCAGCACCCAGCGCAGGCGCGCCTTACTCTGGTCCTTCTGTCCTGCCTCGTAGGCCAACTTCGCCAGTAGCAGCGCCGCCTGGGCCGCATACGGCGTCCCGTCATAGCCGGCCAGCAATTCCTCGCCGGCTCGCAGGGTCTCGCTGGCATCCCCGTCCGCATTTCGCGTCAGCATCACCTCCCACAACGCCGAGGCCTGCTCGGTCTGGGTGCGTACATGTTCGCGCCACCAATTGTTGCCTGCCACCAGGATGATGCCCAGCACTACGCCGGAGACCACGGACAAGCCGTTTGCCTTCCACCAGTCCTTTAGTTTCTGAAGGTCCTCGTCCTCCGAAATATGATAATCCGCCATGATTCCGAAACTTACCCTTTGCTAAGTTGTTTCACCGTGGCCACGAGATCTGCCCGCGCCACCGTCTGCTGTTCACCATCGCCGCGCAGGGGCTTGATGCCCACCTGCCCGGTCGCCGATTCCTGTTCACCCAGGATTACCGCCACCCGCGCTCCGCTGCGGTCCGCGCGCCGCAACTGGGACTTGAACCCCGCCGCATCGCAGTTGCAGATAACCGCCAGCCCCGCGTCCCGAAGTTCCTCGGCAGCCACCAACGCCTCGCCTGCGGGTGCCGCGACCGAGACCACGAAACAATCCGGAGTCGCGCTTGCCGCGGACACGCCCACCGCGCGCAGGGAATCCACCAGGCGTTCCACCCCGATCGAGAATCCGGTTGCCGGCAGCGGCTTACCCCCCAGCTGCTCCACCAGTCCGTCGTAGCGGCCTCCGCCGCACAGGGCGTTCTGCGCACCGAGATGCTCCCCCACCCACTCGAATACGGTGTGGGTATAGTAGTCCAGGCCGCGCACCAGGCGAGTATTGATCTCATACGACACCGCGGCGCGATCCAGGATCGCACACAGGCGGTCGAAGTGGGCGCGGGAGGCACCACCCAGGCTGTCCAGCAGCCGCGGAGCCTCATCGATCAATGCCTGCATTTCCGGCGCCTTACTGTCCAGGATACGCAGCGGGTTCTGTTCCAGGCGCCGTTTGCTGTCCTCGTCCAGCAGCCCCCGGTGTCCGCCGAAGTAGGCTACCAGTTGCTCCCGGTAGACCTGGCGGTCGTCCGGCGTGCCCAGGGTGTTGATTTCCAGCGTGACGCCGCTCAGGCCCAGCTCCCGCCACAGGCGCGCCGTAAGCAGGATCAGTTCCGCGTCGATATCTGCGTCCGGGATCCCGAAACACTCGGCGCCGATCTGCTGAAACTGGCGATAACGTCCCTTCTGCGGGCGCTCGTACCGGAACATGGGGCCCTGGTACCAGAACCGCGGCTGCTGGTTGTGCAGCAGGCCGTGCTGCAACGCGGCGCGCACGCAGCCAGCCGTACCTTCCGGCCGTAATGCCAGCATATCGCCGCTGCGATCCTGGAAGGCGTACATCTCCTTTTCAACAATATCTGTAGCAGCGCCGATGGAACGGGCGAACAGCTCACTACGTTCGACCAATGGCATACGAATTTCCGCGTAGCCATGGTCTGCGAAAATTCCGCGGGCCACCGCCTCCACCCGTTGCCAGTCGCCAATCGCCTCGGGCAACAGGTCGTTCATGCCGCGCACGGCTTGCAGGCGGGAATTCATGATGCGATCCCCGGTGGCGCTCAGTTGGCGCCGGCGATGTCAAATCGTGCGAAGACACCCCCGCGGACGTGCGCACTGAAATCCAGCGGTTCGCCATCAACGGTCATTTCGACGCCCGGGGCGTATCCGAAAAACACCCGCAACGGCGCTGCGCCATCAACGACCAGGGTCTGGCCGGAGAGCACGGTCCGGTAGATCAGGCGCTTGCCCGCCCGATCCCGAATGTCGGTCCAGCAATCCGCATTGAAACGCAACACCAGGCGCGTTTCTCCCGGGGCCGGTACCGCGGACGGCGGGTCCTGTTCGGCCACTCCGGCGGCGGCCATGGAATCCGTTTTCCTGGCCCCGTCCGGTCCGGCTTCGACACCAGCGGGTCGCGTTGCCGGCGTCGCTGCCGTATCGGCACCGTCTGCCACGGTCGGCTGCAAAGCCTTCTCTCCGTCGGCGGCGGAAGGCCGGTCGGGATCCAACGCTGCCATCCTCTCGTCCGGCTGGAAGGCCGCCTCCCCGCTCGCGACGGCCGGCCCGCCGGAATCCGGCGACGGAGCCACCTTGCCGCTGGCCGCCGACGTCTGTTGCTGCTCCTCGGGCACCGCCGACAGCACCGTGCCCGCGCTGCCCGTCGCCTGGTTCCCGGATGCTACGGGAGCCGTCTGGCCAGCCGGCGCGCCTCCCAGAGAAAAACCGTTATCCCGTCCCTGCCACCACAACACCAGCATCACCACTACCGCGATCACCAACAGCCCGCTGACCAGCATCATCAGGCGGTCGCTGCTGCGCGCCTCGCGGCGCACCCGTGGCGCGACCGCATTGTCGGCTCCAGCAACAGCGGGTACCGCCTGGCTGTGCAGGGCGAGCATCTGGTCCACCGAAAGCCCCAACAGGCGCGCGTACGAACGCAGGTACCCACGCACGTAGGTGTCGCCGGGCAGTTCGTCATACATACCACCTTCCAGAGCGGTCACCTGGAAAGGAGACAGGCGAAGTTCCCGCGCCACGTCCTGGACGTTCCAGCCACGTTCCACCCGCGCCTCGGTAAGTCGACGGCCGAGTTCGTTGATATCGGTTTGCACGGGATCCGGGGTCATCGTTTGTGAACCTTGG
>JAJDOE010000006.1 GCA_022340345.1 Gammaproteobacteria bacterium
GGGACCGGTACCGGACGCGGCCCGCCACCCGCTCGTGCACTGCCATCTCCGGCGTTGCCCGCCCGCCGCTGTTGCGCCTGCAGGGCAAGCGCGTACTCCAGGTTCACCCGCGCCGCCGGGTAGGTGGGTTCGTAGCGCAGCGATTCCCGGTACAGCTCCGCGGCCACCGCGTAGGCCCGCAACTGGTAGTGGCAGTTGGCCAGGTTGAACACGGCACGCGCACGCTGCGAATCGTGGTCCGCATCCAGCGCGGCCTGGGTGAACTGCCCGATCGCCCGCCGGAAGTCGCCAAGCCGGTAGGCGCTGGCCCCTTCCCCCATGCGCCCCACGAAACCGGGGACTTGCGCGAATGCGCGTCCGGCCTCCCGGAAGGACCGGTCGTTATAGGCCTGGTACCCACGCCGTTGCTGGGAATCCGACCCTGCCCGCGCCGCGGGCGGCGCAAGCAGGCCGGGCAGGACCAGCGCCGCGAGCAGCGCCAGGCGAACCGTGACCCGGGAATGGCGCCCGGCTTCGAGCTGGGCCAGCAACAGGAGCAGCACCGCGGGCAACAGGCACCAGCCGAACAGCTCGCGCCAAAGGATCAGGCCGGCGTCCCGGGAGCCGACGTCCACCGTGTTCAGCTGCCGGATGCCCTGGTCGTAGAGATTGCGCCACTCCGCATCGGTCGCGGACACCGTGGCGTAGCGCCCGTTGCCGAGCGTGGCCAGCCGCTGCAACCGTTCGCCGTGCAGCCGCGCGACCACGCCCTCGCCCCGGTAGTGCAGCCAGCCCCCCTCCGGCGCCAGCAACGGAGCGCCCGCCGGCGTGCCGACCCCCAGCACGTGAACGGCAATCCCCTGCCGGGCCAGCCGGGTGACCGTGTCGTCGAGTCCGGGCGCCGGTCCCGCGTCGCCCTCGGGGATTTCGCCGTCCGTTACCAGCAACAGGCCACGGGCGGACCCGGCCGGGCTGAAACCTGCCGCGGCAAACTCCATCGCCGCCGCAAGATCCGAGCCCTCCGTCGGCAGCAGCCCATGCCGCACCAGTCCCAGCGCGTGCTCCAGCACCGACCGGTCGGCGGTTGGCGGCACCATCAGGTGCGGCCGCGCCGCGTAAACCACCAGCCCGATGCGAAGGCGGTCCGAACGTGCAAGCAGGTCGCGGAGTTCCAGCCGTGCCCGTTCGAGCCGGCTCGGGGAAACGTCCCGGGCGGTCATGGAGCGGGAGACATCCAGCACGATCATCAACTCCGGGTAGTCGCCCGGTTCCAGGCCAGACCGGTTTTCCGCCACCCGCGGACCCGCCACCGCCATGGCGAACAACAGCCAGGCCAGCGCCCATGCAGCGTGGCGCCACAGCCGTCCGGACCGGGGCAGCCGGCCCGCCCGGGACCGGGCCCACGGCATCAGCCGGGGGTCCGCGTAGTCCCGTCCACGGGGCCGCTGCAGGAATCCGCGCAGCAGCCAGACCAGCCACGGATAGCCAGCCAGCCACAACCACAGGGGTTCACGCCAAAGCAACGGGGACAGGGTGTCGATCACCGCCGCTGCCTCCGGCCGGCCGGTAGCTGAACCAGCGCAATCCACAACAGTCCAGCGAGCAGCGGCCATTGATACAGGGGAATGGCCACGTGCCGCGGCGCCTGCTGCAGCTTGCGGCGCTCGGCGGTCTGGATGGCGGCAATGGCACCCTGCAGGCTGCCGGCACTGTCGGCGCGGTAAAAGCGGCCACCCCCGCGCTCGGCGATGGCCTGCAGGAATCCGAAATTGGCCGGCTGGTACAGCAGCCCCCGGGAGTCGGTCTCCTGCGCCGCGTAACTGGACGCGCCAATGCCGACCGTCTGCAACCGGAATCCCTGTTCGTGCAGGTAGGCGGCAACGGAGCGCGGGTCCACGTCCCGGTAGCTGCGGTTGACGTCGGTAATCAGAACGATAACCGGCTTCTGCGGCGCTTCGTTCTGCTGCAGTTGCTGTAGCGTGTACAACAGCGCCTTGCCGAGATCGGTGCTGCGTCCGGTGAGCACCGCCGGTTCGAGCCGGCGGACCATGGATTTGAGCAAGTCGTAGTCCGCGGTCAGCGGAACCAGCGTATACGGCGTTTCGGAAAAGACGATCAGGCCGATGCGGTTGCCTTCCAGTTTCCCGATGAAGTGGGTCAGCACGCTTTTCAGGATCGTCATCCGGTCGACCCGCTCTCCCGCCACCAGGTAGTCGCGCAACAGCATGTTGACCGAGGTATCGATCACGAAAACGGCGTCCCGATATTCGGGCGGTTGCGGCAGCTGCTTTCCCAGCCGGTAGGGATGCGCCAGCGCCAGGTGCAGGCACAGCAGCAGCAGTGCGTAGCCCGCCCAGCGCCGGTACGCGTCGCGGCGCGGCCCGCCCCGCAGACCGCCCGCCTCGATCCGGCGCAACAGGCCGATCCGCGGGTGACGGAACACCTGCGTGGCATGCAGCACCGGAAGCCAGGCCAGGGCCCGCAGGCGGTTGGCGCGCACCAGCAGGCCAAGCACGAGCAGAGATGGCAGCAAGGCCCACAACCAGCCGGGCCGGAGAAAGTGGAGCCCGGCAAAGAATTCCATCAGCGCTTCCATCCGCGCCCCATCACCCCGGGGCCGGCCTGCGGCCAAGCCATTGCTGCGCTTCCCGCACCACCGCCTGCAGTTCCTCCACCGCCGGCGGTTGCGCCGAGAAACAGCAGCGGCCCAGTCGGTCGAGGAACGCGCGCCATTGTTCCCGGTGGTCCGAACCCGGGTCCAGGTCTTCCAGGCGGTGGTGCCCGAAGCCCGCCCGCAGGCAACGCCGCACCTGGAAGCCGGCCGCCCGGGTTCCGGTAGCGGAGCCCGGCAGCTCGCGGTGGATCCGGCGTAACGTCCGCCGGGCCCGTTGCCGGGGCCGGCGCAACAGCAGCCAGGCGAGCACCAGCAACAGTCCCAGCAGCACGATCCCGCCGGCGACGGTGAGGGGGTCGGACACCTGCGCCGGTGCGTCCGGCGGCACGATGTCGATCCAGCTTCGGTCAGTCACCGGTGGTGAGGCCATCCGGCTGCCCCAGGCAGGCCTCCAGGTCATCGGTCGTCAGGCAGGTGCGGAACGGGATGCCGCAGGCCCGGAAACACGCGTCGAGATCGGCCTGGCGTGAGCGGAAATTCTCCGCGTACCGCGCCTGCTGCGCCGCATCCCGTCCATCCATGCGCAGCGGCCGCTCCGATGCCGGGTCCTCGATGAGGAAGTCGCCGCCGGCCGGGAGCTGCCGTTCCACCGGGTCCAGGACCTGGATCGCCTGCACGGTGTTGCTCTCGGACAAATGCCGGAGTATCGGCCGGGCGGTTTGCGGGTCCAGGTCGGCGAAGTCACTGATCAGCACCACCAGGCAGCCCGCAGGCAATCGGTGCATTACCAGTCGCAGGCCCTGCTCCAGTTGCGGCTGGTCCTGGTCGAAACCGAGCGGCGGACAGGGCGCCGCCAGCGTCCGGACCAAGGCATCCAGTGATGCATCGCCGCTCGCGGGGGCCAGCCATTCCGCCGCCTGGTTCAGGATCAGCCCACCGACCGCCAGCGCCTGCTGCCGCGCCTGGTAGGCGTAGCAGGCACCGATGCGGGCCACCAGCGTGGCTTTCAGTTGGCGACGGGTACCAAAGCGCATTGCCGCGCGCCGATCCGCGAGCACCACCACCTGCGGACGACGTTCCTCGGTGAATACCTTGGTGTACAGCTCGCCGCTACGTGCGTACAGCCGCCAGTTGAGCAGCCGCGGTTCGTCACCGGGCTGGTAGGCGCGGTTGTCTTCGAATTCCAGGCCTCGTCCGCGATAAACCGACAGCGTCTCCCCGATGAGGGGATGGCAGGCGTCCTGCTGAAAGTCGAGAAAGAACCACGGCAGCGACTGCGTGCGGGCCGCCAGTTCCCGCAACTCCGCGTCGTCCAGCAGCGGCTGGCCGGCGCCGGGCAACACGTCTGCGGTCCACTGTCCGAAAAAGCGCGCCAGCGCGCCGCTAACTGCGGGAAAGATCATGCTCAGGGTACGGGGATGGCCCCCAGAATTCCGCTGATGAGTTCGTCGCTGCCGAGTTCTTTGGCGCGGGCCGAAAAGCTGGGCAGGATACGGTGCCGCAGCACGTCGGGCGCCACGTCGATCACGTCATCGGGGATGACGTAGTCCCGGCCCTGCAGGTAGGCGTGGGCGCTGGCGGCGCGCACCGTCGCCAGCGTCGCCCGGGGGGATGCGCCCAGGCGCACCGCATCGTGCCAGTCGGGCAGCCAGTCACCGAGATTGCGGGTCGCGTTTACGATGCTCACCACGTAGCGCTTCAAGCTATCCTCGATATGCACCTCCGCCACTTCGCGGCGCGCGGTCAGCACCGTCACCGGGCTCAGGCGCGTATCCGCCGCCTCGGCGTCCACGCCGAAGTGCATCTGCCGGTCCCGCTCCAGGATTCGCAGCTCGTCTTCCTCCCCCGGGTAGTCCACCACCACGTGCAGCAGGAAACGGTCCAGTTGCGCCTCCGGCAACGGGTAGGTGCCGGACTGCTCCAGCGGGTTCTGCGTGGCCATGACGATGAACAGGTCCGGCAGCGGGTGCGAACGGCCGCCAATGGTCACCTGGTGTTCCTCCATGGCCTCCAGCAGCGCGGACTGGACCTTCGGCGGTGCGCGGTTGATCTCGTCGGCCAGGATGATCTCGTTGAACAGGGGCCCTTCCATGAATCGGAAATCACTGGTTCGCGGATCAAAAACATCGCTGCCGGTGATATCCGCCGGCATCAGATCGGGGGTGAACTGCACCCGCTGAAAGCGCGCATGCACCCCGCCGGCCAGCGCCTTGACCGCCGTGGTCTTGGCCAGGCCCGGGGGGCTTTCCAGCAGGATATGACCGCCGGTGAGCAGGGCAATCATCAGCCGGTCGAGCAGGTGGGACTGGCCGACGATGACCCCCTCGAGGTGCTGGCGCAGGGTCAGGAATTCCGGTTGGGTCTGCATGGTCGGCTCCAGCTGGGCACGCAATGGTCGCCGGGTTTCCCGGCCGGCCCCCCGGTGGCGGGCGGCTACCTTAATAGTAGCGCAAGACCCACCTGCCCCGACGGCGGGTCGCCGCAAACACAAAGCACGCCGAATGGCGGGCGTTCAAAGTGGCGGGGGGACCAGGATGACTCGGCACATCCCTGTGCCTCGCCCTGCGGACCGACGTCGCTGCGCGACGTCGTTGCGGATCGCTCCTGGCGATCCGGCTCGAACCAACGGTTCGATTTCCAGTTCCGGCCCAATACACGAAAACCCGCCTGAAGGCGGGTTTTGTGAATTGGCTGGGGGACTAGGATTCGAACCTAGACTGGCGGAGTCAGAGTCCGCTGTCCTACCATTAGACGATCCCCCAATGAGAGATGAGCGGATCCCCTGAGGCAGGCTAGCGCTTGCTGTACTGGGGCCGCTTGCGGGCCTTGTGCAGGCCGTACTTCTTGCGCTCCACTTCACGCGCGTCGCGGGTCACGAAACCCGCCTTGCGCAAGGCGGGACGCAGTTGCTCGTCGTAGGCCATCAGCGCGCGGGTGATGCCGTGGCGGATGGCGCCGGCCTGGCCGGAGGGTCCACCGCCGGAAACATTGACGGTGATGCTGAAATTGTTTTCCAGCTGCGCTTCGGTCAGCGGCTGACGCACGATCATGCGCGAGGTCTCGCGTCCGAAATAGGTATCCAGCGGACGCTTGTTCACGGTGATGCTGCCATCGCCGGGGCGAATGTAAACGCGCGCGGTTGCCGACTTGCGGCGTCCGGTCCCGTAGTGGGTTTCTGTCACGGCCATGGGACTCAGATCTCCAGGGGCTTGGGCTGTTGGGCCTGGTGCCGGTGTTCGGTACCGGAATACACCTTGAGCTTGCGGAACATGGCGCGCCCCAGGGGGTTACGCGGCAGCATGCGCTTGACGGCATTTTCCAGCAGGCGTTCCGGTGCCCGTTCGCGCAGCTCGGCTGCGGTAATGGACTTGATACCGCCCGGGAAACCCGTGTGGCGGTAGTACACCTTGTTCTGTTCCTTGTTCCCGGTCAGGCGCACGCGCTCGGCGTTGATCACCACGATGTAGTCACCGGTGTCCACGTGCGGCGTGTATACGGCCTTGTGCTTGCCACGCAGTCGCTTGGCGATCTCGCTGGCGAGCCGGCCCAGTACCTTGTCGCTGGCATCCACCAGGAACCAGTCGCGCTGCACGTCCTCGGATTTTGCGGAAAAAGTCTTCATTAGCCTGAGAAAAAGCCCGGGAAATAAGGCGGCGGATGGTAAAGAAAAGTCCGCCCGGATACAAGCGGCCCGGATGGCCGGTCTGGCAGGGGCCTCGCCCGGCCCTGGCCGGAGCAAAGGGACCCTCCGCTGCGCTGCGGGTCGGCAGTGGTCGTTTGGCAAGCCTTCACAGCCAAATATCACGGAAGATGCTCCGCTACGCTTCGGATCAGGGGTGGTCGTTTGGCAAGCCTTCACTGCCAAATATCACGGAAGATCCTCCGCTACGCTTCGGATCAGGGGTGGTCGTTTGGCAAGCCTTCACGACCATAAAAAAATGGGCGTGGCTTGCGCCACGCCCGAATCACCAAAGGAGGATGGAGGAAACAGTCCCGGAGGTTGCTCCGGTATGTTTCGAATATGATTATTTACTAATGTTCTAACGCTTGTCAAGCATTTCCCGGGGCACGGCCCCAGGCCTGGTTCGCGGTTGGTGTTCGGACTCCCGCGGCCCGCTGCCGGGCCCTGCCCGCCCCGGAACGGCCGGTCTTCGCCGGGCAATCACCCGGGCGGCCGCGGGGCCGCTACCGCCGGCGGAAGCCGCTGTCAGCGCAGTTGCAGGCGTTTGACGATGCGGCCGTTGAGCAGGTGCTCCTCAATGATCTCGTCCACGTCCTGCTCGTCCACGTAGGTGTACCAGACCCCTTCCGGGTAAATCACCACCACCGGGCCTTCGTTGCAGCGGTCCAGACAGCCGGACTGGTTGATGCGTACCTGGCCCTTGCCGTGCCGGCCCAGCTCCTTCATGCGCCGCTTGGCGTAATCACGAACCTCGCTGGCGCCATGATCCTGGCAGCAGGCCTTGCCATTGACCCGTTGATTGACGCAGAAAAAAACGTGATGACGATAGTAGGGTTCGCTCATGTATCATCGGCCGGCGGCGCAGGGGGCGCGCATTATAGCCCGCGCCTGCGGCGTTCCTTCAACGGTTGAACACCATGCCAGAAAGATACCGGACCAAAGCAGACTCGTTTCACGCCGGCCAGCGAATCCTGATGGGCCCGGGTCCGTCGGATGTGCCCTCGCGGGTTTTGCAGGCCATGGCCCGTCCCACCCTGGGTCACCTGGATCCGCAGTTTGCCGGCATGATGGATGATCTGAAAGGCCTGCTGCGCTACGCCTTCATGACCGCAAATCCCATGACCTTCCCGGTGTCCGGACCCGGATCGGCGGGCATGGAGTCCTGTTTCGTAAACCTGGTGGAACCCGGCGACACGGTCGTGGTGTGCCGCAATGGCGTATTCGGCGGACGCATGAAGGAAAACGTGGAGCGCTGCGGCGCCACCGCGGTGATGGTGGACAGCCCCTGGGGCGAGCCGGTGGACCCCGCCGCCGTCGCCAGCGCACTGGAGCAGCACCCGCAGGCGTCCCTGGTGGCTTTCATACACGCGGAGACCTCCACCGGCGTGGAATCCGACGCAGCGGAAATTGCCCGCATCGCCCGCGACCACGATTGTCTTACCCTGATGGACGCGGTCACCTCCGTGGCCGGTATCCCGGTACTCATCGACGACTGGCAGATCGACGCGGTGTATTCCGGTTCGCAGAAATGCCTTTCCTGTACTCCCGGCCTGTCACCGGTGAGCTTCAGCGAGCGCGCCATTGAACGTGTCAAAAACCGGCGTACCCCGGTACAGAGCTGGTTCCTGGACCTCAACCTGGTGCTGGGCTACTGGAGCAGTGAAGGCGGCCGCAGCTACCACCACACCGCGCCGGTCAACGCCTTGTACGCCCTGCACGAGGCGCTGGTGATCCTGCACGAGGAAGGCCTGGAGGCCGCCTGGCGGCGGCACCGCACCATGCATGAGGCCCTGCGCGCCGGGCTCGAGGCCATGGGCCTGGAACTGCCGGTGGCTCCGGCCCACCGTCTGCCGCAACTGAACGCGGTACGGGTACCCGACGGGGTGAATGAAGCGGAGGTCCGCCGGCGCCTGCTGGAGGACTACTCCATCGAGATCGGCGCCGGCCTGGGCGAATTCGCCGGCCGCGTATGGCGCATCGGCCTGATGGGCGCCTCCGCCCGGCCGCGCAACGTATTGCAGTGCCTGGGCGCGCTGGACACGATCCTGTCCGACCTCGGCGCCGCGGTGAACACCGGCGTGGCCGTCGCCGCCGCCCGGGAGGCCCTGGCCACCCCCGCCGCCGCCTGAGCCGGCAGGCTGAACTAACAATTTCACCCGGTGTCTCTTGTCTGCCGTACCTGTATTCCGGCCGGTAAGGAGCTTGCCGGATATTCCAAAACGCACTACTGGAGGAGACCATGAAGAAATTGCTTTCGATACTGACCGCCGCCGTGCTGACTCTCGGCGCCGGCGCCGCCCTGGCGGACGCGAAGAACAAAGTCGTGATTCAAGTCAGCAGCGCGGACGAAGTCACTCAAAAGATCGCCCTGAACAACGCCAACAACCTGAAGAAAGGCCTTGGTGACGACGTGGACGTGGAAATCGTCGCCTACGGTCCGGGTCTGTCCCTGCTCACCGTGGGTGGCAAGCAGAGCGAGCGCGTACCCAACCTGGCCATGCAGGGCATCGCCTTCAGCGCCTGCGGCAACACCATGAAAGGCATCACCAAGAAGACCGGCAAGACGCCGGAGCTGGTGGAAGGCGTGAAAGTGGTGCCCGGCGGCGTGATGCGCATCATGCAGCTGCAGCAGCAGGGCTACGCCTACATTCGACCCTGACGGCTGGCAATACGCAGACTACAGAGCCCGCGCCGCAAGGCGCGGGCTCTTTTTTTGTGGGATGCTTTTCGTCATGACACGCGGCAATCAAAACGGCTTTGACAGCCTGGCGGAAGCCGAGCGCTGCGTCGCCTGCGGCCTGTGCCTGCCCCAGTGCCCGACCTACGGCCTGACCCGGGACGAAAATGAGTCACCGCGTGGACGCCTGAGCCTGATGCGCGGACTGGCCAGCGGCCAGCTGGCGCCCTCCGCAGGGCTGTTCGCGCACCTTGACCGCTGCCTGGGCTGCCGCCGCTGCGAGGCCGTTTGCCCGGCGGAAGTGCCTTACGGCCGGCTGCTGGACGACGCCCGGGCCGGTCTGTATGCGCGCCTGGGCAACACGCCCTGGCGGCTACGGCTGTTGCGCGGATTGGTACGCCACCCGCGGGCCATCGGCCTGCTGGGCGCCCTGGCCCGCTTCGCCCGGCGGCTGGGCCTGGCCGCCCTGTGGCCGGAGCTGGCCCAGGTACCTCCACCGGGTCCGCCGCTGGCCGACAGCCGCGATGCCGATACCCGCGCCGGGGTGGTGCTGTTTCGCGGCTGCCTGGCGAGTGCCTTCGACCGCGAGACCCTGGCGGCGGCGGAGCGGCTGTTGCAGGCGGCCGGAATCCACTACCGCACCAGCGGTGCCGCCTGTTGCGGCGCCCTTCACCAGCACAACGGCGATGTGAGTACCGCCCGGGCGCTGGCGGAAGCCAACCGCGAACGCTTCGCCGGCGCGCACACGGTGCTGTACTGCGCCAGCGGCTGCGGCGCCACGCTACTGGACTACCCGCGGCTGGCGCCGGCGGCGGATGCCTGGCCGGCCTTCACCGAGATCACCGCCTTCCTCGCCCGGGAAGGGCGTATGGATGAGCTGCCTTTTCGCGACCGGCCCGGGCGAGTGCTGGTGCATGAACCGTGCAGCAGCCGCAACGTCACCCGCAGCGGGGCGGCGACGCCGCAGTTGCTGGAACGGCTGCCCGGGCTGCAGGTGGAGTCGCTGCGCAACGGGCCCTGCTGCGGGGCCGCCGGCGCCTACCACCTGCTGCAACCGGTGCTGGCGTCACGGCTTCGGGAGCGATTGCTGGAACCGATCCGCGCCAGTGGTGTGGATACCCTGGTCACCACCAACCTGGGCTGCCAGTTGTGGCTGGGGGCGGCCTTGCGGAAGACCGGCGTACGGGTGGTCCACCCGCTGACGCTGCTGGCCGGGCAGCTCGCGGATTGAGCACACCACCCTGGTGCAGCCCCGGCGCTCCACCGGTCTCCTGCCTAGGGTACCCAAGCGGAGCCGGCGGACCCTGCAGGCCGCGCAAGCCGGGAATCCCGCGTCGTATCCAGCCCGACGGACTCCGCCCGCCCGGGTCTGGCAGGTGCGCATGTTATTCTTGTCGCATGCTGGAACTGAGCTTTGGCGACCGCTGTATTGCGGCGGCGGATCACGCCCTGCGCACCTTGTTTGGTCCGGGCGCGCGCGCCGCGCGTGAAAATCCCGGACGCGGCGCGGCGGATTCCTCTAGCCGGGAGGAACAGCGCGAGACCGGTCGCCTGATGCGGGTCAACCACGTGGGCGAAGTCTGCGCCCAGGCCCTCTACGAGGGGCAGGCGCTGGTGGCGCGCAAACCGGAACTGCGCGCGGCGCTGAACGATGCCGCCAGCGAGGAGACCGACCACCTGGCCTGGTGCGAGGACCGCATGGCGGAGACCGGCAGCCGTGCCAGTCTTCTGAATCCGCTGTGGTACGCGGGCGCCTTCGGCATTGGCGTGGCGGCGGGGCTGGCTGGAGACCGGGTCAGCCTGGGCTTTGTGGCCGAGACCGAGCACCAGGTGGAACGCCACCTGGATGGCCACCTCAAACGCCTGCCGTCCGGCGACCAGCGTTCCCGCGCGATCCTGGAACAGATGAAGAGCGACGAGGTGGCCCACGCCACCCGCGCGCTGGAGTCCGGGGGCATCGCCCTGCCCGCCCCGGTGCGCCGCCTGATGGCGGTGGCCGGCGCGGTCATGACCCGCACCGCCCACTGGATCTGACGGCAGTACGCTGATGGCCGGCATCATCCGCAAGGACTGGTTCGCCACCCCGGTATGGACCGCGCAACTGGCGGACCCGGTCTCCCTGAATGCCGGCTTGCTGCAGGCCGCGCGGCGGCTGCGGGAAGAAGAGCCGGACGGAGTTTTCAATACCAACGTCAATGGCTGGCAGAGCGCGGCGGACCTGCAGACACGGGACGATTTCCGGCCACTGATGGAAGCGCTGCTGGCCGCCAGCCGGGAGGCGGGACACGACGCCAACCTGGATCCGGAGGCGCGCTATTTTATCGAGGCCTGGATCAACGTAAGCCCGCCGGGGGCCTACAACCTGATTCATACGCACCCCAACTGCCACCTGAGCGGGGTGTACTACGTGCGCACGCCGGTCCAATGCGGCGGAATTTTTTTCCGTGACCCCCGGGTGCAGCTCGCCACCGCCGCGCCACCCACCGCCGGTGACAGCCCGTTGCGTTTCAGCCAGTTGCACCTGCGGCCGGAGGAAGGACGCTTGTATATCTTCCCGTCCTGGATCGACCACGGCGTGGAACCCAACCGCGGGGAGGAAGACCGGGTCAGCGTGGCCTTTAACGTGTTGGTGAGCGGCGGATCGGATACCGCCTTCGGCGGCCAGGAAGGCTAGTCTTTTACTTCCGCGTGGGCGATATGAAACAGGTTCTCGGTGGTATCGGCCACCTTTTCCGCCAGCGAGACCAGCACCGCCTTCATGATGTCCGGGTGGCTTTCCACCAGGCTGTCCAGGGTGCCGTCCACCGCCACCAGGTAGCAGTCTTCCAGGGTGCGGATGGTGGCGGTGCGGGGCTGGTTGAGGATCACGCCCAGCTCACCGACCACGGAACCACGGCCTTCGATCTCGGCGATCTTGACCTCGCCCTTGTAGACGCCCAGCCGGCCCCGGGCAAGGATGAACAGCTTGTTGTCCTGGGTGCCCTCTTCGATCAGGGTAGTGTCCTTGGGAAAGTTCTCGACGTAGGACATTGGTTATCCTTGCAGGTTATGCGGCCAGCGGGAATCTTGCCATCGCCCCCCCGGAAGTACAACGCAACCGGTGCCCCGGAACCCGGCCAGTGAACAGCCCATTCCTGGCGCCGGACCAGCGGTGGACCCCGGGCGTTGTCTGGGGCGGCCGGCAGCTCTTACTGGAAGTGGCCGGAACGGTATTGGCCATTACCGGCCTCGATGGACCCCAGCAGGCCTGCCTGCTGGCGGCCATGGGCGCCTACCAGGCGGACCCCGGGGCGCGGGTGGATGCCCGTCTCGAGGTGCGGCGGGCCGCCCGGGAGGCCTTCGCCTGGCCCGCGATGCGCGAATACCAGCTGCACCTGGGCCACGGCGAACCGTTACCGGTCAGTGGTTACGGCTTCCTGGCGCTGCTGCCGGAGGACCCCGCCAACCCGGCGCAGCTATTCACCTGCGAGCACGCGGGCGAGTCCTTTCTCGGCGCGTTCGAAAACACGCTGCGGGTGCACGCCGCGCTGCGCCTGCGCGCCCGGGGCGGCTTGCTGCTGCACAGCGTCGCGCTGGTGGTGGACGGGGCCGCCCGGGTGTTCTTTGGCCACTCCGGGGACGGCAAGAGCACCCTCGCCCGGCGCGCCCTGGAGGCCGGGACGCAGGTGCTGAGCGATGACCTCAATGCCCTGGAGATCGAGGATGGCCGCTGGCGGGTGCGCAAGCTGCCCTTCGCCGGGGAACTGGGACGCCAGCCCGGACCCGGGCAGGCGGTGCCGCTGGCGAGCCTGAGCCGCCTGCAGCGGGGAACCGGGTTCCACCGCCGGCGGCTGGGCAGCGCCTCGGCCATCGCTTCGCTGCTGGCCTGCGCGCCATTTGCCAACCGCGACGCCGGCGAGGCGGGGTTGATATCAATCGCCACGGCACTTTGCGAGAATGGCCCGGTGCACGAGATTCAGTGCACCCTGGACACGCCACTGGACGACATCCTGCAGCCATGAGCTACGCGAATCTCATCAACCGCACCTGGGAACAGAACGTGCTGTTCAGCGCCCTGCTGGAGCTCACCTACCGCTGCAACCTGGACTGCGACTTCTGCTACAACGACCTGGAACTGCGCGGACGGACCCTGCTGCTGGAGGACTACCGGCGGCTGCTGCAGGAGCTGGCGGAGCTGGGCACCCTGCAACTGACCCTCACCGGTGGCGAACCGCTGGCCCATCCGGATTTCTTCGCCATCGGCGCGGAGGCGCGCCGGCTGGGCTTCCAGGTGCGCATCAAGTCCAACGGCCACGCCCTGCGCGGCGCGCTGCTGCGGCGGCTGATCGGGGAAGTGGATCCCTACGCGGTGGACGTGAGCCTGCACGGCGCCAGCGCCGCGGTGCATGACCGCCAGACCCGGGTGGCCGGGAGTTTCGAGCGCCTGGTGGCGAACCTGGCGGAGATGCGCGGCGCCGGCCTGCGCCTGAAGCTCAATGCCACCCTCACCTGCTGGAACGAGCACGAACTGGAGGGGATGTTCGCGCTGGCGGACGAGCTCGGGGTGCCGATGGACGTGAATGCGACCGTGACCCCAAGGGACGACGGCGACCAGGGACCGCTGCAACTGCAGGCCTCGCAGCCGGCGGTGGCGCGATTGTGGGAGATCCGGCTGCAGCGGGCGGGTTTGAAAGTGGAGAACGCGGAGGATACTCCGCGACTGCCGGACGAGCGTCCGGCGGGAAAGCAGTGCGGCGCCGGGTCCTCCAACGTGGCGGTGGATCCCTACGGAAACGTTTACCCCTGCGTGCAGTGGCGCCAGGCCATCGGCAATCTGCATGAAAACAGCCTGCGGGAGATCTGGGAACACAGCCCGGCCCTGGAAGGAATACGCGCGACCACGCAACAGGCGCGGGTACTGGTACAGGATTTTGGCCGCCAGGGGCCGGCGCTGGCCTATTGCGCGGGTCTTGCGCACGCGACCACCGGCGACCCGCTGCAGATGTATCCCCAGGCCCTGCATCAGCTGGCGGGTTTTCGCCAGGCGATCCGTCGCGAACCGGCGGACCCGGAGCCTTCGGAGCCTTCGGAGCCGAACTAGAGCCGAACTAGAAAGGGCCCCCGGAGGGGCCCTTTGCAAAACCGCAGGAAGGCTTCAGGACGATTGCGGAGCCGGCCCGGTACAGGCGCCGTTGCTGGGCTCTTTGGAGCCGAAGCCGGCGCACACTGCCGCCGAAATCTCCAGGGACTCCCGGGAGAGGATTTGTGGGCGCTGGTAGGCGCGTTTTTCCTTCTGGCCGTCTTTGTCTTTGCTGGTCACACGCATTATTCCTGGTTGAGACCCATCCGCAGGGCCGGATCGGTCAGCAGATTGTAGATGTCCCGGATGTAGGCCTTGCTGTCCGGCGTGGCCGCGTAAGCCGCCAGCGCACCCCGTACCGCGCCGCCGAGGGTATCGTTGCTGTCCATGGCATCCAGGAAGGCCTTGTTGAGGGTCACCGCGTGGCTGTTCAGGGACGGTCCCGAGGGGCCCCAGGAAGCCACCGCGCCGGTCAGCGGCTGCAGCAGCATGGCCTCGCCCAGGGACTGGTAGCCCGGGGTCTCGAACAGGTTCACCACACAGGTCATGCTGGCCACCACCGGGGTGCGCCCGGCGTTGGCGATCCGCACCGGATCCGCAATGTCGTCCGTGGTCAGCAGGCCCTCGGTGGCCCACAAGGTGACACCGCCGTGGCCCAGGTAATTCACGTAGCGGCGGCCCTCGCCGGGCTGGTTCAGGCGGTCAAACAGCACGTTGCGGGCCCCGGCCACGTTGCCGTAGCTGGACAGGAACAGGGTATCGCCGCTCAGTCCGGCCGGAAGGTGGCTGGCGACATCGAGGGTATCCCCCTCGAAGCTGCCGGCTTTGTCCGCGTTGTCCGCCACCAGTAGCGCCTTGCCGGTCCAGTCTCCCTTGCCCGCCTCGAAGGCGATGATCTTGTCGATCACTGCGTCCAGTTCCGCCAGGTCGGTCACCGGAAGGCGGCCGACGGCCATCTCCGGTACCCCGTCGTCGCCGACAAGGTCCGCGAAGCGGTTGTCCGCCGCGTAGATACCATCCGGGGTGCGCACGATCCACGGCGGCAGCAGGTTGTCGCCGGCGCCGTAGATGTCCTTGTAATCGTGGGTACCCTTGCCCACCAGCCCCACGTGGGTGGGCGCCTCGGCCCAGTTAGCGGCGGCGTAGGCCAGGAACTCGCGGATCGCCCGCGGGTCCGGCAGGCCGTCATTGAACTGGTTGTAGATGCTCTCCAGGTCCACCACCAGGCTGCTCATGCCCTGGCTACCGCGGTAGTCCGCCAGCCGCTGGGCCCCGGAGCGCAGCGCCGCCGGCGTGATCAGCACGTAGCGGGCGGCCAGGTTCTTGTCCCGCAGGTCGGGTTCGCTGATTGCTTCCACGGCCGGGAAAAGCACCGCCGCCTGGCCCAGGGCCAGGTAGCGATGGCCGTCTTCGGCGGCGAACCGCACGCTGAAGCCGCCGTCGTCGCTGCTGGCGGCATTGTCCAGGTACGCGGGGCGGCGCGGGTCGCTGATATCGAACACGCTGATCTCCGCACCGCTGAAGCCGGAGATCACGATCTCGTCGGCGCCGCCGGCGCTGGCCACCAGCTCGTCGTTGACGGCGTGGTATTCCCGCGCGTACTCGAAGCGCAGCGCGTCCAGGTTAAAGAAGCTGTAGCTCACACCCGGATCCAGCAGCCCCTGGATACTCACCTGGTTCGTGCCCGGCTGCACGCTGCCCGCGGGCAGGTCGAAGCTGACGCTGCGGCTGGTGGTTCCATCCCACTGCACTTCACCGGCAGCGGCGCCGTTCACCCAGACCAGGGCATGCGCCGGGGTCAGGCTGAACTGCTTGAAATCCAGGCTCAACCGCGCCGGCTGGTCGGCACGCGCGTCCGGCAGCTCCACGTTGAGTTCGGTGGCCGCGTTGGATGCGTCCACGATCGCCCAGAA
>JAJDOE010000128.1 GCA_022340345.1 Gammaproteobacteria bacterium
AGCAATTCCGGAAGCGTTTTTCCTCGGACCCGAATTTTCGTGCCGAGACCATCGACATCACCGACGAGAACGGAGTGGAGCGGCTGCAGCGGGGTTTCGACAGCATCATCACCATGAATACCGTCGAGCACATCAAGGACGATGCGTTGGCGATACGCAACGCGCATCGCATCCTCGATGACGGTGGCCACTTCGTAGTGCTGGTGCCGGCATTCATGTGGCTGTACTCGATCCTGGACTACGAGGTCGGTCACTATCGTCGCTACACCCGGGCGGAACTCAGCGCAAAGCTGGAAGCTGCGGGGTTCGCGGTGGTCGAGGCCAAATACGTGAACCTGCCCGGCGCTCTGGGCTGGTATCTTGCACACGTGTTACTCAAGCGCCGGATCTACTCGCCGCTGTCCTTCCGCGTCTACAATTTTCTGGCGCCCTCGTTTCGCAGGCTCGAGTCGCTGCTCACGCCGCCATTTGGCCTCAGCGTGCTGTGCGTGGGGAAAAAGCTAGCCGACCCGCACGCGCCGGCCTGAGGCGCCGAGGGGAGTCCACCGGCTTTAGCGGATTCGGTACAGGGGGTCCAGTTCGCTCGCCGGGCCGGTTGCCGGCGTTTGCGGGCGGTAGTCCGCAATCGCGCGCAACAATCCGGCGCTATCGAAACCGGCATCCGCGGCGGGGTTATACAGGCAGGCCTCGAGTCCACGCACCGGCTCACCGGCTGCCCCCAGTCGCGCTGCCAGCGCACCCAGGTTCTGTGGTGGATCCCCAGGCCACTGGTGCCTTGCCCAGGCCAGAAGGGCGGTGCGGCAGGCGGGCGCATCGCCATTGCGACAGGCGGTCCTGAGTTGCCGCAGGCCACCGCCGCGGGGCTCGCGGCGGGGCTCTGAATTTTCCGGGCGGCCCCGGGAGCGCCACCACCAGACAAGCAATGTCAGCAACCAGCCAAGGCCAAGCAGGCCCGCCAACGGTGGCCACCAGTCGCGCCCGGTGCGGGGCGGGGACGGTTCGCTGGCCGCGCTAAGGGGCGCCGGCTGCACCACCGCTGGCGGGCGGGTCGGCGCGCCGGCCGCCGGCGCCACCTCGATATCGCGGGCCGGCAGCACCGCCTCCTCGGCCTGGTCGCTGCGGGTGTTCCACCATTTCAGGCGCAGCTCCGGTAGCCGGTAGTGGCCTGGCCGGGTAGCGATCAGCGCGACCTTCTCGGTGCGCTCGCTTTCCAGACCATCAGCCCCCGCCGTCTCGTTGCTTTCCGCCTGATCCGGGTACTGGCGCAGTTGCGCGGGAATTTTCTGCTCCAGTTCCGGCAGTTGCGCGGCCGCCAGTCCCCGCGCCCGCAGACGGACCTTGCGGGTTAGCGGTTCGCCGACCGTGAAGTGCGGCGGCTCCGTGGGCCAGGATTCGCTGAGTTCCAGGGAACGCGCCGGCAGCCAGTGGGGCGCGTGAAAGTCGGGTGGGATCGGCTGCACCGACAGATGGATCGCTTGTGAATGCACCCGCCGCAGCTGACCGGAGTAGCCGAGGGGGTCGGGAAAAAAGTCCCGCCGCCGGGCGATCCGCGCCTCGAACAGCAGCGGACTGATTTCCAGCTCGCCGCTGGCCTGGGGAAACAGCGCATAACGCCGTTCGACCACCGCGTAGCGGCGCCCGTTGACAATTTTTTCGTAGCTGGCGTCATCCCCCAGTTTCTGTACCACCATCTCCGCTCCCTCCGACCGGGGTTCGGTGAGGCTGGCGCCGCTGTTGAAGTTGACCGCGTGGAACAGACGCACGGTATAGAGGACCTGGGCCTGTACGCGGGGGGTGGTCTGGTCCACTTCCACTTCCAGAAAGATGTCAGCGTTGCCGTGATCCGGTTCCGTCGGCGTATCGCGTACGGTCAGCTGCAAAGCCTTGCTCGTGGTGGCGCCGACCCGCAACGGTGGGATGGTGAAAACGCCCGCAGCACGCGGCATGAGGGTCAGTTGCCAGGTCAGGGAACGACTGGCGGTGCCATTGATCAGGTTGAAGCTGCTGCTCTGGCTTCGCGAGAGGATTTCAAAATCCCGTGCCAACGGGCTGAAATCCGGCGCGCCCGCATTGTCGTCTTCGTCTCTGATAACCAGCCGCAGGGTTACGGATTCGTCCATGGCGATGGTGGATCGATCCAGGCTCGCGCTGACGCTGGCCTGGGCGGCCCACGGCGCCAGCGACGCCAGCAGCAACAACATGGCAATCCAGCGGCGGCCCATCACCAGGCCGGCTCCTGGCTGCCAGCGGGGGTCCCCGCGTCGCGTGCTTTCTGGCTGTATTGGTAGGCAAACTTGCGTCGCAACAGGCCACCGGGATCGTCCGGAATGCGCCGCAACCACTGTTCCTGGCTCTGCTCGTCCTCGTTCGGAGTGGAATCGGTTTCCGCGGCCTGGACCGTTTGCTCCCCGGACTTCTGCTGGTCGGGCTCCGCCGGTTCGGGTACCCCCTGGGCCGGACGGGAATCGTCCGGTTTTCCGTCCCGGGCCGCTTCCGGTTCGCGGTCGGGCTTCCCGGCGTCCGCGGGCTTTGGTTGCCCATCCTGGGAGCCGGGTTCTCCGGCCTGGCCTGGCTGCGATTGCTGGTCCTTTGCGGAGTCGCCGGACGGTTGCGGATCGTCCGGGCTCTGGCCGTCCTTCTGCTGTTGCTGTTGCTGTTGCTGTTGTTGTTGCTGTTGCTGTTGTTGCATCTTTTTCAGTAGCTCGCGGTTGAAGCGTGCGTCCTCGTGGTCCGGGTTTTGTGCCAGCGCGCGGTCGTAGGCGGCAATCGCCTGCGGCACCTTCCCGGCCCGGGCCAGGGCGTTGCCGCGATTGTAGTTGGCTTCCGCGTCATCCATTGCCCTCAGGGTCTCGGCGGCCTGGGGGAACTGCCCGGCGCGGTACTGGGCCGCGGCCCGCCAGGCCGGGTCCTGGAAATGCTCTGCCGCCTGCTGGTTTTGTTGCCGGGCGAAGGCCTCCGCGCCCTGTTGATCCGGGCGTTGCCACAGATCCCGCCATTCCATCGCGTTACTCTCCTGCGGAAACGGTACCAGCACCACCACCAACAGCGCCGCGAGGATGCCGCGACGAAAGGCCAGGGTCGCCAGGGGCAGTAACAGCAGCACCAGCCAGGGGCCTTCCTCCCGCCAGCGGTCACTGGTGAGGCCGGTCTCCGCGCTTTCGCGCGGGCCTGCTGCTTGCAGTGGTGCCAGCAGCTGGTCGAGGTCGCGGTCATCCACCGCAAGTTCGGCGAACCGGCCGCCCCCCGCCGTCGCGGCCGCACGGCCGGCCGCCACATCCAGGCTCGGCAGCGCCATCTCCCCATCGGAGCCGGTGACGAATCCGCCGCCGGCCCGGGGGATGGGCGCGCCTTCGGTGGTGCCCACCGCGAGTATCGATAGCCGGTGCCCGGCCCGGGACAGGGTGGCGGCTGCCTCGTTGATGCCCGCCAGGCTATCGGCCACCAGCAGAACCTCGCCACCGGGCACCCCGGCCTGCCGAAGCAGTTGGCCTGCCAGGGCCAGCCCCCGTTCCGGGTGGCTGCCCTGGGCGGGCATGAGGCCGGTTTCCAGCGCCGGCACCAGCGAATCGATTGTGCCGGTGTCGTCGGTAAGCGGCACCACGGTGAAGGCCTCGGCGGCAAAAACCACCAGTGCCGTCTGGCCCTCGGTACGGCGTGCCAGGATGTCGCGAACTTTGTGGCGCGCACGGGTGAGGCGGCTGGGGCGTATGTCCCCGGCATCCATGGAGCGCGACAGGTCCAGTACGATCACCAGTGCCGAGTCCTGGCGAAACACCGGTTGTGGCAGTTGCCGCCAGCTCGGGCCGGCCAGCGCCAGGATCGCGAGCGCACCACCGATTCCCAACAGCACCACGGGCCAGCGGGAGCGGCGAGCGGCCCGTCCCACCAGCAGGAAATCCAGCAGGGCCGGGTCACATACCGCCTGCCAGTTACCGCCACCACCGGCTCGGCCCGCGAAACGCCACAGCAGCCAGCCCAGTAGCGGCAGCGCCAGCAGCCAGGCCGGGCGCAGGAAATGGAATGCCTCCAGCCCGTTCATGCCCGGAGCCTCCCGGAACGCGCCACCAGCAGCAAGCCGGCGAGCGCCAGCGCCGCCGCCAGCGGCCAGTAAAACAAGGCGCGGGTGGGCCGGAACACCCGGCGTTCTTTTTCCACCGGCTCGAGTTCGTCCAGCAACGCATAGATGCCTTCCAGTTCGGCGGTATCCCGGGCGCGGAAGTAGCGCCCGCCGGTCACCTGGGCCACCTGGCGCAGGGTCTCCTCGTCCAGGTCGGCGGAAGGGTTGACCCGCTGGTTGCCGAATAAGGTGCGCCGGATCACCTCGTCGGCGCCGATGCCGATGGTGTAGATGCGCAGTCCCGCACTGGCGGCCAGTTCCGCGGCCTGGGTGGGACTGATGACGCCGGCGGTGTTGGCGCCGTCGGTCAGCAGGATGAAGACCCGCTGTTCCGCGGGATTCTCCCGCAGGCGCTTGACCGCCAGGCCGATGGCGTCACCGATGGCGGTCTCCTTGCCGGCCAGGCCGATGACGGACTCCAGCAACAGGGTATGCACGGTTTCGCGATCGAAGGTCAGCGGCGCCTGCAGGTAGGCCTGGCGGCCGAACAGGATCAGGCCGATGCGATCCCCCACCCGGCGCCGGATGAAATCTCCGGCCACGGCCTTGGTGGCGGTCAGCCGGTCCACCTGGCGCCGCCCCAGCACAAAGTCCGTCTCGCGCATGCTGCCGGACAGGTCCACCCCCAGCATCAGGTCCCGGCCGGAGACCGGCAGTTGTACCGGGTCCCCGATCCACTCGGGACGCGCCGCGGCGGCAACCAGGCACAGCCAGGCGAGCAGCCCGAGCAGCAGTTGCCAGCGCCGGCCATTGGACGCGCGGCCGGCCGCGGGCCGCTGGGCACAAGCCTCCAGGTGGGGACCCCGAAGGGCAGCATCGCCACGGTCATCCCCGGCGGGAAGCAGCCAACGCGCCAGCCAGGGCAGGGGCAGAACCACCAGCAGCCAGGGCCAGGCGAGGGAAATCATCGACGGGTCTCCAGCGCCCGCAGCCAGCGACCCACCAGCGCAATGAGCGCCTCCGCATCCAGCACCGGGTCCTGCCGATAGGGCGCCTCCGCCAGCGCCCGGCCGCTGCCTTCGCGGAAGTCGTTGCCACCCAGCGCCCCGTCCAGCAACGCCAGCCACGGGTCACCGGTCAGGCCGGCGCTGTCCGCGCGGGGATAGCGCACCACGCATACTCGTCGCAGCAGTTCGGAAAGCTCCCGGGCCAGCCGGTCGGGCCGGGGTTCGGCGCGGTAGCGACGCTCGATGCCGGCGAGTTCCCCGCGGGCCGCCACCAGCAACGGACGCGGCGCCTTCGTTCTTCGCCACCATCTCCAACCCAGCAGCAGGCCGGCAAGCAGCAGCCCGCCGAGCAACCACCAGCCCGGCGCCAGCGGCCACCACGGGATCGCCGCGGGCAGGTGAATGTCCCGTAGTTGTTCCAGCGGGTTCATCGCGGATCGAAGCGTAGCCCGGAGCGAAGACACTCCACCGGGTCGTCACGGGTTTGGCAGGGGAGAAAAGCCATACCGCTGCGTCGCGCCAGCATCTGCAGGCGGTGCTGGTGGGCGGCAAAAGCCTCCGCGTAGTTGCGCCGGAAGGCGGCGTCGCCGGTGTCCAGCGCCAGCCGCTGGCTGCCGTCGCTGACGTGGTATCGGCCCGGAGGCGGCAGCTCGGCCTCCAGGGGATCGCTGACAAACAACAAAACCACGCTGTTGTGGCGGGCCAGTTCCATCAGGTGGGTTTCCGCCTCGGTGGACAGCCCGCGAAAGTCGCTCAGCAGGTAGACCAGGGCTCCCGGTCGCGCCACCCGGCGCAGGCGCGCGGCGGGCGCCGCCAGGTCGCCGCTGGAATAGCTGCTGGGGTAGCCGCTGGCGCTGGAATTGCCGTTTTCCGCCAGCAGACGCATGAAATGCAATGCACCGGGCTTTCCCCGGCGCGGCCGCAGTTCGCGGTGCCCTTGCTCCGAGAAAACCAGGCCACCGATGCGGTCGCCGTGCGCGACGCTGCTCCAGGCGAGCAGGGCGGCGGCACGGGCGGCGAACACGGACTTCAGGCAGCCGCGGGTGGCGAAGTGCATACCCGCCCGATCGTCCACCCACAACAGGACCGCCCGCTCCCGCTCTTCGCGGTACAACTTCGTGTGGGGCTCGCCGGTGCGGGCAGTTACCCGCCAGTCGATGGTACGCACATCGTCTCCGGGCTGGTACAGGCGCGCTTCGTCGAATTCCATGCCGCGGCCACGGAACGCGGACAGGTAGCCGCCGGCCGTGCGGGCGCGGATGCGCGTGCGGGGGAGGGCAAGTTGTTCGCCGGCGCGGCGCAGGGCAATAAGATCGGGTACGGTTACGCGTACCGCCCGGGAGTTGGCGGGTTGTTGTGCAGTTCCGGGCCGGGACGCCGGGATACTCATGCCGGGCGGACCGTGGTTGTCAGGGGACCGGGATCGTCGCGATCAGCTCGCGAATGAAATCGTCACTGGTGACGCCGTCCGCTTCCGCCTCGTAGGTGAGCAGGATGCGATGACGAAGGACGTCGAAAACCATGGCCTGGATGTCCTCGGGAGTAACGAAAGCGCGGCCGGCGAGCCAGGCGTGGGCCCGGGAACAGCGATCCAGGGCGATGGTGGCGCGCGGGCTGGCCCCGTACTGCAGCCAGCGCTGCAGTTTCTCCGAATAGGCCCCCGGCGCGCGGCTGGCGAGCACCAGTTGCAGCACGTAGGCCTCCAGGTTGTCGGCCAGGTGTACGCCGAGCACTTCCTGCCGGGCGGCGAGAATCGTCTCCTGGGACACCGGGTGTCGCGGGCGGAAACCGGTTTCGCCGGCGCGCGCCTCGTTCCGGGCCAGGGCCAGAATCTGTTTTTCCGCAGTGGCGTCCGGGTAGTCGATTCGCACGTACAGCAAAAAGCGATCCAGTTGCGCTTCCGGCAACGGGTAAGTGCCTTCCTGCTCGATGGGATTCTGGGTGGCCATGACCAGAAACAGGGCCGGCAGCGGGTAGGTGGTGGAGGCCACGGTAATCTGGCGCTCGGCCATGGCCTCGAGCAAAGCCGATTGCACCTTGGCCGGCGCCCGGTTGATCTCGTCCGCGAGGATCAGGTTGTGGAACAACGGCCCGCGCTGAAAACGGAAACTGCCATCGGTGGGACGGAAGACCTCGGTGCCGGTCAGGTCCGCCGGCAGAAGGTCCGGGGTGAACTGGATGCGATGAAAATCGCCCTCGATGGCGTCGCTGAGGACCCGGATG
>JAJDOE010000142.1 GCA_022340345.1 Gammaproteobacteria bacterium
GTATTTTACGTAATCAGCATCTACAACAAGCTGGTTGCACTCAAGAATCGGTACCTTAATGCCTTCGCGCAGATCGAGGTGCAGCTGAAACGGCGTTATGACCTGATCCCCAATCTGGTCGAGACGGCGAAGGGTTATATAAAGCACGAGCGCGAAACCCTGGAATCGGTCGTAAAGGCGCGGAATGCTGCGAACCAGATGCTGTCGACGGCCGCCGCCGACCCGGGTAATGCCGAAGCGATCAAGGGCCTGGGCGGCGCGGAAAGCAAGCTCGCGGGCGCCCTGGCAAGTTTCAACATGGTGATGGAGGCCTACCCGGACCTCAAGGCGAGCCAGAACATGATGCAGCTGAGCGAGGAGCTGATCTCTACCGAGAACAAGGTCTCCTTCGCTCGCCAATCCTTTAACGACCAGGTAATGGCCTACAACACCTACAAGCAAACCTTCCCCGCGAATTTGCTTGCCGCGAGATTCGGCCACGTAAAGGACGCGACCTTGCTGGAATTTGAAGACAGCGCCGTCATCCAGGAAGCACCGAAAGTTTCGTTCTAGCTGACGGCTGGCGGGCCGGCCGTTTACGATGAATTTTTTCGAATCGCAGGAGCGTGTTCGCAGGAACACGTTTCAGTTGGTCTTCCTTTTCGCCGTGGCGGTGGTAGCGTTAATCATCATGACCAACCTGCTGGTCATGGCCGTGCTGGGATATTTCGACAGCCGGCAACTCCAGAGCGTTGGGAGTTACGGCCGGCACCTGAACTGGGAAATGTTTGCCGTCGTCAGTGCCGGAGTCGGTGCGGTGGTGCTGGGCGGCAGTCTCTACAAGATCATGGCCTTGTCCGGGGGTGGCAGGACCGTTGCGGAGTCTTTGGGCGGCAAGCTGATCCCGCGGAATACGGACGACCTGGCGGAGCGCAAGCTGCTGAACGTGGTGGAGGAAATGGCCATCGCGTCCGGCACCCCGGCGCCACCGGTCTACCTGCTGGAGGAGGAATCCGGTATCAACGCGTTTGCCGCCGGGTTTTCGCCGCGCGATGCGGTGATCGGGGTAACCCGGGGAACGATTGACCACCTCAGTCGCGACCAACTCCAGGGCGTGATCGCCCACGAATTCAGCCACATCTTCAATGGCGACATGCGCCTCAATATTCGCCTGATCGGTGTGCTCAACGGGATCCTGGTGATTGGCCTTATCGGCTACTTCATACTGCGTTCCACGGCGTTCTCGAGGCGCGGCCGGAGCAATTCCAAGGGCGCCGGCGGAATCCTGCTGCTGGGCGGGGGCCTGATGGTTCTTGGTTTCGCCGGGACCTTCTTCGGCAACCTGATCAAGGCCGCGGTGAGCCGCCAGCGCGAGTACCTGGCGGATTCCTCTGCGGTGCAGTTCACGCGCAACCCGGATGGGATAGCGGGCGCGTTGAAACGCATTGGTGGCCTCAGCTCCGGCTCACAAATCGAAAATCCCGGCGCGCCGGAAATCAGCCACGCCTTGTTCGCCCAGGGGGTTTCCGGCTTTCTGCAGTCACTGGCCGCCACCCATCCGCCGCTGGCCGATCGTATCCGCCGTATCGATCCCCACTGGGACGGCAAGTTCGACTCTTCCAGCGAGACCGACCGGTTCCAGGCTGCGCAGGAGGCCGGGCCCACGGAGGCGGAGAAACGAATGGAGCAGGTTCGACGGGCCGCCACCGTCCTGGTGGGCGCCACGGCGGCGGACGTCGCCAATGGCATACATCGGATCGGGAACCCTGGCGAGGAAGACATCCGCTACGCCGGCGCCCTGATGGCGGAACTTCCCGCGGTGCTGGACGAAGCGGCCCGGGAACCCTTCGGCGCCAGGGCGCTGGTTTACTGCCTGGTGCTCGACAGGGAAGCCGGAAACCGGGCAGAGCAACTGGCGCATTTGCGGGAGCAATCGGCCACAGGTGTCTTTGCTGTCGTTCAGAAGTTGGCGCCCGTGATGGCGCGGCTCGACGTGCGCTTTCGACTGCCGCTGGTGGACCTGGTCATTCCGACCCTGAAGCAGTTGTCGGCCACGCAATACCGGAAATTCCAGCAGAATCTCACCGTCCTGATCGAGCAGGATTCCCGGGTAGATCTGCTCGAGTGGTCATTGCAGAAAATTCTGTTTCACCACCTGGACGCACATTTTTCCAAACCGGCGAGGGTGACTTCCCGAGTTGCGCACCCCGGGCAGATCAGGAAGGACTGTGAACTGCTGCTCTCCGTCATGGCCCGTGCCGGCGGCAAAAACGAGGCGGAGGCAGAAGGGGCGTTCGCAACCGCAAAAAAAGTGCTGGAAGTCGAAAATTTGCAGCTGCTGCCCGTGGACCGGATCCGGCTTCCCGACCTGGACCGGGCCCTGCGACAGTTGGCGAGGCTCAAGCCGCTGGCCAAATCCAGCCTGCTCAAAGCCTGTGCGGCAAGCGTTCTGCATGATGGCAAGGTTGCTCCGCTCGAGGTCGAGCTGTTGCGCGCTTTCGCGGATGTGATCGACTGTCCCATTCCGCCGCTACCCGCGTAAGCATTTTCCCCGTCACCTTTAGGGTCGGTCCCGGGTGTTTTTCCCCGGGGGGTGCCTGACAACGTCGTGCAGGCCTGCCCTTTGATCACCCCGGACGTGGCGCGCCAGCGAAGGGTCCCAGTTGGCAGACGCCCGGCAACCTGTGCCGGGCGATCCCACCCTCTCTGCCAAAACAAGGCGGAGGCTCCGCCGAGTCCGGGCGACTGTGCCGCGCGGTGCTGCCGCAGCTCAGAAATGCAACTCCTCAATCCGGAGACCATAGGAGTTCTCGGGCAGCGTCCGGCGGATATGGCGCGGGGACGCCTCTTTATTATCTGCCTCATCGAACAAATTGATGCGCGGGTAGGAGCCGTAGGGCTTCTTATCCGGATCCAGCAGCAGGACCAGACGTGGTTGCAGGCGCCAGCCAGGATTCTGCGCCGTGACAATGCCGACCTCGCCAGTCGTCAGTTCGACGAGAGATCCAGTGGGATAGGTACTTAGCGCCTGCACGAAAACGTCCACCAGCTTCTCATCGAAATAGCGGCCCCGTTGCCGCTCCAGCATCTGCAGCGCCTGCCCGGGAGAGATCGATTTTCCGTGGGGCCGCGGAATCGTGGTTGTGGAATAGAAGTCGACGATGCCGGCGATTTGGGCGGATTGCGGGATGGAGGAGCCCCTCCGTCCCTCCGGATAGCCGCTGCCGTCGAGTCGTTCATGATGGCTACGGACCATTTCGATTACACGCTCCGAAATACCAGGCGTCTTTGAGAGGATTTGTGTGCTCAGGCCCACGTGGGAACGGACCATCTGCCACTCCTCGCTGCTAAGTTGGCCCTCCTTTTTCACCAACTCGGCCGGTAAAGAGGTATTGCCGATGTCCATGAGCAACGCGCCCAGGGCCAGGTCTCGCAACGCCCCTTCGTCCAGTTCGAGGTGGCAGCCGAAAGTTGTGGCCCACACGGAAGCGCTGAGGGACTGACGGTACGCGAACGAGTCAAAATCCTTGATACGAGTCAGCCAGGTATAGGCATCCGGATTGCGCTCAATGCTGCTCACCATCACGTCCACCGCCGTTTCCAGTCGCGGTATATCGAGTTTCTGCTCCTGCCTCACGGTATCCGCGATGTCGGTTATGAGCGTGGATATTTCAGTGTGAGAGTCTTGTGCGGCTGGCAATTCCTCCCTGACGTCGCTCGTGACCTTATACCCGCGGTGGGCTTTCTCTTTTGACGACATCCACGTGCGACTGGTTCGGGGTGCGGATATCTCGATTTCCTCGTCCGGCATCAGGATGAATACGTGCTTGCACCGGCTTTGCAGGTTTTCGATTTCCGCTTCCTCACGGATCTGGAAACCCTCCAAATCATACGGGGTCCCCAGCCACGGGCGGTCCAGGCGCGTAACGTACATCCCGATCTGCACGTCTGCGGTGTTGACTTGCATCGTTGCCATGGTGCTCTCCGTCAGGCCGCTGTCAGCCCGGTGGCGCGATCCGCCAGGCGCAGTGTCAGGCCGAAATGGTTGGGTGTGTGATTCATGCTGTCGTTCTGCTAGTTGGGCCGTTCCTGTCGAAGATTGACCGTGCAAACGGCATCGCCCGTGCCGGAACCCACAGTGAAGCTTGTGCTGGCCAATGCCCTTCGGCCATGCAGTCGGTCGAGCTTTTCGCCTTGTCCGTAATTAAAATGCACGTACACCTGGTCTCGATTGCAACGCTTACGGTCATCGCTATGCGAAATGCATCGCAGACAGTGGCGGTAGATTTCATGGCCAATGATTTGGTTCATGGACAAGCGGCTGCCAAAGGCATTCGCTTCGTTGCTTGCCATTAACCCCAGCAGGGCGGGTGCCAGGGCGGCCAGTAACCATGCCCACCGGGTTTTTCTGCGCGCCAGTTTTCCGGGGACAAGATGTGCTTGAATTTTCATTTTTTTCCCCTGCCTGTCAGATGCATTGGTTTCCTTTCGTTACATACACAGGCTAGAGGGACTCACCATGCGGCACCATGGGCGAATTTCCCGAACTGCCGGTCCGCGCCGGTTTTCGGGGCGAAGTCCGGTCGGAAATCGGGAAATCTTCCCGGTACATTGCAATTGGCGGGTGAGCGTAGACGCGGCGGCGTGGGGCTACCCATGCTGGCTCCGGGGATCGGGGGCGCACCGATTGCGCAGGCGGGTGCTCCGGGAATCCAGGCAGCAGGCGTTTTCAGGTGCGATTCGGCTGAATTCGCCGGTCGCCGATCCGGCGCGCCCCGCGCCCGGTTGATCCGACCGGCTTACAGCTTCAGCTGGGTCTTTTGTCACGCAGGTTGACGCTGCAAATGGGAAGGCTATCCGGCCCGCTGCTATTGAAGGTCGTGCTGGCCGCTGCGTTGTGGCCAATTTGCTCATCAACCAGCGCGCCTTGCGCGTATCCAACGCGGATAACCATGGTGTCCGCCTTGCCGTAACAATTCTCGGTAATTGCCTTGCCCATTTCCTGCTCTACGGAGCGACTGGCCTGCGCGTCCGTGGCGGCTAGCGTGAGTCCCAGGAGTACAGACAGGAGGATGGTTCTGGACCGCCATTTGGAGCTCGGCTCCGCGTCAGCGTGCCTGGCTTCATTGGCGTGGTTGCGGTACCAATTTTTGCGATCTGCGTTTCTCATGGCTGTCTCCTGACGGTTTCCTACCGTCGTTACGGAAAACATAGACCGCACCCGTCACAGCGATATGGGATGCTTTCCCGAGAAGGACGCCTACGCCTTGCCTGGGAAATTCGCCCGACGTTTTTCGGGCGCTTCTCTCGATCCGCTTCCGGGATCGACTGGTTGCGGGAGTTGCCAGGCAGGAATGCCCATGCAGGGGGGTTCTTTCGATAGGCGGAGAATTGGGATTGGCCGGGAACATCCGGTGCGACCCGGGAACGAAACGCAGGGCTCGCGGGATGCCCGGTTGTACGCCAAGGGTCGCTTCGCGCGTTCGGGACAACGCAGAATTTTCGCGAGCCCCTTGACGGCCGCCTCTGGTTTGGCGGTGGTGGGGTCAGGCGGGAATCAGCTTTTGCGGATACCTTCCGGCTGGCTGGGAAAACTCAGGGAAACGGGTGCAACCACCCGGGTTTCGGTTCGGAATCTGTCAGAGTCGCGGTGCGTGATGCGGCGCCATTTCGGTGCTTTTCCTCCGTCGTTCTGCCACAGCCCTCTGCAACCCGGCGGCGTTGAACGGCTTCGCAAGGAATCGACGGAGACCAGCAATGATGGTAGTTACTCGAGATTCGTGTGCCGGTGTTCTCGCCGGCCCGATTGGCATTCGGCCTGGCGGCTCAATCCGGTACCGGCGGAGCACTGGCCTGGAGTTCCAACCAGAACGTGCTTCCCTTTCCCAGCTCGGACACGACCTCCATCTGGCCACCCATTTGTTCGACGAGTCGTTTTGCGATGGCAAGGCCGATTCCGGTTCCGTGCAGAGCGTAGGTGTCCAGATACTGCTGGGAGAATGGCTCGAAGATGCTCGGAAGCTCATCTTCCGGGATTCCCCGGCCGGTATCGGTTACCCCGACGCGTACGGTGCCTTCCACGGTCTGCTGGCAGGTCACCTTCAGGCTGCCTCCGTCGTGGTTAAATTTCACCGCGTTGGACAAAAGAATTCGCATCACCTGCCGTAGCCGCGCCGGATCGGTGCGTACGTGGCACCCCGACGCCTGTAGCGGACGGATGGTGATCCCGTGTCGCTCCGCCAGTGGCTCGATCGTATCCAGGCAATTTTGCAACAGATCCGCAAGCGCTACCGGTTCCATTTGGAGCTGCACTTCCTCCGCCTCGACGAGGTTCAGGTCCAACAGCTCATTGACGATTTCCAGCAGATGCCAGCCAGCCTCCTGAATCTGTTTGATCCCCTCCCTGTGCGATTCGCGCAGTGGATTTTTTCGATCCGCCTCCAGGATCTGGGTGAAACCGAGGATGGAGTTCAATGGCGTGCGCAGTTCATGGCTCATCTTTTCCAGAAACTGGGCCTTAACTTTATTTGCCTCTTCGGCCCGTTGCGTGGCCTCGATCAGCCGTTCCTCGGTCTGCTTGCGCTCCACGAGGTATGCCTGCATGTCGTTGACAGCGCTCACCAACACCGCGATCTCGCGGGTCTTTCGTTCCGGAACGTATACATCTTTCTCCTCTTTGGCGGCGGCGGTCAGGGCACGGGCAACCTGCTCGACGGGGCGAAACACCGAATGGCGCATGACGGCGTAGTTCACAATGACGAAAACCAGGGCCAGCAATGCAATACCCCACAAGATCAGGCTGATGCGATTCGCCGCGAACTGGATAGCGTCGATCTGGCCGGCGGCCCACGTATTGATGCTGCCTTCCATCGCAACCAGTGCCAACGCAATGTTGTCCAGTGTCGGCCGAATTCGTTGATCCAAAAATTGGATGTCGGCGCGCCACTCGGATTTTTGCCGTATTTGTCCTATGTCATCGTGAAAAATGCGGAACCATTCCTGGCTATCCATTCGCATTCGGTCCAGTGCATCGTCAAGGATGAAGTTTTTCATCGGGACCACGTCCACCTTGAGCCTGGCCAGCATGTCCTGGATGGTGGCCTGGGCGTCCCGGATATCTTCCTCAAGGCCTTGCGTCGATTGGTCGTCGAGACCGGCGAAACGCACGATGAGGGAGCGGAAGCTCAGGATCATGCGGCGCCAGAGGTCACGAAGCTGCACGAGGCGCTGGTAGAGCACGAGCCCATTTCCGTCCGCGGCGATATCGTCCAGGGCGGTGCCCGCCGCCGTGACAAAGTCCGAGTTCAATTTCGGCAGGGGACCGTTTACAAACGGTAGCATGGGATAAACCCAGTTCGGATCAGCGCTCCGTTCCAGGAGCGTCGTGAAATCCGAAGACAGCTCGACCAGCTGCTCGTCCAGATCAGCGAGCGGTGCCGCGACCGCCTCCCTAATTCCCGAAGCCCGTAACGACAACTCGTCCAACAGTTCCCGGGCGCGCCTCAGCCTGGCGTTGATTGTCGGCGCGTCAACCGCTTCGCGTCCGACCATGCCGCGGTGCAGTGTCGCCTCCGCTGCCGCCAGTGCAGCGCGCATTTCGGCCGTGGTGGTAAAGAGGTAGTCGCGCAGGACCACGGCCTCGGTGGCCCGGCGCGCATTCCTGGCGACCTGTCCGTTCGCGATAATTGCGACGAAGACCAGGACCGCAACCACCAGCACCGCTGCGGCCAGGTGGTTACGCCGTATGCTGGGCAGAGTCTCCTGGCCTGGCTGCGGCGATCTCATGGCCCGCCGGCTCGCGAATACTGCATTTCACTCTTCGAGGTGCAAAGCGCGGCAAAGGCCCGCCTCGACCGGGGCGGGGCGAATCGGAAATTCTTGCAGGAGCAGGGGCTCCTGGCTTCGGGGTGATGCCAGGCGGCTCGGCCAGTAGCCGAAGCAGGGCCACCGTTTCCATGGCGATATCGTTGTATCTGAATCGGTTTGATCTTCGGTTCCGGGTCGGCATAGCGGATCTGAGCCCGATCCGGAAACGGGTAAACCAGAGCGAGAAGCTGCCGGCCCGCCTCGAGAGTTGGAAGATTATTCATCAATAAAGCTACGCTGTGGTCTGATCAATGGTCGTTGCGAAGCGTATGCTATGGAGGCTGAAGCTAGTCACCGCGCCGCGGCCCTGTCAAGATAAATGGCGTTCCCAGGGGGCGCATTGGTTGTATTCGGGAAGTTTTCCCATGGATCGCGAGCAGATAACGATCTAGGTTGGCAGCTCGGCCAGCCACGAATCGTGGAAGATGTTTGCGCGGCCGGCGAACATGCAGGTACTAAGAAAATGACAGTCAAACTTGAGAATCCAGCGCAGCAACCGGGGTTAATCTCCCATATGTCCCATGAGTTGCGCAGCCCGCTGAATGCCATCATCGGGTTTTCCGAGCTTCTCAGAGAAGGCGTACCTGGGGAGCTCAATGTACGGCAGACCGAATACGTGGACGACATCATTGAGGCAGCGAAGCGGCTGCTGTCCCTGGTCAACGACGTCGTGGACCTGTCCAGGATTGAGGCGGGTAGTATGCAGATCCAATTGGAACCGGTGAATTTCCCGGAGCTGTTTGACAACACGAAGGCCCTCATCCGGGAAAGAGCCCTGGTGCGTGGCATCAGCTTGCGAACAGGGATTGCGGACGATGTCGGTCTGGTGGAAGTAGATGGCCGGGCGCTGAAAAAAGTGCTCTTCGACCTGTTGAGTAACGCGATAGAGTCAACGCCGGAAGACGGGACAGTTTCCGTAAGCGTCACGCGAGACAATGAGAAACTTCGGGTGCGGATTATGGAGTTGGAGCCGGGGATCACCGGCGAGCACCTCACGTCGGTCCTTCCGGCGTTGGAGCGGCTATTGTCCGGAAAGGAATCGGAGGAGGGGCTCCGGAACCTCGCCCTGGCCACGAATCTGGTGGAACTCCACGGTGGCACAGCGTCAATGGCCAGTTGGCCAGGTCAAGGTCGGCGTATTGAATTGACCATTCCTTGTGGACGGTTGGATGATGGCGGGGAGAACGACCGTTGGATCGGCGGCGTAGCCGCCCCGGCGGGCAGCGAGTAAGGGCTTCTGGCCCGGTGCCGCTGGCGAGATTTTCGCTGCTGGCCGGAAAAGACGCTCAGGAGTTTGATCATGTCTGATATGAAACGTCCCGTTCTCATCGTTGACGATGAACCCCGGAATGTGAAAATCCTCGCTGCCTTCCTCGAAATGGAAGGTTTTGAGCCAATTCCGGCTTACGGTGGCGAACAGGCGCTGGAACTGGCTGCTAAACAAATTCCAGAGATCATTCTTCTGGACATCATGATGCCGGATCTGGACGGCTACGAAGTGACTCGCCGCCTGAAAGCCAATCCTCGAACCGAGAAAATCCCGGTAATTCTTGTCACCGCTCTTTCTGGCGCAGACCATTGCGCGACGGGTCTCGATGCCGGCGCAGACGAATTTCTGTCAAAGCCCGTCAATCGTAGCGAGCTGACAGCACGCGTACGTGCGTTGTGTCGCATCAGCGAGATGCAGAGAGAATTGGAGCTGCGGCAGAAAATCGTTCGTAGCCTGATCGGTGATCAGCGTAACGACAGTTCGAAACGCCCGGTGATTCTGATTGTAGAAGATGATGAGCGGCAGGCCAGGCAGATCAGCGCGGTCTTTGAGGCCGATGGATACGCCCCAATCATTGCGAGCACTGCCGCGAGTGCGCGAAATTTCCTGGCCAAGGAGCGCCCGGCCCTGATTCTGCTGGATCTCGTTTTGCCGGACGTGGATGGTTTCGAGTTCATGGACGAGATCGAGTCAGATAAGCAGCTCCGTGAGATTCCGGTTATTGTGCTCACGGCACTAAATGATCTGGATCGCAGGATTTCCAGTATCGAGCGTGGCGCCCAGGACTACATGATCAAGCCGGTGGGAAACACGGAATTGCTTGCGCGGGTGCGGGCGGGATTGCGCCGAACATCGAGCCAGCAGGATTTGAAAAGACCGGTGCAACAATTCCAGGAAAGTTCCGTCACGGACGGTCTGACCGGGGTGCGAAATCGACAGTATCTCGAGGCGGATTTGAAGTATCGAATCGAGCAGGCACGCCGGGAGCCGGAGCGGCCTTTTAGCGTAGTCATGGTGGATATTGACCATTTCAAGAAATTCAACGAGCAGTACGGGCATGTCGTCGGCGACCAGATACTACGCAGCGTTGCGAAGTGCTTGTGCGAAAAATTGCGAGCGGCGGACATCGTTAACCGCTACGGTGGGGACGAGTTTTGCATTGTGTTGCCGCAAGCCGACACCCAAAAGGCCAGGGCCGTTGCCGAACGCCTGCGTGAGGCGATTTCGAAAAGTCGGTTGGAACAATTGGAAGGGGAAGAGCTGACCGTGAGTATTGGTTTGGCGACGTTCCAGCCATCGGACACCGGGGTTGAGGACCTGGTTGGCCGTTGCAACGCCGCCCTGTACGCGGCCAAAAACGGTGGCAGAAACCAGGTGCGGGCGGATGTGCAGGTGGATGGTTCCGCGGAAGAGGCGCAGGCGTGAAAGAACCTGAGCGAAAGCGGATCCTCACGGTGGACGATCTTCTCGCCAACATAAACGAACTGCTTTCCGGCAAGGTTTGCGCGCGCACCGAGGAGCTGGGGGATGCAAATCTGGCGATCGTGCAGAGCCTGGCTCGGGCGGCGGGCTTTCGCGACCACGAAACCGGAATGCATCTTCTGCGAATCGGCCGGACGAGCGCGTTGATTGCCCGGGGCGCGGGATTGGCAGTCGATCAGGAAGTCGAGGCATTTCGCCAGGTGTACGCGGACGGCAATCCAACTTCGCTGGTCCGTAGTGACGCCGGTGGAGTGAAAGATCGGGGTGAGCGTATTCGGATATGAGCGGCGATGTTCGAATCCTGATCCTCGATGACCACCAGCTGGTTCGCGAGGGGTACCTCGGTTTGCTGCACGATCAGCGGCCCGAGTGGTCGGTGTCGGGCGTCAGCAACTCGGTCGAGTTTTTCGAGCATCTCGCGCGGGATTCGTATTCCCTCGCGATCATTGACCTCACTCTCAAGGAGGATATGAGCGGGCTGGAAATTCTGCGAAGGATGAAAAGCAAGGGAGTTCGTGCGCGCACCCTGATCCTCTCCATGCACGACAGCTCTGCGCTGATCGAGAAGTCACTGCAGCTCGGAGCCAGCGGATTCATCAATAAACAGGCAGGCGCAGAGGAGCTTTTCGAGGGTATTCGAACCGTCCTCGCCGGCCGCCGTTTTCTTTGCTCCCACTCGCAAAAGATGTTCGTTCGCGGGAAGTTGGGGCTCGCGGCGGATTTGTCGCCGCTCGATGAGCTGAGTAAACGGGAATTCGAGATCTTTGTTCGCCTCGCCGAGGGACAGGCGACGCGAGACATTGCCGATAGCCTGAGCGTTAGCCCCAAGACGGTGGCCAATCAGCGTCTCCGAATTTTCGAGAAACTGAAGGTCAAGTCGGTAGTCGAGTTGTACAAGCTGGCCCTGCACTACCGGATCCTGCCGGATGAATTCGTTGAGTGACTGCCGGACCAGCTAGCCGACGCAATGTTGCAGGCCTGCGAACGCGGGCAGGGGGCGGGGCGGCAACCGGCGAAACGAGCCGGGGGGGGCCGAAATCAGGCAATTGGCGTGATGCGCTGTAACGATAGCCGGTGCGTCCCGGACCGTCTCAGGGGAGAGTCGGCTTCGTGAAAACCAGCTCGAAATGAATGCTGGCTATAGTTGGCAAATAGGACTAGCGTGAAAGCCGTAACGCACGTTAGAGGCTGCTGTGCAGGAAAGTGGTTGTGAAGTCTTGCGAACCACGGTCCTCGTAGAGGCCCCGGACCGGAACGGGCTGGCCAGGCTCTCCTGGAAGTAACCCACCGAGAGAGACCGCGCGGACCCCAATAACGGCGCCGGCGCTGGCGTGGCGAAACGTTACGGAAAGCGGCACTCGATCGACCCGCAGTGTCCCGGCGGGCGTCCCGTAGCCAGGGCGAGGCCTCGACCTCCCGCTACGCGGCAGATGATTTGTGAATCACCCGGTTCGGTGAACTTTCCCCCTTTTCTCAAGACATTGGTCTGTCCGCTGGCCGGAAAAGCCGGCGGGGGAAAATGCCGTGTTGAGACAAAAGCCATTTGTCCATTCCAGCCAGTTTTGGACCGCTTTCCTGTGCGCCATTCTTATTGTCGTGACCGGCGCGACGTGGTCCGTTTTGGACGGCGAGCGCGACAACCGGCTGCGCACGTCGTTATTGCTTGTAGCGCAAAAGCATATGGCCTTGTTTGCTGCCGATCTTGGCGCGCGCCTACCTTCGCTACGTCGCGCCGGTCACCGTTGGTTGGAGTGGGGAGAAGCGCGAAAGGCGGAATCCATTGCGGACGCCAACAGCTTGATTGCGGACTACCCTGGGTTGGAAAGCGTGGAATGGGAAGACGGCGGCAGCGATGTAACCTGGACTGCGTCGCACCCGGGTAGCGAGCACGCCCAGCCGGTTGCCCTGGCGATCGATGCGGACCATTTCCGAGTACATAAAGCCATGCGGGATTTCGGCGCGAAGGGAGGTACGCCCGGCATCGTCCCGTTTGTGGATGGCAAAACCATATTTTTTCACATCCCAATTGTCAGCCGGATGCAGATCAAGGGGTTTGTTCTGGCGGGGCTTAACATCCCAAATTGGCTCGACTATGTCTTTCCGGATCGGGGAGCCAGGGTGACTTCCACGTTCCTGACGGTTGGCGGCGTGCCGCTGTCCGAAAAACCGGAAAATGCAAAAAATGCATATCCTGCGTCGAGTGTGTCAATCGGTGATCGGGTCGCAGGACTCGATGTTTTTGTCGAAGAGTCCCCGCTCGGTTCATTTCTCCTGCTTAACAAGTCATGGCTCCCGGAATGGGTGCTGATCTCCGGTCTCTTGCTAACTGGTCTGTTGACGGGATTCATGTTTCTGTACCAGCGATCGTTGTCGGCCACGGGCAATGCGCTGGCTGTGGGCCGGGTGTGGAAGCTGAGCGAGAACAGGATTGCAACCATCCTGACTTCGGCACCCAGCGGGATTATAACGATCGGCGAGGATGGCCGGATCCGAACGGCTAACCCGGCGGCAGAAGATATGTTCGGGTTTACCATCGGGGAAATGCGTGGTGAGAACGTCAAGATGTTAATGCCGGAGCCGTTTCACAACGAACACGATCGCTATTTGCAGCAATACCTGGCATCCGGTGAAAAACACGCCATCGGTATCGGCCGTCAGGTGGTTGGCCGGCGTAAGGACGGGTCCACCTTCCCCGTAGATCTGGAAGTTGGCGAAATGGACATGGAAGGGGAACGGCAATTTACTGCCATCCTGCACGATTCCTCTACCCGCCAACGCACCGAGCGGCAACTGCTTGAAGCCAAGCAGCAGGCGGAGGCGGCCAGCAAAGCCAAGTCGCAGTTTCTTGCAAACATGAGCCACGAACTGCGCGCACCGCTGAATGCGATCATTGGCTATTCGCAATTGCTACAGTTCGAGAACAAACGCGGCCAGAAGGATCGGATCACCAAGGAGATCAACCGCGCCGGCGAGCATCTGCTGGCGCTGATCAACAGGGTACTGGACCTGGCCCGGATCGAGTCCGGAAAAATCGAGGTTTCCGTGGAATCCGTATCGCTGAGTGAAATTTTCAAGGACTGTTTCTCGGTTATCTGGCCGATGGCCGAAAAGGCCGCGGTGGAGATAAAAATGGATTGCGCTGAATTGTACGTTCAGTGCGATCGGCTTCGCATCAAGCAGGTCCTGATCAACCTGCTCACTAATGCCGTGAAATACAACCGCCCAAACGGTGAAATCAGCCTGCGTTGTGAGCGCAGCGAAGCAGGTCGTGTACGGATCCAAGTAACGAACTCCGGCGTGGGCCTGACAGAGGAAGGCATCAGGCATATTTTCGAGCCTTTTGAACGTCTTGGCGCCGACGCCACGCGTGTGGAGGGTACCGGCATTGGTCTCACGATCAGCAAGCAACTGGTGGAACTGATGGACGGCACGCTCGGTGTGGAAAGCACGTTGGATGTGACCACAACATTCAGCGTTGATCTGCCGGAGGGTAGCCGGCCGCCTGGCGACGGAATGGTCCAGGAAACGTCGTTCGGTGAAGATCTGGCGACGCCGAGATCCGGCCGCGTGCTCGTGCTGGAGGACAACCCGATGAACCAGCGGGTATTGCGGGAGCAGCTCGAGACGCTCGGACAATACGTGAGCATGGCGGCAAATGGAGAAGAAGGCCTTCGCCAGTGGCGGACTGGTGCGTTCGACCTGGTGTTGTCCGATATTCGTATGCCTGTCATGGATGGCTACGAATTCATTCGTGCGCTGCGTGCATTGGAAGTTGAGCAGCACCTGGGCAGGACAAAAGTAGTTGGAGTCTCCGGACTTGCCATGGCGGAAGAACGGACGCGTTGCTTGTCCGCGGGCATGGACGATTGCATGACCAAGCCGATCGATTTCAAAAAACTGAAAAGAGATCTGATCGCGTGGCTGGGAGAACCCGCGCTTGTGGCAGCCGTTCCCGCGTGACAGGTCCTGTCCCTGGCGAGGGCGAATTTATGGCGTAGGGGTGGTGAGACGGGTCACCCGTGGAGCATTGCCAGCGGAAATCCCAAGACCTGCCGCAATTGCAATTTGCATTGCGCCGGCCCGAGCAGGAAATATGCCGACCGCGTTAGTTTTGCTGTATTTCCACGATAAATAGGGAAATCGGGTGGGGAATAGATTGGTTGGATTTCACACACCGCCAATTCCGCCGTATGCTGGTTTTTTCCGATGGGCGTGGCGACGAGTGGTCTCCCGAGCCTCTCTTTCGGCGTTCGGCAACGACCATTTTCTGCAAGAATTGGCCGTACGCATGCGCGGATTTTCAATGCCAGCTTTGGACAGCGAGGCGTCGGTTCCGGATCAACTGGCCCGGCTTGCCGTTATGGCGGAGGCCGTCTTCCCTTCCGGGGTCGTAGGTCCCAATTCGCAAGCCATCGTAGACCAGCTTGCCGCTGAAATAGCGCGAGCCGGCAGATCCGCTCCACTCGTTCCCTCCGTCCGGCTTCGACGTGATGTAGCCGATCTTTCCGGTGATGCTGTTTTCCTGTGCGGCGCCCACCGGTCGGGCACAACCCTTCTGCGCAACCTGTTGGATGGCCATTCTGTAGTTCTGACCTTGCCGCTGGATGGCAAGGGCCATGACTGGGTACGGCGCATCGCAAAGCGACCGAGCGACGCCCGGGACCAAGAGGTGGCGAAAGACATCCTTTCCCAGTTGATCTGCCCGAACTATGAGAAGCCACCGCAATGGGTGCTGGCCAGGCAGCGAATGGAGTTGGCGCCCTATCTGCACCTGGCACGGCTTCTCGCGGGTTGGCAACGGGACGCTGGCGCCGACCCCAAAGCGATGTTACTTGCGATCCTGGGTTCCTACTATGCCAGCCTGGACGATGGGGCGCGGGCCGGTAAGCGGTACTGGGCGGAAAAGACGACTTCGAATCTATTTCGAACCGACGAGCTTTGCCGCATGTTCCCGCGTGCCCGATTCGTATGCATCGTGCGCCATCCGGCCGGTGTTATCTGTTCCCAGAAACGTCGGCAGCAATTCAAGCAGCGCAAATTCGACATTTTTCGGGAGTTGGAATACCTCAGGCAGGTTCTGAGCCGAGCACAGCAAAATGTGCAGGAGCTGGGCAAAGGTAGATTTCACGTTGTTCGCTATGAAGACCTGGTGGACAACAAGGAATTCGAATTGAAAAAGATTTGTGCATTCCTGCACATCCCGGTCGAAGGAATTTCCAAAAACCCGACTGTTAATGGCTATCCAGCAAGCCCGAACACCGTATATTCTGTCGGAACGGAAGAGCTGGGCCGGATTTCGAATTCGTCGGCGAATCTCTGGCGAAAAACCCTGAGCGCAGAAGAGATTACCCTCGTAGAGACCTGTCTCGGCGGTGCGATGGCACCGTTTGGCTATCACTGTGACGTACCGTCTTTCTGGACAGGTCTTTCCGCGGTCCGTAAATTGGGTTCTGCCGATCGTGGGACGGACCTTGCCGCGCGACCCCGGGTTTCCGCTTTCATGCGCTACTGGTTTCGCGAACGATGGGCTACGAATGTATAAAGCGACGGTTGGACGTCTGGATTGAATCCAGGTGACAGTATCGCGGGATGAGCAGGAGAGTTTTTGATGTCTACCTACAAATTGACCTATTTCGACTTCGATGGTGGGCGCGGCGAATCAATCCGCATTGCATTGCATGCGGCTGGAATTGATTTCCAGGATAACCGACTGACCTCTGCGGAATTCAAGGAGGTGCGAACGGACACACGCTTCCAGGCACTACCGGTGCTGGAAATTGATGGCGTGATGGTGAGCCAGTCCAATGCCATTGTTCGGTACGTAGGAAAGATGGCGGGGTTGTATCCCGCGGACGAGCTGCAGGCGCTGTACTGTGACGAGGTGCTGGATGCCGTGGAGGACGTCACCCACCAGATCACGCGCAGCTTCGGCCTGGAAGGCGAGGAACTCCGGCAGGCGCGGGAGGCGCTTGCGGATGGCCGGTTGACGATCTATCTGACGGGAATGGAAGAGCTTCTTAGGCGCGGAGGAGGGAAGTTCTTCGCAAACAACGCGATGACCGTTGCCGACCTGAAGGCCTACTACCAGACCCGCTGGCTGCGTTCGGGAAGCCTCGACCACATTGCCACGGACCTGGTGCAACGAATTGCGCCGGGCCTGGTCGAACACCAGCAGCGCATCGAGGGAGATCCGCGGGTGGTCGCCTACTATGCATCTCGCTCCTAGCTGACAACGGAAACCGTGCATCGCCGGGAGACCGGCACCCGTTCGAAACGGATAGGCGTTTCTCCGCCCGCTGGCAGCAAAGCGTTCAGCAGGCGGTAGAAAATCGTCAGGTCGTGGTAGACGTTTGGTTACAGGACATGCAGTTGAATCGGGGCGAAGGGTTTGCTGCCGTATTCGGATTTTCAGGGCATTTCAGCCGCGCAAGCCGAAGCCCGGACCGGACTATCAGTCCGGTCGGTCGAACCCCATCCAGGCAACCGCATCGGGGCAGTAGTGGGCGATGCCCTCCAGCATGCCCGCGCTGTAATTCCCGTTCATCCCCGCGAAACCGCCGCGCGCGATATAGAGCTGTTGGCCGTTGCCATTCGCGGCGGCCATTTCCTGCGCCTGCTGCTTGATTTCCGGCAGGGCATTGGCCACCAGCACGGCCTGGACCGGGCTGACCAGCACCTCGAGATCGTTTCCGCTGTCGCCACAGAAAACGGTATTGCTGTATTCGAATCCCTGCTGCTCCATCAGCGCTTCGATCGCATGAAATTTGGATGCGCTTCGTGGTACCACGTCCAGCAGCCCGACGCCATCCGGGGCGTCCACGCTCCAGATCATCCGGGCATGTACGCCGGCCTCTTTCAGGCGCGTGTGAATGGCCTCATCGATTTTCTCCTGATCGTGATGCAACGAAACGTAGAAACTCAATTTGAAACGGTTCTGTTTGTCCGCTTCCTGCGGGTGCAGCACCGCCAGGTCGGCCAGCAGGGTCTCCAGGTCCGATCGACTCCTGCCATTCCAGTCCGGCCCGATAATGTCGTTCCATCGGGTCTGGGGAATCCAGTCGTGCTCGTCGCCAACGTGGTAGATCGTGGTGCCGACATCGCCGATGACGAAGTCCGGGACCGGCAACCGGTACTTCCGGATCGCCTTTTCAATCAGGTCGGCGTGCCGCCCGCTGACAAAGGTCAGGTCGACCCGGGGGTGGGAGACGAGCTGGGCAAAATGCCCGGTGGCATGGGCTGACTCCGGCTCGGGACCATTGGGAATGAGAGTCCGGTCCAGATCGGTACAAACCAGGAGGCGATCAATCATAGGAACGATCGGTTCGGGGAAGAAAAGGCAGCCTGATTCGATCCGAAAAACGTAGGAGCCCTGGCATTCGCGGCCGCTAGCCGTGCCCGACAATTCCGAATTGGCGAAATGCCGGTGACCGAGTCCGCAGTTACGGAATCAATGGTCCTATCCTGGTTCAATTCGGTGCAGTCGTGCGCGCGCCTGATCGAGTTCTTCCAGCAAATCCAGCACCAGCGCGACTCCCGGCAGGTTGATATCCAGGTCCCGTTGCAGCCGCATGGCAATGTGCGCACGCTGCAGCGCTTCCGCAGGAAAACGCCATTGGCGATGATCGCCACCAATCGGGTCCAGCACGCCTTCTGCAACCAATTCCCGAACCCAGTCTTCGTGCTGCGAGCAGGCGCGGCAGAGGTCACCTAGTGACAATTCGGTTTGTTCGTCCAGAACCATACCGCTGAGGATTTGTATTTTCATGACACTTACACTCCCAGCTTGCTGCGTGGGTTATAGGCCAGTTCCTGCTCCATTTTCCGGTACAGCGCTTTTGCCGCGTCGCTGCTGGCCTCGGGTACGGTGATTTGGGTAATCGCGTACAGGTCACCGGGTGGCTGGCCCGGTATTCCACGGGCTTTCAACCGCAACTTTCGCCCGCTGGTGGTATTCGCGGGAATGGTGAGGCTCACCGGCCCGTCCGGCGTGGGTACCGGCACGTTCGCGCCCAGTGCCGCTTCCCATGGGGTAATCGGAAGGTTCAGCAACACATCACGGCCGTCGACCCGGTATAGCGGGTGTTCCTTGAATTCAATTTCCAGGTACAAATCGCCGGCCGCCCCGTTTCCGACACCCGGGGCCCCCTGCCCGGAGAGGCGAATCCGTTGGCCTTGTTTCACGCCTTTGGGGATCTTGACGTTCAGGGTGCGTTCGCGGGCGGTCAGGTGTCCTGCGCCGTCCAGTTCCGGAGTGCGTAGCACAATTCCCCGGGTTGCCCCGTGGTAGGCGTCTTCCACGTCAATCAGGACCTTGGCATGGTGGTCTTCACCGCGAGCCTGGAAGCCTGCGTGCCCGCGATGGGGCCCGGACTGCCGGAATTCCTCGCCGAACAATGAGGAAAAGAAATCACTGAAGTCGGACGCATTCCTGTCGCCGGGACCGCGACCGCGAAATTCAAAGCCGGCGTCCCAGTCCGGTGGCGGTCGAAACTCATCGCCAGCGTGCCAGTTCTCGCCAAGCTGGTCATAGGCGGATCGCTTCTCGGGATCCTTAAGAACCGCATAGGCTTCGCCGATTTCCTTGAAGCGTATCTCGGCGTCTGTTTCCTTGCTCACATCGGGATGAAATTTGCGCGCGAGTTTCCGGTAGGCACGCCGAATATCGTCCTGGGTAGCGTCGCGGCCTAGTCCCATTACGTCGTAGTAATCTTTAAATTTCATGCCGCGGCTCCAGCGTGTGTCGGGCGGATCTTTCTCCCGGACATCGTTCGCATGCGATAGAGGAAAAACATCGTATCAGGCAGCCGGTTTTGGGGTAAACGGGCGGGTTGAAATGTGTGCGGCAAAGCGGCTGGGCCGATGTGGCCGTGGAAAAAGCCATTTTGCGGCATGCGTCCTCAGAAAAGCGTGTTCTGGTAGTGATACCGGTCCGTGTTGCAGCGGCTTATGCGCAGTTCGATCGGGGTGCGGTTCAGGGTCAGGGCCACGCGTTCAATTTCCAGCAACGGGGCTCCCGGAGAAAGATTCAGCAAGGCTGCTTCCCGTTTCGAAGCGGCCACCGCGCGTAACAACTCCTCAGCGCTATGAATGGTTATTGAGAACTGCTTTTCATACATTTCGTAAAGCATGTTGGGCAGATCGCAGGCCTTGTTCTTCCCGAGACTGCCAAATATTTTCGCCGGTAGGGTGACCGTTTCCAGCATGGTCGGCTGGCCCTTGAAAGTGCGTACTCGCCGGATGTGAACCACCGTGGTGCCCGCAGCCAATTGCAGCCGGGTGGCTTCCAGGCGGGACGCGGTTTTGCGGCGACAGGAAAGGGTGGTGCTATCCGGCAGCAGCTTGTGGCCGTGATTATCCGCAATGTGAAAAAAGTGAAACAGCGCGCGCTGGCTGTCGTGATTTGCCACGAATGTCCCGCGTCCCTGCTTGCGCTTTAGCACATTCTTGTCTACCAGCTCGGTAATGGCCTTGCGGACGGTTCCCTGGCTGACTCCCAGCTCCCGGGAAAGCTGCATTTCGCTGGGAATGATGTCTCCAGGCGACCACAATCCACCACTGATCCGGGCGACCAGCAGCTCCTTGATCTGCATGTAAAGCGGAATGGATCCCTTTACGGTTGAAAGCAGCAAATGGTTTTCCTCGCGGCCGTGTCCCACCGGCGGCAACCTTCCCTGCAGCTATAACACAGGGGAAACAAGTGCTTAGCAGCGCATGCGCTGGTTCTTTCTTAAGTCTTATATAAGACTGCTTGACTAGCCATATAAATATAGCGTAAATAGTCGCTCCCGTATCGGCTTTCCAGTCCATAAAATTGAATCTGGCGGAACCCAAATGATTGATTTTGTCGTGCATGACGAAGGTGACAGCGTGGGAGTTGTGGTCGTTGAAGGTGTGAAGGTCGGAGATGAACTTACCGGCTGGATCATGGATCAGGATCAGGAGGTCAAATTCACGGCAGCCAGCGACATCCCCATCGGGCACAAATTATCGATTAAACCCCTAAAGGCGGGTGATACCGTGATCAAGTACGGCACCGATATCGGACGGGTGATTTCCGACATCGCGCCGGGTGAACACGCCCACGTTCACAATATCAAGACCAAACGCTGGTAACCCCGGTTGAATTCGTAACTTATCCCTGTATTTGGAGTCTCCATGTCACTCGATCTGAGCAAATCGCAATTCTGGGGCTACCGGCGCGAAAACGATCGTGTCGGGGTTCGGAACTATGTCGTTATTCTGCCGGTGGACGATATCTCGAACGCGGCTGCCGAAGCGGTCGCCAGTAACATCAAGGGGACGATAGCGTTGCCGCATCCCTACGGGCGTCTGCAGTTCGGCGAGGACCTGGATCTGCATTTCCGCACACTGATTGGTACCGGCGCTAACCCCAACGTTGCCGCCGTTGTGGTGATCGGCATCGAAGAAGGCTGGACCCAGAAGGTAGTTGACGGCATTGCCCTGACTGGCAAGCCAGTTTCGGGCTTTGGCATAGAACTACACGGAGATCACGACACCATTTTTCGCGCCTCGAAGGCGGCGAAGGAATACGTTCACTGGGCTTCGGAAAAGCTGCGAGAGGAGGTTCCTATCTCGGAGCTGTGGGTTTCCACAAAGTGTGGCGAATCGGATACCACGTCCGGATGCGGTGCGAACCCGACGGTTGGCAATGCCTTTGACAAACTGTATGCGACCGGCAATACGCTGCTATTCGGTGAGACATCCGAGATCACGGGCGGAGAACACCTGGTGGCTGCGCGGTGCAAAAACGATGAAGTGCGTGAGCGTTTCATGTTCATGTTCAACCGCTACCAGGACATGATTAACCGTTTCAAGACCAGCGATCTCTCCGAGTCGCAGCCCACCAAGGGAAATATTGCCGGGGGGCTGACTACCATCGAAGAGAAGGCGCTCGGGAATATCACGAAAATCGGAAAGAAGTGCCTGATCGACGGTGTGCTGGACAAGGCCGAAGCGCCAACCGGCGCCGGATTGTGGTTTATGGATTCGTCGTCCGCGGCGGCGGAGATGGTGACGCTTTGCGCGGCTGCGGGGTACGCGGTGCACTTTTTCCCTACCGGGCAGGGCAACATCATCGGCAATCCGATCCTCCCCGTTATCAAGCTGTGTGCCAATCCGCGTACGGTGCGGACCATGTCAGAACACATTGACCTGGACGTGTCCGGTCTTCTGCGTAAGGAAATGACACCGGACGAGGCGGGCGATGCGCTGCTCGACATGATGATCCGTACCGCCAATGGCCGCGCCACCGCAGCGGAAGCACTGGGGCACCAGGAATTTGTGCTGACCCGACTATATGAAAGTGCGTGATTTCTGCGCGCTCCGCCCGTGGTGGCAGGGTTTTTCAAACAGCGAGTTGAATATCAACCGGGTTTGGGGCTGAATAGGTTCCAGAACCGCACCCGGTTTCTCCCAAACCTGACGATCTGAAACAGAAATCAGGAAGCGATGTTCCATTTACGTTTTGCCAAGTGAGGTAATCAAACAATGAAAATCAGGAAATTTGCCGCGCTGCTGGTGTCGGCGCTATTGCCGATGGCATCGGCACTCGCCGAGTACCCGGACAAACCGGTCAACTACGTCATTCCCTTTGGCCCCGGTGGCGAGTCCGACATTACCGCGCGCCATCAACAACCGTTCTTCAAGGCGAAGTTTGGAGCGGACCTGGTAATTTCCTACAAGCCGGGTGGTGGGGGAGCGGTCGGCTGGTCGCAACTCAACGAGATGAAGGGCGACGGCTACAACATCATGGGAATCAACCTCCCGCACATCATCGTCAAGCCCATGCAAAAGGACGTTGGTTTCAAGACCGAGGATATTACCGGTGTCTACATGTTTCACTACACACCGGATGCCGTAGTGGTCGAAAAGGACAGCCCGTTCAAAACACTGAAAGATCTGGTGGACTACGCCAAGAGCAACCCCAAGAAGACCACTTTCTCGGGTTCCGGCAAGGGCACTGCGAATCACCTGGCGCAGGTTCGCTTTGACAAAATGGCGGGAATTGAGACGACCTACGTATCCTTCAAAGGAACCGGTAAGGCCGTTG
>JAJDOE010000018.1 GCA_022340345.1 Gammaproteobacteria bacterium
GCGTGCAGGTACAGGCGTTCGGTACCGCGGCGTGCGGCCATTTCCAGCATCGCAATGATCTGGTCCTGATGGGAATGCACGCCGCCGGGAGACAGCAGGCCGAGCACGTGCACGGCGCCGCCGCCGGCCCGTGCCTGATCCAGCGCCGCGGTCAGTACCGGATTGGCGGCGAACTCACCGGTCTCGATGGCGAGGTTGATGCGGGTGTAGTCCTGGTAGACCACCCGCCCGGCTCCGAGGTTGAGGTGCCCGACCTCCGAGTTGCCCATCTGCTCGTCCGGCAGGCCTACGTGGCCGGCGGAGGCCTGCAGCAGGGTGTGCGGGCAGCTTGCCCACAGCCGGTCCCAGTTGGGCGTATTTGCGGATTCGATGGCGTTGAAACGGCCGCCTTCCCGGTAGCCCCAGCCATCGAGCACGATGAGCACCTCGGGACGATTCATGCGGGGAATATCCTTGAAAACGAAGGGGTCAAAAAGGGTCGGAATCGGGCGGAATCCGTCCGGTACGGATCACATATTAGTATTCTATTATGTTTGAATAATGAAAGCGACTCATCTATCCTCACGCGCACACCAGAATAAAACCGCCGGGAACCCAGTATGACCCAAGCCGTTGAGTCCGCCACCCTCCTCATTGCGAGTGAGACCGACATCCACCAGGCCTCCCGTGCGCTCAAGGCGCTTGCCCATCCGCTGCGCCTGAAAATCCTTTGCCTGCTCGCCTCCCGGGACGAAACCAGTGTACAGGACATCGTGGATATGGTGGGTACCTCCCAGAGCAACATCTCCCAGCACCTGTCTATCCTGCGCGAGAAAGACATCCTGGCCTGCCGCAAGGATGCCAACAAGGTCTTCTACCGGATCGCAGACGACAAGATTCTGCACCTGATGGGTGCGATGAAAAACGCGTTCTGCCCCAACTCCGACTGATCCCGGTTCTTGCGCTGCCGCGGTTTTCCGGTAAGGTTCCGGGCCCGCTCCCTGTGGCTCCGAGGTCGCCGAGGCGTCCATGACTCCCCTGTTGAAGGAATTCGTCGCCGAGAACTGGTACCTGTTCATCGGTCTGCTCATCGTGGTACTGCTTTTGTTCAGCGACCTGGCTCGCCGCCGTGGCGGGGGCGGGGTGGTGCCGGTGGGCCCGGGCGAAGCGACCCGGCTCATCAATCGGGACGCAGTGGTGCTGGACGTGAGCAGCAGCGCGGACTACGAGGCAAGTCATATTCCCGGGGCGCTGGGGATTCCGGAAAAGGAGCTGGCGGAACAGATGGCTCGGATCGAGAAGCACAAGGATCGTGAGCTGGTGGTCTATTGCCGTAACGGGAACCAGTCCGTGCGTGCCGCCAGTTCCCTCCGGCGCGCTGGCTTTGAGAAGGTCCACAATCTGGTGGGTGGCTTTAACGCATGGACCAAGGACAACCTGCCGGTAGAGCGTGCCTGAATGGATGGCACGGTTACCCTGTATACCTCGCGCTTCTGTGGCTATTGCGTCATGGCCCAGCGGTTGCTGAAGTCCCGCGGAATTGATTTCCGGACTGTAAATATTGATACCGATCCCGGTGGCCGGGAAGAGATGCTGGTGCGCAGCGGGCGCAGCAGTGTTCCCCAGATCTTTGTAGGCGATCGGCATGTGGGCGGTTTCACCGACCTCTACCATCTGGCGCGACGCGGCGAGCTCGACGACTGGCTGGAAGAGGCGGATTCCGCTGCGCGACAGTCATAACCATCTGTAAGGCGAGGACGACATGGCGAAAGCAAAGGCAAAGAAGAAGGCCACTCCGGTACAAGCTAGCGCTGGGACGGAGCCGGCGGCACCGGCCGGGGCTACCGAGGGCAACGGCCAGGCCCAGGCACCCGCAAATCAGTTCACCCTGCAGAAGGTTTACCTGAAAGATGCGTCCTTCGAATCGCCCATGAGTCCCGGCGTATTCACCCAGTCGCAGTCTCCGCAGGTGGACGTGCAGATGAATATCGAGCACCAGCGGCTCGACCAGTCCGAAGAGGCGGGCACCGGGTTCTACGAAGTGGTGCTGGTGGTGACCGTTACATCCAAGATTGAGGGGGATATCGCCTTCCTGTGCGAGATGCAGCAGGCGGGTATTTTCCAGGTTCGGGGTATGGAAGAGGAAGCCATGGGCTACATCATAGACGTCGCCTGCCCGAACATCCTGTTGCCTTTCGCCCGCGAGGCGGTTTCGGAGACGGTGCAGCGGGGCGGTTTTCCGCAGCTGCTCATCAATCCCGTTAACTTCGAGGCCCTGTATATGCAAGGACGGGCGCAGGCCGAGGCCGCCGGAAGCGAAGGCCAGGCATAGCGCGTTGACCCCCCCGGACCCGACGCGGCCGGCAATCGCCGTCCTCGGCGCCGGGGCCTGGGGCACGGCCCTCGCGGTCGTCATTGCCCGGAACGGTTTCCCGGTGCGTCTGTGGGGCCACCACCCCGACGCGCTGCGCGAAATGCGCGCCGCGGGAGAAAATCGCGGGCGCCTGCCTGGAGTCGCGTTCCCACAAAACCTTGAGTTACAAACGGACCTTGCCGCGCTGGCGGACAGCGCGCATTTCCTGGTGGCCGTGCCCAGCAGCGGTTTTCGCGAAACCCTGCAACGACTGGGTGATCTCGCGGGTGTTCGCGAACGGCTATCCCGCTCCGCGATCCTGGCTTGGGCCACCAAGGGCATAGAGCCGGGCAGCGGCCGGCTGCTCTCGGACGTGGCCGCAGAAATTCTCGGAACGGACATCCGCTGTGGCGTAATCACCGGACCCACCTTCGCCGGCGAGGTTGCCCGCGGGCTGCCCACGGTGGTGTGTATTGGCGCCCGGCAACGGGAAGTGGGACTTGAGATCGCCCTGTGGCTGCAGAACGACCACACCCACGTCTACCTCAACCCGGATATCACCGGAGTACAGCTCGGCGCCGCGATCAAAAACGTCATCGCAATCGCGGTTGGCATCAGCGACGGGCTGGGCTTTGGCGCCAATGCACGGGCCGCGCTGATTACCCGGGGCCTGCGGGAGCTGGCGGCCTTGGGGGTGGCCCTGGGTGGTCGGGCGGAAACCTTCATGGGGCTGGCCGCCACCGGCGACCTGATCCTGACCTGCACCGACGACCAGTCCCGCAACCGGAGGCTGGGCATCGGACTGGGCCTCGGCAAGTCCCGGGAGAAGGTGGTGGCGGAGCTTGGCCACGAACCGGAAGGTGTAGGCACGGTGCGGGAACTGTACGCGGTGGCCCAGCGGCTGGGGGTGGACATGCCCATTACCCGCCAGGTGCGCGGGGTGCTATTCGACGGCGTGGAACCGCGCCGGGTGGTGGAGGCCCTGCTGCACCACGAGCCGCAGGAAGAGGAGTTGTTACTCGGAGGGAGTTAGCTCGCGGTGACCCCGAGCCGGCCGGCCTTGGGTTGTAGATCCGGCGACCAGAAGGCTCGCACGGATTCCCAGCTACCTTTTCCCGGAACTGAGCATCCTCAGGGCTGTTGCGCCCCCGCGAAATCCAGCTGCCGCCAGGCCTCGTATACCGCCACCGCCACCGCGTTGGACAGGTTGAGGCTGCGATTGCCCGGCGCCATGGGCAGACGAATCCGCTGCTCCGGCGGCAGTCCGTCGAGCAGCGCCTGCGGCAATCCGCGCGTCTCCGGGCCGAACAGCAGCGCGTCCTCGGTCCTCCAGGCATAGTCCGTGTGGCGGACCCGGCCGCGGGTGCTGAAGGCCAGTAAGCGGTCGGGTGCGATCTCGGCGAAAAAGGAGTCCAGGTCCGGCCAGCTGCGCACCCAGGCCAGCGCATGGTAATCCAGGCCGGCGCGGCGCAGGTTCGCATCGTCCAGGGTGAATCCCAGTGGTTCGATAAGGTGTAAGTGTGCGCCGGTATTGGCGCACAGGCGGATCACGTTGCCGGTGTTGGGCGGGATCTCGGGCTGGTAGAGGACGACATGCATGCTGTGGGATTCATCCGCAACGCGCTATGGGCGTGGAGAAACTTTCCACCATCCGGCGAAATCGTTCTCGCCGCTTCGGGGCACATGCCGCCGCCGTCGGACCCCGTCTCGCCTGGCGCGACGGGATGCCGTGTGTCGCGGACCAGAGACTCACGCTACACATCGGCCTAAAAGGGCTTAACCGTTGCAAGGATTACCCCGACGATCAGAAACGCCGTCGGAATCTCGTTGAACCAGCGATAGAAGACGTGGTTGTGGGTGTTGCGGTCATCGCGAAAGCGTTTTACGTAGACCCCGCACTGCAGGTGGTAGCCAATCATCAGAACTACCATGGCCAGCTTGGCGTGCAGCCAGCCACCGCTGATGCCGAATCCCAGCCATGCCCACAAGCCGAAGGCGATGGCCAATACCGCCCCGGGCGTCATGATTCCGTAATACAGCTTGCGTTCCATTACCTTGAATCGCTCATTGCCGGCGGCGTCATCGGTGTTCGCGTGGTAGACGAACAGTCTCGGCAGGTAGAACAGGCCGGCGAACCAGGTCACCAGAAAGATGATGTGCAGGCTTTTGATCCACAGGTACGGCATCAGGCGGCAACTCCTTGTTTCAGCAGGCGACGCAGTAAAGCACGCATGGCGTCGGTTTCGATCTCACCCAGTTGCTGGTGTACCACCGCCCCGTCGGCGTTGACCAGGAACGTCGTGGGCACCAGTTGCACGTCGCCGAAGGCACGCACGACCTCGCCCTGGAGGTCCAGCACGACCGGCCAGGGCACCTGGTGCCGGCGGATGAACTCGTAGACCTGTGCCGGGGGATCGTAGGGCATGGCCACCGCCAGGATTTCGAATCCCTGGCCGGAAAATTCTTTGTAGAGTGCCTTGAGCTGAGGCAGCTCCCTGCGGCAGGGCGTACAGCTCGTGGCCCAGAAATGTACCAGCACCGGGCGGCCGCGAAGGGAATCCAGTTCCAGGGAGCTGCCGTCCAGCAGATTCAGGGTGAGTGGCGGCGCCCTGCGCAGCTCGTCCCCGGTCCACCAGCTGCCGGCGGCGACCGCCAATGCCAGCAGCGCGACCAGCGCGGGATAGAAATACCGCCGGGTCACACCCCCGGCCCGGGTGCCTCGGGTTTTTCGCTGCTGAAGAGCTGGCGGATACGTGCTGCGACCCGCTTGATGCCCCGCCACAGCTTCGGCCACAACCAGATCATCAGCGCCACGAACAACACGATCAGGCCGATAAAGATCAGCGGGTGGTGAAGCGCGGTCCACAGGCCGGCGACCACCGCCAGGTCCTCGGTGAGGGACACGCCCCAGTTGCTGAATGGCTCCGGGCTGGTGTTGACCAGTACCCGCCCGCCGGCCTTGGTGAAATGGGTCCCTGCCGCCAGGGTGCCCCCCAGCAGCCCGGCGACCAGTTGCATTTCCGGCGCCACTCCGGACATTGCCCCGGCGGCGAGAACCGCTCCGGCGGGGATGCGCACGAAGGTATGGATGGCGTCCCACCCGGTATCCACGCCGGGAACCTTGTCGGCGAAGAATTCGCAAACGTACATGAAGCCGGCGGCGATCATGACCATCGGGTTTTGCAGGACCTGCAGGTCCGGCGGCAGCTCCATGGAACCGGTCGCTCCCATGAAACCGAGCATGAAGCAGGCGGCGTAGAGATTGATGCCGCTGGCCCAGGCGGCGCCCAGGGTCAGCGCGATGGCGGTGGTGATATCCATGGCGGCATTGTCGAAAGGCCCCGCCGGGATTGCAAGCGTGGCAGGGCCCCGAAGCGGGCGCCGCGGGTATCGCGGCGCTAAAAAAGCAACAACACCTCGTTCAGGAATCGCTGCCCCCTTGGCGTCAGGCGGAAGCCGGTATCGTCGGTTTCCGCCAGGCCCCGGGTCCGCGCCCGGGACAGTCCCGGCTCGAGGGCCTCCGGTGGCAGGCCGGTGCCGGACCGGAACTGCGCCCAGCTTAGCGGTTCCGGCAGACGCAGGCGGTTCATGAGGAACTCCAGGGGAAGTTCCCCGGCGGGCACCCGGCGCGTTTCGCTCAGTGCCTGGGAGGTGCCGGCCGTTTCCAGGAATTGTGTCGGGTTACGCACCCGTGCGCGGCGCTGGATGCCGCTATCGCAGGTGCGCTTGCCGTGGGCCCCGGCGCCAATGCCGAGGTAGTCGCCGAAGTTCCAGTAGTTGAGGTTATGACGGGCGCGGCGAAGCGGCAGCGCCCAGGCAGAGATTTCGTAGCGCGCGAATCCGGACTTCGCGGCGGTTTCGCCCAGCACCTCGCCGATCCGCCAGCAGCGATCCTCGTCGGGCAGCGGCGGCGGGTTGCGATAAACAGGCGTGTTTTCCTCCAGGGTCAACTGGTACAGGGACAGGTGCGTGGGTTCCAGTTCCAGGGCCGCCCGCAGATCCGACAACGCGGTGTCCTCGTCCTGGCCCGGAAGTCCGTACATCAGGTCCAGGTTGAGATCGAGAAACCCCGCAGTCCGCGCCGCCCGTGCTGCGGCACGGGCCTGGTCGCCGTCGTGAATGCGCCCCAGGGCGCGCAGGCGTTGGTCGTCGAAGCTCTGCACTCCCAGGGACAGTCGGTTGACGCCCGCCTGCCGGTAGTCGCGGAAGCGGCCGGCCTCCACGGTGCCCGGGTTGGCCTCCAGGGTGATTTCGCAGTCGCCGGTCAGCTCCAGGCGCGCGGCAACGCCCTCCAGGAAGCGGGCGATCTCGGTGGCGCCAAACAGGCTGGGGGTGCCGCCTCCCAGGAACATGCTGGCGATCGGTGGCCATGGCCGCTGCGCAAGCTCGAAATCCAGGTCCCGCAGCAGTGCGTCCACATAGGCGCGCTCGGGCAGAACGCGCGGCGCGCGGTGGGAGTTGAAGTCGCAGTAGGGGCACTTGCGCACGCACCAGGGAAAGTGCGCGTACAGGCCCGCCGTGGCCGGCGTTGTTGGACGGTCCGCTAGCGTGGCGGCATCGTGAGTTGCGGCATGGAAACGAAACTGCCGGCGATCCAGGCGATAACGATATACACAACGATTGCGCAGACGATTACCACCGCGGTGTAGCCCAGGGCCTTTTCCGCCGGTGCCTTCATCAAAACCGGCAGCCCCAGGTACAGTACGTACAGACCGTAGATGCTGAGCAACAGGCCGATGATCGACAGGGCTGGCAGCAGCGAGAAAACGCCACCAATCCATGCGGGGGTGTAGGCATAGGCAGTCACCTTAAGCGCCTGCATGTCGTCTTTCTGTCCGCCGAAGCTGGGTGCCAGGGCGTTGATGATCTGTGCCACGATGAATACGCCCGCCAGCGCCAGGCCGTAACCGACGATGGACGAAGTCAGCGCGGAGCCGAAGCCGATACGGATGGTTCCGTAGAACGGCAGCGTCATGCCGATCATGGAAATCCCGATCAGGGTGCAAATCGGCCCGATGGCCGCCAGAATCAGGATGTAGTTTCGGTACAGGTCCGCGGTGGTGGTCTGTTCGCCGTCGATGACCAGCCATTCGTCTTTCGGTTTGAGGATGATGTTCTTGACGCGGTCCACCAGGTTCATGTTTTTCTCCCAATAAGGGCGCGCCCGCCGCAGGCAGCAGGAGCGCAAGTTGCGCGCATTGTAGCCGACTTGCAAAGCCGCGGAATACGGCAACGGTTTCCCCCCGGAAATGGCGGTGCTCGGCCGTCCCGGGCCGGAAATTGCGGTGGGGAAATCCGCTTGCACCCTCTGGGCGCCGGCGCTAGGGTGAGCGCCCTTTTTCCTCGCGCAGGGCGAAAAACCGATGCACGTTGTCTGCCTCGATCTGGAAGGCGTACTGGTTCCGGAGATCTGGATCAGTGTTGCCGAGCAAACCGGAATTGACGACCTCAAGCTCACTACCCGGGATATCGCCGACTACGACCAGCTCATGCGCCATCGGCTGGAGGTCTGCAGCCGCCATGGCCTGGGCCTGGGACGCATTCAGGAAGTAATCGCCGCACTCGAACCGCTGGCCGGGGCCGGAGAATTTCTGGAGTCGTTGCGTGCCCGCTACCAGGTGGTGATTCTGTCGGATACTTATTATGAGTTCGCCAGCCCATTGATGCGCCAGCTGGGCTGGCCCACCTTGTTCTGCCACCACCTGGAGGCGGACGAGTCTGGCCGGATCGTTGACTACCACCTGCGCCAGCCGGACCAGAAACGCCGCGCGGTGCTGGCGTTCAGAGATCTGAAGTTCCGGACCATCGCGGCGGGTGATTCCTACAATGACACCAGCATGCTCGGCGCCGCCGATGCCGGCATCCTGTTCCGCCCGCCGGACAAGGTAATCG
>JAJDOE010000078.1 GCA_022340345.1 Gammaproteobacteria bacterium
TGCTCGCCATGTACGATAAATGGACACCGTCCCTGCGGATCATTTTTCCGGTCGTCGGGGTCGTGGTGGTGTTCGGATTTTATCTGCTTTTCGCGAAGCTGCTTCTCGTACCATTGCCGACGGGCACGTTTTTCGATTAGCCCCGTTTATCGAGCATTCCGCCCGCGCCGGTCGCGGGAAGGTTCACATGGCTGACATCGTAATTTCCGAATTCATGGACCAAACCGCGGTGGACGATCTGTCTTCGCGATTCCAGGTGCTCTATGCGGCCGATCTGGTTGATCGGCCCGGAGATCTGAACGAAGCCCTGCAGGACGCAAGGGCCCTCATCGTTCGCAACCGGACACAGGTGAACCCGGAAATGCTGGCTCGGGCGCCCGCGCTGCAGGCGGTTGGCCGCCTGGGCGTGGGGCTGGACAATATCGATCTCGTGGCCTGTTCTGCGCAGGGCGTCACCGTCTACCCGGCTACCGGGGCCAATGACATCGCGGTTGCGGAATACGTTATCGCGACCGTCATGTTGCTGGCTCGTAACGCCTACGGGGCCAGCCAGGAGGTCATTTCCGGCAAGTGGCCACGTCAGAGTTGCATCGGGCGCGAGATCCGCGGACAGGTGCTGGGGCTGGTTGGTTGTGGCGAGATCGCGCGGGAAACCGCCCGGCTCGCCCAGGCACTGGGAATGACAGCGATCGCCTACGACCCATACGTGGACGTTGGGGACAGCGTATGGGAAAAGATCGAGCGCAGCGAAAGCCTCCAGGAACTGTTCGCGGCCGCGGACGTGATCAGTCTGCACGTTCCGCTGAACGATTCGACCCGCAGCCTGATCGGAGCGGAAGCGTTGTCCGGGGCCAAACCCGGAGCGCTGCTGGTAAATACCTCGCGCGGCGGTGTGGTTGACGAGGCGGCACTCGTGGCGGCCTTGAAAGGCGGTCTGCTGGGGGGCGCAGCGATCGACGTATTTGCCAGTGAGCCGCTTGGCGAAGCATCCGGTCAGCAATTCGCCGGTATTCCCAACCTGATTCTGACGCCACATATTGCCGGAGTGACCGAGCAGTCGAACGTGCGGGTGAGTTCGATGATCGCTGATACCGTGGCGCAACACCTTTCGGTGGCATCATGACGGATACGGGTCTTGCGGTTCCGGAGGCGATCGAGATGGTCGCCGGAATTCTTCGTCGCCACAAAACCAGCGAGGAGAATGCCCTGCACGTTTCCAGGGCGCTGGTGGCGGCGGAGATGGACGGCCAGCGTGGGCACGGTTTGTCCCGGGTGCCTTCGTATGCGGCGCAATCCGCATCCGGCAAGGTAGATGGAAACGCAGTTCCGGTCGTGGTGGACAGGAAGAGCGCCGCGGTGCGTATCGACGCCTGCTCTGGGTTCGCCTTTCCGGCCTTCGCCCTGGCCATTAACGAGTTAAGCGAAATGGCTCGCGCGGGGGGTATCGCGGCGGCATCGATTTTTCATTCCCATCACTTCGGCCAGGCCGGGTACCAGGCGGAACGCCTGGCGGAGAAGGGCCTGGTGGGAATGGTTTTCGGGAACAGCCCGCAGGCCATTTCTCCCTGGGGCGGGAAAAAGGCCGTGTTTGGAACCAATCCCATTGCCTTCGCCGCCCCCCGGACCGACGACATCCCGCTGGTAATTGATCTCAGCCTGGCCAAGGTGGCCAGAGGCAAGGTAGTGGTCGCCCAGCGCTTCGGCGATTCCATTCCGGAAGGCTGGGCCCTGGATTCGAACGGTCAACCGACGACGGACCCCAGCGCGGCGTTACAGGGAACCATGCTGCCCATGGGCGGCGCCAAGGGCGCGGCACTGGTGCTTATGGTGGAGATTCTGGCCGCGGGCCTGAGTGGCGCCAATTTCGGTTACCAGGCGAGTTCGTTCTTTACCGCCGATGGCCCCCCGCCCGGAGTCGGGCAACTGGTTCTGGCCTTCGATCCGGAGTTCTTTGCCGGCGGGAGTTTTGCGAGTCGCCTTGAGGAACTGCTCGCGGAGATCCTTGCGCAGGACGGTGTGCGGCTGCCGGGTGCGCGGCGCGTGTCCCTGCGCGAGCGGGCCTGGCGGGACGGGTTGCGCATTCCGTCCGGCTTGTTCGATGAACTGACACTACTTCGACAGGGTGAGTCCCCGACTAGTCGCCAATAGCCACAAACGGCTGGTCCTTGAGTTGCGCGGCGAAACCGTCAAGCGCTTCATTGACCGAATCCCAGGTGTCCAGTTGTTCCATGTTGGCAAGCCAGCGCGAGACATTCGGGTAGGCGGAAAAGTCACAGCGGGTAAGTTTGCCCAGGGTGATCAGGCAGGCACCGAAATAGTCGGCGATGGTGATTTCGTTTCCGCACAGGTATTGCTGGTTCGGTCCAATGATGTCTTTGTCCAGAACCTTGAGCCATGCCGCAGCGCGCTCTTTTCCCCAGGCCAGGGTTGCCGCCTGTACCGCGTCGCTCGGGCGCTTATGGTGCGGGAACAACTGCGGGTAGATCAGGCCGTAGCTGAATTCACGACTGAACTGGGTGTTGAACCAGTCCATGCGTTCGTTGACCCGCGCACGTTTCTGCAGATCCTTCGGGTAGCTCCGCAGTTCGAACTTATCGGCCAGGTACTTGAGGATGGCGGAGCTTTCCGTAAGTCGGAAGTCACCATCCTCGAGGGTGGGAACCAGTTTGTTCGGGTTAATCGCGGCGTACGGGTCCTGGGTGTGTTCACCGGTCATCAGGTCCACTACCTGTTCCTCGACATCCAGGTTGTTTTCCGCGATAAGCAAACGAACCGGCCGGCTGCTGGTGGAAATCGGGTGCATGTACAACTTCATGGCAGTCCCTCCGATGAGGCGGTGAACGGTTTCCCGGCGCCGCCGGGTGGGGTGTCGTTGTGCCGCGCGGCGTCCAAGTGCCGCGCGCTACCAAAAAGTATAGGCTTCGGACACATCCGGGTACACGTCCGGAAGAATCCCGCTGCCGGTCCGGCAACCGGAAAATTTCGGCAGGCGAGGCCGGATCACATGACAGAATGGTTGCTTCTTACCATCAGGACACCGGTGCGGAGACCGAAATGCCCCTGCTGTTGATCCTTTTTATTGCGATTCCGATCCTTGAAATCTATCTGCTGCTGGGTGTGGGCGGCGTGATCGGCACGCTCCCGACCGTTGCCGCGGTGGTGTTCACCGCGATTCTCGGTGCCGCCCTGGTGCGTCGCCAGGGCCTGGCGACCCTGGGCAAGGTGCAGAACCTGATGGAGCGCGGGGAGATGCCGGCGACGGAGATCCTGGAGGGGGTAGCGATCCTGTTGGCCGGGGCTTTGTTGCTGACTCCGGGATTTTTTACCGACGCAATTGGTTTCGCCGCATTGATTCCGGCCCTGCGCAGGGGCCTGATCCAGCGGTTGGCGAAGGGCGGCAGGCTGGGTGGCCTCGGTGCCCGCGCCACGGGCGATCCGGGACCCCTCGATCCGCAGCGCCCCGGACGCACCCTGGAGGGCGAGTTCCGGAACGAAGACGATTAACCTGTCGCGGAACGGGCCTGTCGCGGAACGGGTGATGCGGAAGCAGCCGCCGGTTCAGGCGCGAAGCGCCGCCTGGAAGGCCTCGACCACGCGGTCAATGTCTTCGCTGGTGGTGCGGTGGTTGCTCAGCGAAATCCGCATAACGCGCATGTCGTGCCACCGGGTGGCACCGAACCAAGCCTCGCCACCCTGGTTGACCCGCTGAATGATTTCATCGGTACGCGCGTCGTGGTCGCCGTCCGGATCCAGGAAACGTACCAGCGCCTGGTTGATGATCGGGGCGCTCAGCACTTCGACTCCCGGCAGGGTTTCCAGCTGGCTCACCAGCTCCCGGGTCAGCTCGCAACAGCGCTCCACGATACCGGCGACGCCCCGGCGACCCAGGGCACGCAGTGCCGCGTATAGCGGGATGGCGCGCGCCCGCCGGGACCACTCGGGGCTCCAGTCGAACTGGTCCCGAACGTTTTTCACCTCAACTTTGTACGGCGCTGGAATACTCATGGCGATGCGGTGGGCATCCGGGTGAGCGACGAACGCGATGCCATTGTCATAGGGTACGTTCAGCCACTTGTGGGCGTCGGTTGCCCAGGAGTCCGCCTTCTCAATGCCCCGGGTCAGGTGACGCAGGCGCTCGCTGGCGGCGGCCCACAGACCGAAGGCGCCATCGATGTGCACCCAGGCGTTGTGCGCGTGGGCGATATCGCAGACCGAATCGATCGGATCGAAGATGCCGCGATTCAGGTCGCCGGCCGCCAGCGAAACGATAGTCGGCATATCCGGCGTTTTTTTCAGTTCCTTCTCCAGCGCGGCAACGTCGATACCACCGTCCGGCTGCTCTGCGATCCGGGTCACGGCGTTGGTGCCGATGCCGAGATAGCGCAGGGCGCGCAGCAGGGTTTCATGGTGTTCCGCCACCAGCACGCGGATCGGCGGGCTGCCGGCCATGCCCTGTTCCTCCACCAACCAGCCCTGGTCCGCGAGCACCTGGTGGCGTGCCGCGGCCAAGGCGGTGACGTGGGCCATCTGGCAACCGGTCACGAAGGCGGAGGAGGCATGCTGTGGAAGGCCAAGCAGGTCTTTCAGCCAGCCGGCCACGATCTCCTCGATGATCGCGGTGGTGGGCGAACAGGCATAGGTGGCCGCGTTCTGGTCCCAGGTCGATGTCAGCCAGTCGGCGGCGATGGATACCGGGGTCGCGCCGCCGATCACCCAGCCAAAAAAACGCCCGCTGGCGGTGTTCAGCAATCCGCCCCGGGCGTCCCGCGCCAGTTCCTCGATCACCTGAAGCGGGGGCAGCCCTTCCTCGGTCAGATCTTTTTGCAGGCTGGCGCGGATCGTGTCCGCGTCCAGTTCCTGGCTGACCTTGCCGCTATCCAGGGTTTCCAGGTATTGCGCGGCCAGTGATGCCGCGCGTTCGAGTTCAGGGTTCACGTTCGGGCCTCCCGGGGCGCAGGCGCAATAATTGCCCAGCCGCCGGGAAATCACCAGCCGCCGGCGGTGATTGCTACTATGGGCGACCTTCCCGGAAGCGAACGGACGATGACGGTCTCCTTCGAAGAACTGGACTACCAGGACACGCCGCTGGGCGCCATCAGCCTGCGGCGCCGGTCCGAGCCCCGGCTGGAAGGGCGGGTTCTTTACGAAGTAAAGCTCGGGGAAGAGTTCCTGATGTCCAGCCTGTTCACGGTGGCGGAGACTCGCCTCGCGGAGCTCGGGCTGGCAGCGCTGGAGGGGGAGGGCCTGGATATCGTGGTCGGTGGACTGGGCCTGGGCTATACCGCATCCGCGGTGCTGCACAGCCCGCGGGCGCGATCCCTGCTGGTGATCGAAGTGATGGAACCGGTAATCCGCTGGCATCGCCAGGGGCTGGTACCGCTCGGCCCGGAACTGACGGCGGACCCCCGTTGCCGCTTCCTCCAGGGTGATTTCTTTGCCCTGGCGGGGTCCAGCCACGGATTCGATCGGACCCGGTCCGACTCCCGGGTGCACGCGGTGCTGCTGGATATCGACCATTCGCCGGGCCACTGGCTCCAACCCGGGAACGCGGGCTTCTATACGGAAGCCGGGCTGCGCAGCCTGGCCGACAAGCTGCACCCTGGGGGCGTGTTCGGAATGTGGTCCAATGAACCCCCGGATCCCGGCTTCGCCGCGGTGCTGGCCGGCGTGTTTCGTTCCGCGCAGTCCCACGTCGTGGACTTCCCGAATCCGTACACCGGTGGTGACTCTGCCAGCACGGTCTACCTTGCCCACAAGGCCTGACCCGCGCAAAACGGGGCTGGTATCCGCCAGGGATTGGCCGTATAGTCGCGCCACCTTCGCGGGATCTGTTTGATCCGGGACTACGAAGGCGGCGTTTCTGACCCTCCTCCTGTTTTATCCATTACTGGCAGTCTGGTTGGCAACGTAGGGCCGAGCCCGAGCTGGACCTTTTGAGTCCGGACCGGTGGCCCGAAGAGTGAACCAGGTTGCACGGTATCTCTGCGGGATACCCTGCCCGCGTTCGTATGTACACAATTTTCGCTCGTCGAAAACCGGCGGGCAGGGGTATCGTCTTGTCATTTGAACAACTGAATCTTCATCCCGACCTGCACAAGGCCATCGCCGCGTGCGGATTTACCGAACCTACTGAAATCCAGCGGCAGGCCATTCCCGCTGTCCTTTCCGGACGCGACCTGATGGCTTCCGCCCAGACCGGCACCGGCAAGACCGCTGCATTCGTTCTTCCGGCATTGCAAAAACTGCTTTCGCCGGCCGCCACGAACGGAAAGGGCCCGCGGGTGCTGGTGCTTACACCGACTCGCGAGCTCGCCATCCAGGTGAATGACAACATTCGCCAGTTCAGCCGCTTCTCGCGTTTCACTACCGGTACCGTGGTGGGCGGCATGCCGTACCCGCCGCAGCTGAAAATGCTGCGCAACAAACTGGACCTGCTGGTCGCCACGCCGGGTCGGCTGATGGACCACATGGAACAGCGTAGGGTGGATTTCTCACGCCTCGAGATGCTGGTGCTGGATGAAGCCGACCGCATGCTGGACATGGGCTTCGTGGACGCGGTGCGCAGGATCGCCCAGGCGCTGCCGGAAAATCGGCAGACCCTGTTGTTTTCCGCCACCCTGGAAGGCGCGGTACTCAAGATCGCGAAACAGATTCTCAAGGACCCGGTGCAGGTGCAGCTGGCCAACAACCGGGATCGCCACACGGCAATTACGCAACATGCACACCGGACCGATGATTCCGATCACAAGCGCAAACTGATTTCGCACTACGCGACGCACGAATCGGTCAGCCAGGCATTGATTTTCACCGCCACCAAGCGAGGCGCGGACCGCTTGTCCAAGCGACTTCTGGCGGACGGGCATACCAGTGCCGCCCTGCACGGAGACATGAGCCAGAACAAGCGCAAGCGTACCGTGGACCAGATGCGTAACGGAAAAATCCGGATCCTGGTGGCCACCGACGTCGCCGCGCGGGGCCTGGACATCAAGGGCATCAGCCACGTCATCAATTTCGATATGCCGATGGTGGCGGAGGACTACATTCACCGCATCGGGCGCACCGGGCGTGCCGGCGCAACCGGGAATGCGATCTCCCTGGTGGGACCGGATGACCATCGCAAATTGGCCGGTATCCAGCGCCTGACCGGCAGTAACTTTGAGTGGACGGTCATCCAGGGCCTGGAGCCGCTGAACAAGGAGCCCGTGCGCGGGCGCCCGGGACCGGCCGGTGGCAATGGCGCCCGGCGCCAAAAGCCCGCAGGCGGACGTCCCTGGACAAACTCTGCGGGACCCGGAAACGGTGCTGGCCGGCGGCAACGCAGACAGGGAAGCAAGCCCGCATCCGGAAACCGGTCACGAAGCCCGGCCCGCTAAGCTAGCGCAAGGTGGAAGCCCGGCGGGCCGTTCCGTCGGGTTTCGCGTTTTCCTACTCCCGATTCACGACGGTGTCGCCGATGCTGTCCAGTTCTGCGCGTGGACGTAGCAGGGCGGCTGGCAATTCGACGCCAGTGACGATGCATTCACGAACCGAACGAGCCAGGTTCCGGTAGTTCGCCCGATGCTGGTGGACATAGCTGCCGTCGTGTACGAGATGGCTGTACTCGAGGCCTGGCACAATGTGCAGGCGACCACCGTCGCGCAACCAGCCATGATTGGCGAGCAATACATCCGGAACCGTAGAGGCGAATGCAAGTTGCGATCGAACGCGCTCGACGTACCGTATGCGCGGAACGAAATAGTTGCCGGTATTGAGGAACACGGCGACCGATCGGGATCTGTCGGCGGAAAGCATTGTCTGGATGGCAGCGAGATCCAGGGTCCTGCCGCCCAGGTGGCGATAGTCGAACTGCGGTTTGGCGAAATCAGGGCAATAGATCAGGTCCGGATCCCAACGTGGGATCCGAAACAGGAGGTCCAGGTAGTCGCGGCCGATGGAGTTGTCCGAATCCAGCAGGATCACCCGCTCCTCGTGACAATCCGCTACCGAAATCCACTTGTTGGCCAGTGGGCCAAAATTCTCCGGATTCCGAAGCAGCCGTATTTTCTTGGATCGGCGCAGCAACTGGCGCTCCAGTTCCCGAAAAACCGCCTCACTGGAGGCATCGTCTCGGAAGACAATTTCGCTGACGCGGGGGTCACCCACCAGAAGATCCAGGCAGGCATCGGAAAACCGGTCCCGTTCGAAAATCGGGATGGCTACCGACAACCGGCGTTGATCCCCGGTGTCGGAAAAGATCCTGGCCTGGATGCGGGAAACAATGCGTCGGGGATGAATGTGGATCATTCGTTTGCCAGCGTGATGCGAAGCCCAGCCTCCGAAAACGATCCGGCCTGCCGGTCGGATCCGTGCGTTGCTTGCCGCGGGTCGGGAATCCCGATGCAACGCGAAGTGCTGCATCGGCCCTGATTTCCCTGTAACTTTCCAGCTGCCCGGACCCGTTTCGCGGACCGGTTTGTCCGTTACCGAGACAGGCTGTTGGCAAGTATCCATGACTTCAAACCGATCTTCCAGAGACGGCTGCGCCGGTTGTTCGGGCAGCCGGCAAGTCACTCGACGTGGCTGGTATTGCCGTTGGCTCTTTTTGCACACGGGGTGCTGAACGCGGTCCGCGGTGCGCCTGCCCGCGAACACCTTGCCTGGCACGTCCGTAATTCGTCATCGGCATACGGTAACCACGGCGCATCCATGCACGAACCGGAGGCTGCGTATTCCGCGCAATCGGTAGCGGGTCGGTATCCGGTATGGGAGTGATCGCCACCACAAGCTGGGAGAGGTTGTGCGGCTGGCTGCCGCGGATTCTGGCGCTGACCCTGTTTTTCGCTGGCCTGGCAACGTCCGGCTTGTCGCTGCTGAGTTACGATGCGGTGCGAGGGGTGCTCGATCCGCACGCCGCAGACGGTAGTGCCGATGCCCTGACCCGGGAGTTATTTCACGCAATCAGTGCCCGGCTGCGGCTGGCGGGTGGTGGCCTGGGTGCCCTGGCCTTGTTGTTGTGGATGCTGGATTTGCATGCGCGCGTCTTCGTGCTGGAGGCCTGCCGTTCGCTGGCGGAGCATGGGCGGCGCTGGCGTTTTCAGGCGGTCACGTGGGGCCGGACCACCGACCCGGTGTGGATCGCCGCGCTGCTGATCGTGATCGGCGTGGGCGTGGCCGCGCGGGCCCTGTTGCTGGAGCAGCCGATGCGCTACGACGAGGCCTTTACGTTCGTCAATTACGTCGATTTTCCGTTGTACCTGGGGCTGACCCGCTACGACGCCCCGAACAATCATCTGCTGCATACCTTGCTGGCGCATATCTCCGACCAGTTGTTCGGTAGCCGGCCGTGGAGCCTGCGGATACCGGCCTTCCTGGCGGGTGTGGCGCTCATCCCGGTGTCCTACGTGCTGGTGCAGCGACTCTACGATCGCCAGGCCGGGTTGATCGCGGCAGCGCTGGTGGCGGGCTCGGGGCACCTGATCCTGTACTCCGTCAACGCCCGTGGGTACACCATTGTCGCCGTGTTGTTTGCCGTGTGCCTGCTGCTCGCAATCGGACTGCGACAGCGGGAGGATGCCGGCTACTGGTTGCTGCTGGTACCGCTGGCGGCGCTGGGGTTGTATACGGTGCCAACCATGATGTACGCGGTGGCCTTCGTGCTGGTCTGGCTGAGCCTCCAGCGACTGGCAACACAGGCGGGTGCACGCCGCCTTCCGGGGCTGGTCCGGGTGGTTGTTGCGGGCATGCTGACCGGAATCCTGACGCTACTGTTGTACCTGCCGGTGCTGGTACGTTCGAGCCCGGAGGAAATGCTTAGCCACGCGATTATGCGGGACAAGATGATGGCCAAGGCCTGGCCCGATTTCCTTGCACTTCTGACGATCCGGATCGAGCAGCTGTGGGAGACCTGGCATGAAGGAATTCCGGGCCTGATCGCTCTGGCATTTTTGGCGCTGGCGGTTGCGGCCTGGATCTGGCACCGGCGGATCTCGCGAATTCCGCTGAGCCCGGTATGGGCGGTACTGGCTGGATGCATTCCGTTGTTGTTTTTTCAGCGCAACATCCCGCCGATCCGCGCCTGGTCGTTCCTGCTGCCGGTGTATTTCGGAATGATCGCGGCGGGCTTCGGTTTAGCGAGTGCCGGGTGGTTTGCCCGTGCCCCGCAGTGGAAGCGTTTTGCCCCGCCGCTAATCGCGATATTGCTCAGCGCCGGCCTGGCGGTGGAGAGCGTGCGCGAGACGGTTCGGGATGGCGGTAATTTTCCCGCTGCCGAGGCGGTGGCCCGTTTTCTGGAGCAGGAAGTCGGAGAACGGGACCGGTTCGTGCTGCTGGGCCTGTCGCTGGTGAACGTTCAATACTACCTGTCCATGCACGGCGCCAGGTTCGATAGATTGGTATTCGATCACGTGCTGCAGCCCTGGGGCGCCGCACGCAAATTCGAAAACCTCTACGTAGTGGTGAATGATCGAAGCGCGCCTTCGCGAGCTTCGTTCGCTACCATTCCGGTGCTGGAAGCGGCAAAGCCTACGGTGGTCGCCGAGTTTCGCGAGGCGCGCGTGTACCGATTGCCTGGCACTGCACTGCGAGGTTCGGATGGCGAATAAACGGGAGAAAATCGGAATGCCGGATGTGATTGTTTCCATCCAGGGCCTCGGCAAGACCTATGGGTCCGGCCTCAAGGCGCTGGACAACGTGACGCTGGAAATCCAGCGCGGCGAAATCTTTGCGCTGCTGGGACCGAATGGTGCCGGAAAGACCACGCTGATCAGCGTAGTCTGCGGCCTGGCGACACCCAGTACCGGGAACGTGCTGGTGGACGGCCACGACATCGTGACGGATTTCCGTGCCGCTCGTTCGCAGATCGGTCTGGTTCCCCAGGAACTCGCGACCGCCTCCTTTGAGAGCGTCTGGGCGACCATGAAATTCAGCCGTGGCCTGTTCGGCAGGGCGCCGGATCCGGCGCACCTGGAAAAAGTATTGCGCGAATTGTCCCTGTGGGACAAGCGCGCCGAACGCATCATGCACCTGTCCGGAGGAATGAAGCGGCGGGTTTTGATTGCCAAGGCGCTGGCCCACGAGCCGAGAATCCTGTTTCTCGATGAACCCACCGCTGGCGTGGACGTGGAGCTTCGCCACGACATGTGGGAAATGGTCCGGCGGTTACGCGCGGGTGGAGTCACCATCATCCTGACCACGCACTATATAGAGGAGGCGGAGGAGATGGCCGATCGCATTGGTGTGATCAACCGCGGACAGCTTGCGGTCGTGGAGGACAAGCAGGTGTTGATGAACAAGCTGGGGAAGAAGCAGCTGACCCTGACCCTGCAGCAGCCCCTGGGGCGGCTGCCGGCAGAATTGAGCGGCCATCCGCTGGAGCTCTCGGACGACGGAACGACGCTGGTATACACCTTTGACGCCCAGCAGGAGAACACGGGAATTGCCGAGTTGCTTCGTGACCTGGACCGGCACGCCATCGACTTCAAAGATCTGCACTCCAGCCAGAGCTCCCTGGAGGAAATCTTTGTCAGCCTGGTGAGGTCCCGGCCATGAACTGGCATGCAATTCGCGCGATTTACCTGTTTGAAATGGCGCGAACCGGACGCACGCTGATGGAAAGTATCGCGTCGCCGATCCTGACCACCTCGCTGTACTTCGTCGTGTTCGGCGCCGCCATCGGTTCACGCATGGGCGACATCGATGGAATCAGCTACGGTGCGTTTATCATTCCCGGCCTGCTGATGCTGTCACTGCTGGGGGAGAGCATCTCCAACGCGTCGTTTGGAATCTATTTCCCCAAGTTCACCGGCACCATCTACGAGGTGCTGTCGGCTCCAATCTCCTACCTGGAAATCGTGATTGGCTACGTGGGGGCTGCGGCCACCAAGTCGGTGATTCTTGGGGTGCTGATCCTGGTGACCGCACGGCTGTTTGTGGACTACCAGATCGCGCACCCGCTGTGGATGGTGGGGTTCCTGCTGCTGACGGCGGTGACCTTCAGCCTGTTCGGTTTCATCATTGGCCTGTGGGCGGATGACTTCCAGAAGCTGCAGCTCATTCCACTGATGGTAATCACGCCACTGACTTTTCTTGGTGGTGCTTTCTACTCGATAAATATGCTGCCGCCCGTGTGGCAGAAGGTCACGCTGTTCAACCCGGTGGTGTACCTGATCAGCGGATTCCGCTGGAGCTTCTATGGCGTGGCGGACGTGCAGGTGGGGGTCAGCCTGGGCATGGTGCTCGGGTTCATGCTGGTGTGCCTGGGACTGATCTGGTGGATATTCCGGACAGGGTATCGCCTCAAGGCCTAGTTCGGAGCCGCACAACGGCGCAGTACAAAACCTGTAATTGCTCGATTTCCAGGGAGCACGGCCCAACACCACCGTTCGAGGGTGGAAACACGGTTCGTGCTATGGAAGAAAGTGCCGGCGGGCCGGCCATGCGGCCGGCAACGTGAATATTAGATCTGGGTGCGCAGGTCCGCTTCGGCGGAGACCTTCGCCATCAGCAGATCTTCGTAAATATGTGACCAGCGTGTGGATTCCTCGCTGATCAGTTCGGACATATGGCGGGAGAACTGCTGAAAATTTTCCTGCAGTTCTTCCTTCAGGACAACGGATGAACGGTCGAGGAAGGGAATCAGACCCTCGATTTTTTTCAGCTTGGCCAGCTTCACGCGAATATCCGCATCTTCCTGTTTGGCATCAAAGTAGCCATCGGAACTGCTGGCGATGGTGTCAACGGCCTTATTGAAGTTGTCGAAGTCCAGCGAAAACATGCCGTAGGCGCGCTGGTACAACTTGAAATAGTCGATAACGAAATCCTTTATCTTGATCAGCCGGGGATGGCGTTTCATGGATTGCATCAGCAGCGCGAAGATGTCGGCGACTTCGGGTCCGGCTTCATTTTGGGAGCCCGTTTCTCGCATCTCCGGATTGGTTGCCATCTCGCACATGACCCGCAGGCGTTGGAGCAGGCTGGCGATCTCGTCCGCTGCGACGCGCGAAGCCCGTTCGGCATCTCTCAGGTTCTCCTGGGACTCCGCGTAGTCAAAAGTGCTGACCACCTCATTGCGGATATTGCTTTCCACCTCGCCGGTGGCGGACTGGCCGAGGTGTCCGGAAAGCCGGTCGCGCAGGCGTTCGCTGGCGTCGTGCGCGATGCGAAACTCCTGCAGGCGGCGTGCCTCCGTCTCCTTGAGTTCCAGGTAGTGGCGCATGCGATCGTTGAAATTCAGCGTCAGCTGTCCGAATTCATGGGTGTAGGACAGGAAGGGGGCAAAGAAGCTGCTGCTTTCCTGCGGCGTCAGTTTCAATTGGCCGACGTAGGAGTGCAGGTAATGAATCTTTTTGCTGATCACTTCCACGCTGGTCCCGATGCGCAGGCTGACTTTGGATATCGCACTGAAGGCGTTGTGCAGGTCCCGGTTGACGCGCAGGATTTCGACGAACTTGCGCAGCATGGTCTCTTCACCGGTGGTACGCAGGAACAGAGCCTGGATGCTGCGTTTGGCATCTTCGAGCTGGCTGTGGGACAGCAACGCATGCTGCTCAACGAAGGTCATGCCGGTCATGACGATCAGCATCTCGCGCTGCTTCTCGGCGCTGGACTCGCGGGCCACCTTGCGAAGGGCGGCGGTGCTCGAAATATCGACCACGCGTCGGGTCACAGCGGAATGCCTCCCAGGTGGCGACCTGCGGCCGCCGGTTGTTGAACCAGTCTCCATAAATTAAATAGCACATCTGGAGGATATTTCCAGCAAATCGGCGGATTTCCCGACCTTGCGCACTACCACCGGGAGGGCCCACGGGCCCCGGTTTTGTACGGTACCACCGAAAAAAGTGAGACAATTGCTGGCCTGAGAACCCGTATGACCGATATCCAACACAAACTCACCGGCCGCGCCAGCGACGACGTGGCGGGAAAGAGCGTGTCTTTGGTGCTGGGCAGTGGCGGCGCCCGCGGCCTGGCGCATATTGGCGTGATTGAGTGGCTGGAGGACAACGGTTTCGAGATCCGGTCCATCGCCGGTGCCTCCATGGGTGCGCTCATCGGTGGTATTTACGCCGCGGGCGAGCTGGACGCTTATCGCAACTGGGTCACGGCCCTGGAAAAAAGCGACGTGCTGCGGTTGCTGGACCTGTCCTTTGGTTGGAGCGGCCTGCTCAAGGGGGAAAAGGTCATCGAGCGGCTGCGCGACCTGATCGGCGATTGCAACATCGAGGACCTGCCCATCGCCTTCACCGCAGTGGCCACGGATGTGGAGGCGCAAAAGGAGGTATGGCTCAACCGGGGCCCCCTGTTCGACGCGGTGCGTGCCTCCATCGCTGTGCCGCTGGTATTCACGCCGTTCGAGGTTGACGGTCGGCGGCTGCTGGACGGAGGACTGATCAATCCGCTGCCGATCGCGCCTACCCTCAGCGACAACACCGACCTGACCATCGCGGTCAACGTGGGCGGGTTGCCGGAGGACTCTTTCGTACCCGAGGCCGCCGGGAATTCCGAGAGCAGCGACAGTGGTGAAACCGGTTCTGCCTATCACGAACGTATTGCCACGTTCGTGCGCGAACTGCAGGGAAAGATAACGGGCAAGGATGAGTCCGCCTGGGATTTCTTCGATGTGATGAACCTGTCCATCGAGACCATGCAGAACACGATTACGCGGATGAAACTGGCGGCCTACAACCCGGATGTAACTGTGAACATTTCGCGCGACGCGGCCCATGCCCACGAGTTCTATCGTGCGGCGGAACTCATTGAGCTGGGCAGCGCAGCAGCCGCCGAAATGCTGGCCAGACACGCACCGGGTGCCGGTTCCGGATCCCGGAACAGGCGGGAAGGACGAGGCAAGAAGCCCGCCGGGTAGTGGCTCAGTTGCTGAGGTTCCGAATTTCGCGGTTGACATGCCCCAGGCGCGACAGGCTCAGCTCCGCCAGGTTCCGGAACAGCTTCAGGGCCACCCGCATGGCGTTGGGGTCATCGAGCTTCCGCAGCCGGGCCGGGTCGAGTCGGTGGACGAGCACCGGCGTATCGGCATGGATATCGGCGCTTCGCTTTGCGCCGGCGAATAGGGCGGATTCCCCGAAGGTCCATCCGGCGGCAAAGGCACTCAGGCGGCGGCGGCGATTGTGATCCAGGCGGACGGACGCGCTGACGCGGCCAGAGGCGAGAAAATACAGTTCATCTGCCGGAGTTCCCTCTTCACAGATCATCTCCCCGGCATCGTAACGGGCCTCCTCAAGCAGGCCGGCCAGTAGCGCCAGCTCCTGCGTATCGAAATTGCGGCACAAAAGATGCTCCTGTAACGACAGCGTAGCCCCGTTCTGATTATCCGCCCGCGCGGTTCCCAGCAGGCGGTCTTCGGCGTATTCCAGGGCACGATCCACGTCCGCGAAGGCAAGATTCGGTGGGTTTTCGTGGTTGTGAAAACGGTGTTTCATCCGTCGACGGAAGGTGTAGTGGTTCTCGGTGCCGGTCAGAAGGATCAGCTTTTTCTCCGCGGCCAGGGTCGCAACCAGTTCGGTCAGTAGCGCCAGCGCCGATTGGTCTATGGACGTCACCCTTTCCATGTCGAGAATCAGGTAGTCGCACCCCTGCATTCGTTCTACCACCGTCGCGGTAACAATCTCCGCCGATACAAAACGCAGTTCCCCCGTCAGTTCGATTACCTGTACCTGGTGTCCCGCTTCGTCCAGCAGTTCGTTGCTAGTCTCGTCGCGATTGATCTTGGAGCGCACCGTGGCACCGGTATAGCTGGCACGAACCACGCTTGCGGTGGTTACGCGAGTCACGCGCAACATGTGCAGGCCGAATTCCGAAGACAGCGCCTCGCAGGTGGCGATTCCGCGCACGCTGTTACCTTTGGCATCCAGCCGCGGTGAGAAGACCGCAACCGCGAGTTGCCCCGGCAGAACCGCCAGCAATCCGCCACCGACACCACTTTTGGCGGGCATGCCTACCCGGTGGATCCAGTTGCCGGAGTAGTCATACATGCCGCAAGTGGCCATTACCGAGAGCACGCTGGAAACCCTCTTTGCCTCCAGGGCGCGTACGCCGGTAATCGGGTTGACGCCGTCGTTGGCCAGGGTGGCGCCCATGACCGCCAGGTCGCGGGTGGTGACGAGAATCGAACACTGGCGAAAATAGGCGTCCAGCACCGGTTCCGGGTCATCCTCCAGAATGTCGTAGGTGCGCAGCAGGTGGGCGATCGCCCGATTGCGGTGACCCGTGGTCCGTTCCGATTCGTAGATGTCCTGGTGTACTTCCAGCGGGCGACCAGCGAACAAGGCGAACTTTTCGAGAATTCGCTGCAATTTGGCGTCCCCGTTCTCACCATCCACCAGGCTGGTGGCAACGATGGCGCCGGAATTGATCATGGGGTTCAGCGGGCGCCCGGTCTCCGGCTCCAGGCTGATGGAGTTGAACGCCTCCCCGGAGGGTTCCACGTTGATTCGGCGGGCAACTTCTTCATGGCCCTTGTCTTCCAGGGCGATGCCGTAGGTGAATGCCTTGGAGATTGACTGGATGCTGAACGGCAGGCGTGCATCGCCGGATTGGTAGACGTGACCGTCGACGGTGACCACCGCGATGCCAAACCGGTCGGGGTCGGCCTTGGCCAGTTCCGGTATGTAATCCGCCACCTGGCCGGTATCCAGGGGGGCAATGGATTTCCGAAGTTGCTCCAGGTAGTCGTGCAGGGATGTGTAGGTCTTCATGCCAATCTCCGGATGCGCATCCGGAAACAAGAGCAAGTAGCGTGCCAGCGGGGTCGATGCGGCCTTGGTGCGAAAACAGGAGGCCACCGTCAGGGCTTGCCTCACAAGGAGGCAAGGCTGGATGTGGATGCACCGTTACGGCGCGTCCCGATTCACCCTTCCACGGGCAGGCGGAGGCATTTTTCCTGCGGTTCCAGGGGGTCGAGGGCCGCCAATTGCCGATCCAGGACCTGGAAATTGGCCTCGGAAGGATCTTTCCCCTGCGCCGCGCGATGTGCAATTCGTTTTCGCAATTCGTCCACCGGTGCCTCGCAGGCGAGGATGTGGAAGGGAACCCCGAGCCGGTCCGCCAGTGCACGGAACCGGTCCCTTTCCGGCCGTTTCAGAAACGCGGCGTCCACAATCGCCGTGAAGCCCGCGGAGACAATAGCGTCGGCGAGTTGCGCGAGACGATCATAGGTCGCACGGTTTGCCTGCGGCGTGTAAATGCCTCCGCCCGGCGCGGATTTTGTGCGGGCATCGGCGGTTACTCCGTGCAGCCGCTTGCGCTCCACGTCCGAGCGTACCCGGACTCCACCGTGGCGCTCGATCCACGCGCCGGAACGGGTCGTCTTTCCAGACCCCGAAAGGCCGTGAGTGATGATCAGGCAGGCGCCGGCGTGGGGAGAGGCAAATCGCGTGGCAATGTCCAGGTGGGCGTGGTAGTCGCGGAGCGCGGTGTCCCGATCCTGCGCACCAGCGTCTGCCTGGCGCGCGCGGATGCAGGCGACCTTGGCACGGACCAGTGCGCGGTACACCAGGTACCAGGGCAGCACTGCCAGGCCGGCATAGTCGCCGCTGGTCTCCAGGTCCGCATTCAGAAAGCACCAGGCCAGGTCATCGCGGCCGTGGACGGCCAGGTCCATCACCAGGAAGGCGGCGTCGCTCATGATATCGATCCAGCGCAAGGCATCATTGAACTCAATGCAATCGAAGGGGATGAGTTGGTCGTTGCGCAGAACCAGGTTGGCAAGATGCAGATCGCCGTGGCACTCGCGCACGAAACCATCCTGCCTGCGGGATGCGAAAACCAGTTGGAGTTTCGTATGGCTTGTGCGGCTCCATTCCGCCAGGCCTTGCAGGAGCGTCGTTTCCCTTGCGTCGGCCGCACAATCCAGCAATGCGTCGAAGTTGTTGCTGGCCGGTTTCCAAACCGCTTCGGGCGTGCCGAGCGTGATTTCCGGCGGTTGCCGCGCCGCCCGTTCATGAAAGTCCGCTAGGCGCACGGCGAGATCATTGAAGTGCCGGCTGCCAAGTCGTCCGGCAGCCAGGGCCTGGTCCGCCTGGTCGGCCTGGGGGAACTCCTGCATTTGCACGGCAAATTCGAAAGGCGCGCCGTCGCCGCCCGGCCGAGGCTGTTGGGGAGTGCCGGCAATCGGAACCACGTCCAGGTAGAGCTCCGGCGCCAGGCGCCGGTTGAGCTCCAGTTCCGCCAGGCAGAAACGGTGTCGGTCCGGAAGGGAATGAAAATTCAGAAACCCGAGATCTACGGGTTTCTTGATCTTGAAAGCGTATTCGCCGCTCAGCAATACCCAGGAAATATGCGTCTCGATCAGCCCGGCGGGTTGGCCGTCCGGCCGTCGCCAGGTCTCCCGCAGGCGCTGAATGAATAGCGGCGTCGGCACGGCGCCGTTACCGGGCGTTCCTGCTCAGGATCGGGGCCAGAATTCCTGGAACGCTTGATCCACCAGTTGTTCCAGTTGCTGCTCGCAGGTGGCCAGGAACCGCTTTTCGCGTTCCAGCGCGTGACGCTCGACACCCGCAATTTCCTGCTGCAGTTCGCGGCCCTTGCGCTTTTCGAAGGCACGGATCGCGCGCAGGCTGCGCCCCGCGTTGCGCTCGACGATGACCTGAGCCCGGGCGTGCTGCTCCGCCAGTTGCTGGCGGGCCGCTTCCCGGGCGGTGGCCACCGTCGCCCGCGCTTTCTCCTGGGCGGCGAGTACCGTGCCGATGGTGTCGGCCATTGGTCAGCGCGCCTTGACCTGGATCAGTTCCTCGCCGTCCGGGTCGGTAACATGCACCGCGCAGGCGATGCATGGATCGAAACTGTGAATGGTGCGCAGCACTTCGATGGGCTGCTTGGGGTCGTGCAGCTTGTGACCCTTCAGCGCTGCCTCGTAGGGGCCGGGGACGCCGGCCGGGTCCCGCGGACCCGCGTTCCACGTGCTCGGCACCACCGCCTGGTAGTTGTCGATGCGCTCGTTTTTGATGACGATCCAGTGGGCCAGCCCACCGCGGGGCGCCTCCATGAAACCCGCGCCGCGCGCTTCGGCGGGCCAGGTTGCCGGATCCCACTGGGTCTCGTTGAAGGTGCGCACATCGCCAGCCTTGATGTTGGCCACCAGCTGGTCGTACCAGCCCTGCATCGTGTCGGCAATTACCTTGGTCTCCAGGGTGCGGGCCGCGGTACGCCCGAGAGTGGAAAACAGGGCGGTGATCGGAACGTCCAGCGTCTTCAGGGTGAAATCCACCAGCGACTTCGCCTGTTCGTGACCGGTGCCATACAGCATCAGCATCCGAGCCAGCGGCCCGACTTCCATGGCCTTGCCCTTCCATCGCGGTGATTTCAGCCACGAGTAGGATTGGTCCACGTCCAGGTGTTTGTAGGGTGGCTTGGGACCGGTGTAGTTGAGGTTGGTCTCACCATCGTAGGGGTGTAATCCCTGCTCCTTGCCGCCGCTGTAGTCGTACCAGGAGTGTGACACGAACTCCTGAATCTGGCTGGGGTCGTCCAGGTCCACCTCGTGAATGCGACTGATATCACGGTCCAGGATCACGCCGCGTGGGAGCAGCAGCTTGTCCGGGTCCCCGCTGGTATCGGTGGGGAAATCGCCGTAGCACAGGAAATTGCCGGTACCTTCGCCCTGGGCGGCCCAGTCCTTGTAGAAGCCTGCAATGGCAAGCGTATCCGGGATGTAGACCTGCTCCACGAAGGTATTCATGGAATCGATCACGTTCTTGATTTGTCCCAGGCCGACCTGGTTAAGAGAGGTCGCGCCGGCGCCCGTCGCGGAGGTGCTTCCCCCCGCGCTGATCGCCGTGGGCACGCCGCCGACGACAAAATTCGGGTGTGGATTCTTGCCGCCGAGAATCGCATGCAGCGTTGCGACCTCGCGTTGCCATTCCAGCGCCTCCAGGTAATGGGCCACCGCCATGAGATTGGCCTCTGGCGGCAGCTTGTAGGCCGGATGGCCCCAGTAGCCATTGGCAAAGATCCCCAGTTGCCCCTGTTCCACGAAGGTCTTCAGCTTCTTACGGGTATCGGCGAAATATCCCGGTGACGATTTGGGATAGCTGCTGATGGACTGGGCCAGTTCCGAGGTTGCCTTGGGGTCGGCGCTCAGCGCGGACACCACGTCCACCCAGTCCAGGGCATGCAGGTGGTAGAAGTGCATGACGTGGTCATGCACGTACTGGGCGCCAATCATGAGATTGCGGATCAACTGCGCGTTGGGCGGAATCTCGTACTTGAGGGCATCTTCCACCGCGCGTACCGAGGCGATGCCATGCACCAGGGTGCAAACACCACAGATGCGCTGGGCGAATGCCCAAGCGTCGCGGGGGTCGCGTCCTCGCAGGATGATCTCGATACCGCGCACCATGGTGCCGGAGGAATAGGCGTCCGTGATTACGCCCGCGGAGTCCGTCTGCGCCTCGATGCGCAGGTGGCCCTCGATACGGGTGATCGGGTCAACTACAACGCGTTCGTTCATGGTTTGATTCCCTTAATTCTTGGTCAGTCCGCCAGATGTGCGGCGATCAGTTCGCTCAGGCCCACGACTTCCATCTCCATATGGTTGTGTTCGAGTCCTTCCTCGAGCATGTTGCGGCAGTTGGCGCAGGCCGTAACCAGCTTGCTAACGCCGAGCGCATCAAGTTGCTTTTTCTTGCGTGAAAAAACCTTCAGCCGCAGGGGCTCGGCGCGTTCGTTTGAGCTCACGCCACCGCCACCGCCGCAACACCATCCCCATTTGCCGTGGTCGGTCATCTCCTGGAAGTTGGGTGCGACCATGTTGAGTAGCCGCCTTGGCTGTTCGATGACGCCGCCACGACGCACGATCTGGCAGGGGTCGTGAAAGGTGAGGGGCGTTTCATCGACGCCTTCGGTCTTCAGGCGCCCATCCGCCCGCAACTCGTCCAGCAACTCGAGCAGGTGGATGACCTGGAAGGGGTAGGCGCGTCCGATCAGGTTGGGTCCCTCCCAGCGCAACGCCGTGTATGCGTGGCCGCATTCCGGGCTGATCACATACTTGACGCCCAGTTTCTCGGCGGCGTCCACGATGCGCTGGACCAGGATGCCTGCCAGGTCCGAGGAGCCAATCTGAATCCCCGCATTGGTTGCCTCGAAGCAATCCGTCGACAGGGTCCAGCTGACGTTCGCCTTGTGAAAAATCTTGCCGACCGCACCGATGATTTCGCTGAACTGCACCAGTTCCATGGACGACAGCAGCATCATGTAATCCGCGCCCTGCACATCTACCGGAATCTTGAGGCCGGTTTCCGCCTCCGTAGCCTTGACCTTGGCAGCGAACGCGGCGGTCAGGTCGCCCATCGGGCTGCCTTTCTCCACCGCCCGCTCGGTCGCGCCCTTGAGGCCTTCAGGAGCTCGTCCGGCGGCCACGAAGCCCTCGCGCTGCTTGCGAATCATGTAGGTGATGTCGTTACCCATCGGGCAGATCATCGAACAGCGCCCGCACAGGGTGCAGCTGTCGTATACCAGCGTCTCCCATTCCTCGAGCTCTGCGTTGGTCAGCGGTTTGCTCATGCCCAGCAGGCTTGCGATCCGGCCCCAGAAGGTAAATTTCTGCTTCCAAAGGCGACGCAGAGGCTCCACCTTGTGGATGGGCGTGTATTTCGGATCGCCGGTTTCGGTGTAGAACAGGCAGGCATCCGCGCACAGTCCGCAGTGCACGCAGCTGTTGAAGAACGACGCGATGGGGGCATCAATGACCGCCGTCAGCGCATTGGTGGCTTTTTCGATGGAATTGCTCATGCCTGCACTCCTTTGTGCCCTGCGATGGCCCCGTTGTAGCCCCGCGAGACCAGGAAAGTCACAGCGTGGATCAGCTTGGTAAATGGCAGCAGTATCAGCAACAGCTCGACGCTGAGGATGTGCAGCATCAACATGTCGTTGTACGGCAGGAACAGTCGTTTGACGGCGAGGAAACCGGTGGCCAGCGGCAAGAAAGTTGCCGTCCAGGCCACGTAGTCGTTGAGGCCGCCGAGCATGCGCCGCACCGGGTCGGTGAAGCGGTTGATGAGTAACGCGACCAGAGCGACGATGGCGGCGATCGCCAGGATATCGATGATGCCATTGGGTAACGCCGGCCAGCTCAGGCCCAGCAGGTCCTCGAAGAGCACGATGTGCGGCCCGTAGAAGAACAGGGTCAGCAGAAAACCGAGGTGAAAGGTCCAGCCCGCGACGTGTACGAAGGCCTCGCGCCGACTCATTTCCCCAGGTGGCAACAGGCTGCGCGAGTAGATGGTGCGCAAGGCGCCACGAAACGCGCTGCCACGCGCCGGAGACAGGTCGGTCTTGCGCCCGAGCAGGAACATTTCCAGAAAGCGCACCACCAGCCCGAACACGAACAGGAAAAACGCAATTTGCAGGCCGGGGCCGCGCACCCAGTTCAGGAGTTCGACGGATGTCATGTTCAGACCTCCTCTTTAAGATCGTCAACCGTTACGGGTTCGCGCCGGGTGCGGGCACGATTGCGCGTGGCCCGTGCGCTCAGGCCGGCGGCCGCACCGGCGACTGCGCCGGCGGCCAGACCCAGGGTGGCCCAGTCGCCCACCGGTTTGCGTGGCGTGGAAAGCGCCTTGTAGAAGTCGCCCGCATCCCAGAAGTCCGGTTCGGAGCAGCCAAGGCAGCCGTGACCGGACTGGATCGGGAAGCTGATTCCGCCATTCCACTTCACGGTGGCGCAGGCGTTGTAGGTAGTGGGCCCCTTGCAGCCGAGCTTGTACAGGCACCAACCCTCGCGGGCCCCCTCGTCATCGAAGGTCTCGGCGAATTTTCCCTGGTCATAGAATGGCCGGCGATAGCAACGGTCATGAATGGAGTCGCCGTAGAACATGCGCGGCCGGTTGTAGGCATCCAGTTCCGGAAGCTTTCCGAAAGTCAGGAAATGGGCCAGTACCCCGGTAATAACGGTCGGAATCGGGGGGCAGCCGGAAACGTTGATCACGGGCTTGTCGGTGACGATATCGGTGACCGGCACCGCCCCGGTGGGGTTCGGATTTGCTTTGGGTATGCCACCGAAGGCGGCGCAACTTCCTACCGCGACTACCGCGGCGGCATTGCGCGCGGTCTCCACCAGCATGTCGTAATTGGACACGCCGGCAATGGTCGAATACACACCACCGTCTTTCATTGGGATGGCGCCGTCCACCACCAGCAGGTACTTGCCTGCGTTTTCCTTCATCGCCGTTTCGCGGGCGTGTTCGGCGGCTTCACCGGCGGCGGCTTGCAGCGTGTGGTGGTAGTCGAGGGAAATGGCGTTGAAAATCAGGCCCTCCACCGTCGGATTGTGGGAGCGGGTAAGTGACTCGGTGCAACCCGTGCATTCCTGGAAGGAAAGCCAGATCACTGACGGGCGTCTCGCCGCTTCCAGGGCCCGCGCCACCATGGGGATCATGGCCGGAGGCAGCGCCATGAGGGAGGCGGTTGCGGTACAGAATTTCAGGAATCCGCGGCGGCTGACTCCCTGTTGGGCGAGGTGTTCACCGAGAGTGGATGGCTTGGCCATGAGAGTCTCCCTGAATTGTTGATGTCGCAGGTTGGGTTTTCGCCGGGTCGGTCGAACGGGCCAGGTCATCGAGCTGGCGCGCCAGGCGGGCGGCAGATTCTTCCAGCGCCCGTGGGTCGGCGCGCAGAATCTCCGGCACCGGCGTGACTTCGATGTGTCGTGCGATAGTCTGCTGGCCGGCATTGAAATGCTCGACCCACCAGACGCCCGGGTAGGCGGTTTCGCGAACCAGGCTTGGCCCCAGCGCGTCCAGGCGCGCCTCCACCTCACCGCTGCCCAATGCACTGGCCAGATCGGAGAGGTCGTTGCCGGTCATCGGTACCGACAACAGGTCGATGACGGTGCCCTCGCCGGTTTTGGTCAGGCGTTCGAGGGCGTGGCGAATCTCGGCGAGCAGCGGGACGGCATTGGCGTGGGTGACGCAGCGTTCGGGCTGGTCAACAGGCTCGGCAGGTGTGGTCATCGGCGAAATTCCGCAGGGCTCAGGTAGTTGCCGCCACGGTAGGCCGGAGATTCCGATCCGGCTTTGATCCGGATCAAATCCGCCCGGGGTAGAGGTCTTTAGGCTGTACCCCAGCTATGCAAGACCTCAAGCACTCGTGCGGCGGCGGCGGGGATGGCGGCGGCTACCCTCGGGGAGGGCTTGTCCCCCCAGCCCATCTCCGCCGGCTGGATTCCCACCAGTGCCCGCCGCTCCGGCAGGTGCCCGGTCAGGCGGGCGATATCCATAAGGTCCACCAACCCGACTTCGTGCACGGAACGTTTGGTAGTGCCGAGAAAATGATCCATTTCGGTGCCAACAAAGTGGCGAATGGCGCCCGGGTCCGCCTGCAGTTGCGCGGCATCAATCACGATCCACGCGTCGGCGTCTTCGATGGGTCCAGCCAGGGTAAAGCTGAGGGTGCCGCCATCCAGGTATTCCACGTCCGGAAGGTCGGGATGATGCTCCCGCAGGTACTCAAGCACATGCACTCCTGCGCCCTCGTCGGTGAGCAGCGTGTTGCCGATTCCCATGACCAGTACCCGCATGCGCGAGACTCTAGGCGAAGCAACCAGCGCATGCAAAAAGGGCGCGAGGCAAGACGCCGGTGATTGGCGCGGTACTGGCCTACGCGGCGGCCCAGGCCCGGGTGCGGGCACGACTCGGACGCATGCCGGGACACGCCCAGTGGTTGCATTTTCTGGAGGCGGACGATCTGGCCCACCTGCTGGAGCGCATGCGACTGAGCGGCCTGGATTTCTGGCTCGACGGGCTGGGAAGTGCGCCAGCGGTGGAACAAATCCAGCCACACCTGGTCACCCGCGGTCGCCATTTTGTTCGTTGGCTGGGCGGCCTGTTGCCGCCCCCCTGGCGGGAAGTGACACGCTGGCTGCAGCGACTGCCGGTCATCGATTCTGCGCCAGCAGGCACCGTGGATGGAACGATAGAAATTCAATGGTGGCGCGGATTGCTGCGGCGACTGCCTGCAACGGCGGGCCAGGAACAGGAAATGCTTCGGCGATTGCGGCGGGATATCACGGACCACTTGCGAGCCGTTGCGCGGGCGGGTGAACAACAACATGCGCGACACCCGGACCAGGGACGCTGGATGCAATGGCAGTTGCGCACGCAACTGGAGCACCGCCTGCGCGGGCTTCTGTTGTTCGGGCACCCGTTCCATGCCGCCTTTGTGCTGGCCTATGGTTTGTTGGAAGCAATACAACTGGAGCGCATGCGTGCGCTGGTGTTGGCGCGCCAGGCTGGCTGGCCGCTGGACGCACGACTGCTCGGGACCGAATGAGATGTTGCGACCACGCCCGACATTGTGGACCGAAATCCTGGTCCGTCGCGAAGACGCAGGTGCCGTACTGGAAACGCTGGCCCGTTCGCAACTGATGGAACTGGAACGCCAGGAGTCGCTGGAGCTTCCGTTCGAGGAAATCAGCGTCGCGCCCGCGCGGGCCAGCACGGAGGCGGCAATCGCGCTGATGACCCGCTATCGTGACGTGTTGCCGCCGCCACGCCTGCGCAGATCGGCCAGCGAGGTTGCGGCGACCACGCACCCCGAGCCATCCGATACCCTGGCTGCCCTGCAGGGCTGGGCGCGCGACATCCAGCCATTGCGCGAGGCTATGCGGACCCGTCGTGCCGAACAGGATCGTCTGGAACACCTCGCCCGCTGCCTGGCGGCGGTGTCTGATGACGGCTTGGATCTATCGTACCTGGCGCGCGAGGATGTCCGACCCTGGCGGGCATTTCTTGCGCTCCGGGAAGGGCCTCGTGAAAATCTGAAGGGTTTGATGCCAGCGGGCAGCGAGGTTCGCTATTTCGACGCAGCGGAGAAGGAAACGCAGACCCAGGTTGCGCTGGGCCTGGTGCCGGCGGCGGACTACGCGGATGTGGAAAGCCGGCTGCACGGCCGTCGGTGGCAATTCGCCGTGGTACCCGGTTGGCTGCAGGGCCAGCCACCGGCGGCGCGAAGGCAGTTGCAGGAGCGGTTGGCAGCGCTTGCGAGGGAGTGCGGGGAGATCCGTGCGCGCGTCGCCGAGCTAAATACCCGGCACGATGCTGCCGGGTTGCGCTGGATTGCGGAATGGCATGCATGGCTCGCCCAGGCGCTGGCGAGTTCCTGGAGCGGCGCCCATTTTCTGTTGCTGACGGGCTGGGTACCGGCGGATCGCTACCGGCAACTGGTCCAGGGCCTGGAACGCAGCGGCTTGCCGTTCCTGGCGCGTCACGTCCAGCCCGTGGAAGGCGGTCAGCCGCCCGTGGTGTTGCGCAATCCGCGCTGGAGTCGGCCATTCGAGGTGTTTGTGCGCGCCTTCGGTTTGCCGGGGGTAGACGCTGCCGACCCGAGTCCGTTGCTGGCCATCGTTATGCCGCTGATGTTTGGCTACATGTTCGGTGATGTGGGGCATGGACTGTTGCTGCTGCTGACCGGCTGGGCATTACGGCGCCGGGTTCCGGTGCTCGGACTGCTGATTCCCGCCGGTGTTTCGAGCATGGCCTTTGGTTTCCTGTTCGGGTCGGTGTTCAGCAACGAGCACTGGTTGGCGCCGCTGTGGGTTCACCCGATGGAGGACCCACTGCTAATACTCGCTGTGCCGTTGGTGTTCGGAGTCGGTCTGATGCTGACCGGAATTGCGCTTGCGGTGTTGCAGTCCTGGTGGAACCGGGCCCTGGCGGGCTGGTGGCGGGAAGAATTGCCGTCTGCAGGCACTTATATTGGAATCCTCGTGGCCATTGCCAGCGTGCCGCTTGGAATCGCCGTGGTGGTTGCCGCCTTGCTGGTGGGTGTGGGCTTGCGGTTTGCCGGAGGCGGTTCCTTCGGCCAGCGGCTGGCGTCCGTCGGGGACCTTTTGGCAGGCCTGCTCGAGGACATTTTCCAGTTGCTCATTAATACGCTGTCGTTCGTGCGTGTGGGGGCCTTTGCACTCGCCCATGCCGGCCTGTCGTCCGCGGTGATTTCGCTGGCGGGCATGAGCGACGCCCTTTCCTTGCAGTTGCTGACACTGGTGTTGGGAAACCTGTTTGTCACTGCTCTCGAAGGACTGGTGGTTTCCATCCAGACAACCCGTCTGGTGCTGTTCGAATTTTTTCGGCGTTTCCTGCACACCGGGGGGCGCCCGTTCCGTCCGTTACTTCCACCCGAATCGGTGCAGGTGGGCACGGCATGAGCTGTCGCTGCCTGAATCGAAAATGCTTCGCTGGAGAGTGATCACCATGTTGCGAAAAAAACTGAAGCTGCTCGCGGCCGCCGTCCTATTGCCCGCCGGCATCGCCACCCTGACCTGGTTGACCCTGGGTTTTTTCCCGGGTCCGGCGCTGGCCGCCGGCGGCGGCTCCGGCCTCGATCCGGAGGTCATCAAGTGGGGCTACCTGGCGGCAGCCCTGGCGACCGGGTTGTCGTCGCTGGGTGCGGGCTTTGCGGTGGCCGGTGTTGGTGCCGCGGCGGTGGGAGCCCTGGCCGAGAAGCCCGAGAGCTTCGGCCGCGCCCTGGTGTTCGTGGGCCTGGCCGAAGGTATCGCGATTTACGGATTGATTATCTCCATCATGATTCTCAATCGCCTGGTCTGAGCCGTCATGCGTATCGGGTTCATTGGAGATGCGGGCATCGCTGCGGCCCTCGGCGTGGTTGGTGTACAGAAATTTGACACGGCAGGCGGCATGGACAGCGCCTTTTTCCGGGCGCGCAGCGCCAGTGACCTGGTGGTGCTGGATGCTGTGGTTGCGCGGCAACTCGGTTCGCTGGTGCAGCAAAGCCTGAGCGAGGCGCCGCTGCCACCAGTGATCGTGATTCCCGTTTTGACAGGCGAACTGTCACGCAGCGATCCCGTGGTTCGTCGCGCCCGTCGCCTACTCGGCCTGGCGGCCGCACAGGAGAACAAGGGTGATGAATGAAAACGGCAACGAGCAGGCCCGTACCTTCCTGGACCAGATCGATCTGGATCGCGATGCCGAGCTGGCGGAGGTGGCCGCGCAACTTGCGTTACAAAGCCGCGAAGTCCGTCTGGCCGCATACAGCCGTTCCACCTCCGCGCATCGGGAACAGGCGGAGCACGCACGAGCGCGCCTGCTCCATCGGCATGATCGAAAGGTGTCCCGCGCCCGTGCGGTGGCGCGCCGACGGTCCTGGCAACTGGTGGGAGCAAAAAGTGACGTGGCGGTGCAGCGGTTGATGGAACGGGCGCGCGCCGCCTGGGCCGACCCGGATAGCCAGTGGAGCTGGTGTCGGTATTGGGTAGAACGTGCCCGGGAACTTGCTGCTGGCGAGGAATTGAGCATTCGCATCGGGCAAGGCGGCTTGCCTGGGACCCTCGCGCGCCTGAAACAGGAGTTTCCGGAAATGCCGCAGTTTCGGATGGACACGGATCTTTCCGCCGGGTTGGTGGCTCGCTTCGGCGAGTGGATTCTGGATGCCCGTCTCGCGGCGCACTGCCCGCTCAGCGAGCAACGAATCGCCGGGGTACTGGATGGCTGGATGGAGGGTGCGGATGGCTGAGGCGACGGTAACCTGGATCAACGGTCCGGTGTTGCGCGCCCGGCGGCAGGGATCGTTTCACATCAAGGAGGCGGTGCACGTAGGGGCAGCGCGCCTGGTCGGCGAGGTCATCGCGCTTCGGGACGACAGCGTTACGGTGCAGGTTTTTGAAGACACCACCGGCCTTCGGCCCGGCGACCTGGTTCAAGGTCTCGGTACCGGCCTGGTGGTGGAATTGGGCCCCGGATTGCTCGGCCAGTTGTTCGATGGCATCCAGCGCCCACTGCGGGCGCTGGGCGAGTTGTATGGCGACCTGGTGCCGGTAGGGCTTTCGGTGCCACCGCTGGACCGGGAACGGGCCTGGGCGTTTCGCCCGGTGCTGGAAGCGGGACTAGCCGTGCCGGTGGGAGCCGTTATCGGCGAAGTGCAGGAGACGGTGGGGATCGTGAACCGGGTTCTGGTGCCAGCCGCCGCCGCGGGTACCCTGGAGTGGATTGCGGAGGAGGGCGAATACCGGATCGAGGAACCGGTAGCGCGTACCCGTAGCCCGGATGGGATCGTCCAGGAAATCGCGCTGCTTCGGCGTGCCCCCATCCGTGCACCGGCGCCGGTAGGCGAACGCTTCGCACCGGCCATACCCCTGGTTACCGGGCAACGGATACTGGATACGCTGTTTCCGGTGGGCAAGGGTGGTGCGGCGACTTTGCCGGGAGGCTTTGGCACCGGAAAAACGATCCTGCAGCAGACCCTGGCCAAATGGTGCGATGCGGACATTATTCTTTACATCGGTTGCGGCGAGCGCGGCAATGAGATGGCCAGCATCCTGACGGAATTTCCCGGGTTGACGGACCCGCGAAATGGTCGCCCGCTGATGGAGCGAACCGTAGTGATCGCCAATACATCAAACATGCCGGTTGCCGCTCGCGAGGCATCCATCTACACCGGCATCAGCATTGCCGAGTACTTCCGCGACCAGGGCTACCACGTAGCGGTGCTGGCAGATTCCATTTCGCGCTGGGCCGAGGCGTTGCGGGAAATCTCCGGCCGCCTGGAAGAATTGCCGGCGGAGGAGGGGTATCCGGCCTATCTGCCCAGTCGCCTGGCGGAGTTTTTTGAGCGAGCCGGCAGGGTGACGACGCTGGCGGGTGCCGAGGCGTCGGTGACCGTGGTTGGCGCCGTCTCGCCGCCAGGCGGTGATTTCTCCGAGCCGGTGTCCGCCCACGCACGCCGCTTCGCGCGCTGTTTCTGGGCGTTGGATCGGGAGCGTGCCCAGGCACGTTTCTACCCGGCGGTACATCCACTGCAAAGCTATTCCGGCTATGTGGACCAGCTGGAACGCTGGTGGCAGGACCGTGATGATCTGCATTGGAGGGAGCGGCGGGATCGCTTGCTTCGCCTTCTGGAAAAACAGGCGAAACTGGAACGCATGGCCAAGATTGTCGGCCGCGATGCGCTCCCGGCGGAACAGCGCCTGGTGCTGGCCTGTGCCGAGATCGGCACGGAGGCCATTCTCCGGCAGAACGCCTACTCGGAGCAGGATGCGTTTTGCGCGCCGCGCAAGCAGGTCGCTATGTTGCGGGTCCTGTGTCACTTTTTTGACCAGGCGGAAGCCGCGGTGGCACGGGGAATCGATCCCGATGCGCTGCTCACTCTGCCAGTGGTTCGCAAGCTGCAGCGGATGGGCGAGGACATCGCCGGCGACGATCCGGAGTCTTTTCGTGCGTTGCAGGCAGAGATCGACATCGCGATCGCCGGGTTGGAGTTACCGGCGGAGGTGGAAAGTGCCTGAACCCCGGTTACAGGACCGCTTGCTGCATACCGGAATCGAGGCCATGCGCGGACCGCTTCTGTTTGCGCGCAACACCCGGGGCGTGGGGTTGTACGAAAGTGTCGAGGTGCTTGATGTCAACGATCAGGCGCGACTGGGTCGGGTGGTTGCCATCGATGCGGACAACGCCGTGATTGAGGTGTTCCAGGGGCTCGACGGATTGTCGCTGGATGAAACCCGCATACGCTTCCTGGGTGAGCCGGTGGAGATGGATGTGGGCCCTCGCATGCTGGGCCGGGTCTTTGGCGGGTCCGGCCAGCCGATCGATGGCGGGCCGCGCATTGTCGCGCGGGATCGGCAACGCATCGACGGGCTGGCGATCAACCCGGCGCGGCGCGAGGTGCCCAGCGAGTTTATCGAGACCGGGATCTCCGCCATCGATGTCATGAATTCCCTGGTGCGAGGCCAGAAGCTTCCGATCTTTTCCGGCAGCGGGCTCGCCCATGATCGCCTGGCATCCACCATCGCTCGCTTTGTTCGTCTTCGTGGCGACCAGAATGAACAGTTCGCGGTCGTGTTCGCCGCGATTGGCGTTACCTTTGATACCGCGGAGCGATTTCGCCGAGAAATGGACGACTACGGCGCACTGGAACACATTGCACTGTTTCTCAACCTGGCCAGCGATCCCGGCACGGAACGACTGCTTACGCCGCGGGTTGCGCTGACCTGCGCCGAGTACCTCGCCTATTCCGAGGATCGCCACGTATTGGTGATCCTTACCGATATGACGAACTACTGCGAGGCACTCCGCGAGGTGTCTACCAGCCACGAAGAGATTCCGTCCCGCAAGGGGTATCCCGGATACATGTACTCGGACCTGGCTGCAATCTACGAACGTGCCGGGCGGATTCGCGGGCGCGCGGGGTCGGTAACGCAATTGCCAATCCTGACGATGCCCGGTGATGACATTACCCATCCGATCCCGGACCTGTCCGGCTACATCACCGAAGGACAGATTGTTCTCGGGCGGGACCTGGATCGGCGCGGCGTTTTCCCGGCCATCGACCTGCTGCCCTGCCTGTCCCGCCTGATGCCGGAAGGAATCGGAAACGGGCGCACCCATGCCGACCATCCGGCGCTGGCCCGGCAGCTATACACGGTTTACGCCCAGGCGCAGCGGTTGCGCCTGCTTTCGTCGGTAGTAGGGGAAGAGGGCCTTTCACCCAGTGATCGCATCGTGCTGGGTTTCGGGACGCGCATGGAGGAGCGATTTTTGCACCAGGGTAGCGAGCGCCGAAGCCTGGAACACAGTATGGATATCGCGTGGCAACTGCTCGCGGCGCTGCCGGAGGAAGTTTTGCTCCGGCTGAGTGACGAGCAGATCGAACGACAGATCCGGAGTCGGCGTGCCAACCGAACTGAGTAAGGCGGCGCTGCTGGAACGGCGCGAGGAACGCGTCCTGGTAACTCAGGCGCGCCAGATTCTCGAGGAACAACGGGACCTTCTGGCGCACCACATGATGGATCTGATCCGTGATTGCGAACGGGAGTGGCAGGAATTGCGGCCGGACTGGAAGGGCTGCGCGGAGGCCATGCGGCTTGCGTTGTTGCGGCATGGCCAGCAGGGCCTTGCGGCGCGGAGCGACACTCGCCCGGCCACTCCCCGGGGCGCCTGGCAGGAGACCCGGGTTTTCGGCGCCCGCCAGGTTGAAGGCCGACCGCAGGCCGGCACGCCGCCGGTGGCGGAGGAAGCGGTATGGGGCCGGTCGGTGGAAATGGAGGTTTTGGTGGAAGCCTTGCGCGGGTTTTTAGCGCGGCTCGCTGCCAGTGCCGCGCGCAGAAACAACCTGGAACGACTGGCGGACGCATTCGCGCGCACCAATCGGCGAGTGAACGCGTTGGAATACGTACTGCTGCCGGAACTGCGTCAGAGCATCAAGTCGCTGGAGTCCCAGCTGGATGAAGCCGAGCGGGAACACCTGGCGCGGGTGCATTTCGCCAAGCGGCGACGCGCTTAAAATAAAGGTGTTTCGGTTTTGGCTTTCGCGGCGGGTTCGCCGTGGGCGAGGCTTACCAGTGGCGGACCCGGCCGGTATCCAGGTGGACGAATTCCGGGCGCGGGTAGTAGCCGACGCCGCCGGCGCGCAGGTCCAGCGCGGCCTTGCGCAGGTCTTTCAACACCACGCCCGGCAGCCGAACATCGATGGCCTTACCCTCCATGTGCAGGCTGCGTTTCGCCACGCCGCTGCTGGCCTTGCGCAGGCGGGCGTTGGTGGCGGGAGAGCGGTAGCCGGATATGACGTGGAAGGGCTTCGTCACTCGCAGCCGGCCCTGCACCTGGTGGAGCAGATCCAGCAGCTGCGGATCGATAGCCCGCACCTCGTTGGAGCGATGGTCGCGCAATACGTGGTTGATTTCCGCCAGCGCGTCATCCAGGTACCTGCCCCGTTCCCAGTAGGTGGCGTGCAGGCGTTCAGCGGTGTGGGTATTGACGAAAGTCAGGGACCGGACATCTTTGGCGGCGAGCCGGGCTACGGCGGCCGGTGCCCCGAGCAGGCTGGCGGCGCCGGCGCACCCGCGCAGGAAGGCGCGGCGCTGAAGGCAGGGGCCTTCGGCGGGCGCGATGGTCGGCTTCCGATCGGGGGTCTCGGACATGGCGGCGGATTCTCCCCTAATCCCGCCCCGAAATGCAACGCCCGGCCGGGCCCGGCTTTTTTGCCCTACCGGCAACCGGGGTCCTTGCCACAGTCGCAGGTCGCGATCCGCGCGTTCCGGCCATACAGGTCGGTCCGGAACTGCACGGTGTCCTGTTGGTCCACCCAGGCCGTGAAATAGGCGACATACACCGGCACGCTCTCGGGCAGCCGTACGACCTGTGCCTCGCCCCGGTCCATCAGTTCCCGTATCCGCGATGCTGGCCAGTTTTCCGCGTCATTGCGCACGAACGCGGCTACCGCGGCCGGATCTTCCAGGCGGATGCAACCCGAGCTCAGGGCGCGATTCGGTTTCTCGAACAAGGCGGGGTTTGGCGTGTCATGCAGGAAGATCCCGAACGGGTTGCTGACTGGAAATTTGATGCGGCCGAGGGAGTTTCCGGGCCCGGGGTCCTGGCGCAGGAAATAGGGAAAATCCGCTGCGGACACCCGGGTCCAGTCGATGGCCGCGGGGTCCAGTTCCCGGGTACGGCCGGCGTCGGCGAATACCCGGATGGACTTGCGTGGGAGATATCCCGGATCCTTGCGTTGTTTGGGCAGCAGGTCCCGGGTCGCGATGCTGCGTGGCACATACCACAGCGGGTTCAGGATAAAACGGTCCAGGGTGCCGGAAAAGGCCGGCGTGGCCCGGCTGCGCATGCCCGCGATGACGCGCATGGCGAGCAGCGTCCTGTCTTCGACGATCCCCTCGATCTGAAAGCCCGCCACGTTGACCAGCAGATAGCGACGTCCCAGTTGCCGCGGCATCCAGCGCCAGCGTTCCAGGTTGCTGGCGATCTGTCGCGCCCGTTCACTGGCCGTCACGTTCAGTGCCGCGCGGGTGGCCCGGCCTACCCGGCCGTCCGCCGCCAGGCCGTGGCGGCGCTGGAAGCGCAGCACCGCGTCCCGCAGCGTCGCGTCAAACAAGCCGCCGGTCGAGATTTCGCTGGCCGGCAGGTCTCCACTACGGGCCAGCCGCTCCCGCAACACGCCCACCTGCGGGTGGGCGATGCCGGATTCCAGGGTCGGCCCGGACGGTAGCGAGGGCCAGCCACCCCACGCCACCAGCTCACGGTAGTGCTGGTAGGCCTTGCGCAGGCGGGCGTATGGCAAATGCGGCGGCCGCAGACCGGCAATCACGGTCTCCATGTCCGCGGCGGATGCGGGTTCCTTCAGCCGCGTAAGGGGCTCCAGGGGCGTCGCCTGGATGTGCCAGCGACGGTCGGACCGGCGCCGTTCCGCGTCGCCGTTGGCGAGCCGCCCGCCGTAGGTGCGGAAGGCGTTGGTGAGTTCCAGTTCAAGGCGAGCGAGCTCCGTTGCGTCGCGCCCGCGTCCGCGGCCCTCCGGTTCTTCCGGTAGCGGCGGGTCGGCCGTGAGCGCATCGGCAACGATGGCGTCGCGCAGCTGCGTGATCATCGCGCTCGCGGCCGCTCCGGGACCGGTGGCATGTACCCAATACGGTCGGTAGTTTCGCCGCGCATAAAAATCGGCGATGGCGGCGGACGCCCTCGGAGGGACGGCCGGGACAGGCCCGGGTGTGCGCAGCAGTTCGCCCAGCGCTGCGGATAGCTTGGCGTCACGAGGTGCTGACCACGCCATCTCCGATGCCTGGCCAAACATCAGCAACACGGCGAGCCACCAGCAGCGTGGAAACCGAAGGTAGGTGTCGGACTGGCTCACGGGTTCGGGAATAATCGGTCAGCGGTCATGACCACCAGGCTTGGACGGATCCGCTTGCCGCGTGCGATCCCCAGCGAAAGAGTGCAGTCTGCCTCTGGCGGTCACGGTTTTACAAGTGTCGGGGCGGGGAGGCAGGCACGGACGCTGCTGGCGATGCCGATCGCAACGGCCCGTCGCGCCTGCTGGTCCTGCAGGCTTGCCGGGTAGCTTGGCTGGGAGTAGTTTTCCAGAGAATTGCCCAGTGGATGGAGGAGGAAGCAATGGGGAACCGGAGCGCGGCAGGAAACGGTATCTGGTCCAGTTGGCTGGCGTTGGTGCTGATTAGCATGGCGTTACCCGCGACGGCGGACACGTATCGCCTGAGTCTTGAACAGGTGGAGGTGGTTCGGCAGCGGGAAGCGAGCGGTGACCGCCCTTATATTGTCATGATCCCCTTCCAGAGCCGTTTCAGCAGTCGCCGGGAGCGGCCGACCCGAACCTGGCTCATTGAAAGCGAGCCCCATGACTGGGTCAGCAAAGGGCGATACAACTCCGCCCTGCGCGGGCGGGACCACATGCGCACTGGCGACCGGCTGCGGATTCCTTCGTGGATGGGTATCGCCGAGTGGCAGGGTATCGAGATGGTGGATGCCGGCGGGCTGCCGTATCTGTTCGGCGCGATCATTATCGCCCTGGACAATAACAATACGCCACCGCATGCGGTACGCAACCTGTTGAACCAGGTTAAGGATCACCTGCAGACGCTGCTCGTGCGGGAGATTGAAAGCGGCCGCATTCTTCAGGGGATCAACATTACGGATCCGGATGCCATTACCGCGCGTCTCAACGAGCGCGTTCCCGAACTTGCGAACAGCCTGGTTTCCAATCTCGGCTTCGATATCTTTGACTGGACATTCGGCTCCACTTTCAACCCGGACAAGCTCACCGGGATCAAGGTGTACCTGTGGCCCGGTATTCGAGGTGTCCGCAGCGGATCGCGTGGCGGGAGTTACACCCTGGCCGGGGACCCGCTTGATTGGCATGCGGAGTGGGGCGCCCCCCCGGCCGATTCAATGACGCTGAATTTTGTCAGCCGGGGTGCCGGGGCCGAGTACCGGATCACCGGGCGTGCTTTCCTGCACAGCCGGTCTGCGGCCAGTGGCACATCGGCCACCGGCCCCACGAGCCGCAACCTTGAGGTGTGGCTGCACACCGGAGGGGACGATCTGCGCGCCAACAGTACGGTGGACGTAACACTGGTTCCTGCGAGCGGCGCTTCGCAATTGTTTCGCAACGTGAATCACGGGCAGGAGCTGCGGCGAAATTCCGACCGGACTTTCCGCCTGACTCTGCCGTCGGCATGGCGTGCATCGGACGTGCGCGAAGTTCAGATTCGTTTCCACAGCAACAAGCGCGACCCGCTGGACACTGGGGACAATTGGGACTTGCTGGGGGTCCGTGTGAATCTCGGGTCCACCGTGGTATTGACGCGCCAGGGCCAGCCATTGCACCGTTTTAGTGGCCAACAGCCCTCCAAATCCCTTCCGGTGGGGCGCTAGGCGTCGGCAATGGGCAAGACCCGGTGGGCGGTGCGAATCGTCGGTGGGCGGGCTCTGGCTTCGGCACTGGCCCTTTGCCTGGCTTCCGTCGCGGCGGCAGACCCGACGCTGTGCGCGCGCACGCTGCAGGGAAACGTGCCGTGGGATTACAGCGGTCACGCCAACTGGAGTGAGGTCAACCTTGAGCGGTTGTGCGCCGGGGCCGCGGACACCCAGGAGCCGGCGCGGTGCTTTGACATGTCCATGGATCGGGGGATCGATCACGGTTCCGGCAGTGCATGGGGCTGGCGGGACGGCATTGCGCTGTGTGCCGGGACCCAGGACCACCAGGCAACCATCCGTTGTTTCCGGGATCGTATCCAAACGGGGTTGTCCCGATCGGATGCCATCTCGGCCTGCCGCTGGTCCGTAGCCGCCGTCCTGCCGCCAACGGCAGGCCCGAATTCGGCGGCAAGGGAAATCACCGCGCCCGCCCTACGCAATCTGGAATCCGCTCACCCGGCTACGACCTGGTTTCGCTCACCCGCCTCGGTGAATGGCGCCACCGGCGCTGCGCGGGTTGCCGCCAACCGGCTTCCGGGTCCTGCGGCCGGCCTGCGCAGTTTCGAGCTGCTGTTTCCCGGCGACGATCACAAGATCAACCATATCGCGGTGCTCGCCAGTGATCGGTTTGCGGATTTTGCGTTCGCGGATCGGGATGGTGGCGACCCATTTCGCGCAACGGCCGAGTGGGTGGTTTTTTCGGGCGGGCAGACCGGCACCGTCGCGGCCGCCGGGTCCGGTCGCATGAACCTGGATCTTGCGGCCGGTCCGGCCGGTTCAAGGCTGGTACTAACGGGATTTGAGTTTCGTCGCCCGGCGGGCGCCGACGCGAACGTACGGATGCTGGGTATCCGGATGCTTCCCCGTGAGCGTGTCGCTCAGGTATGGCTGATCGACGACATGGGCATCGACCTGCGCGACGCGGCCGAGACCGCAGCATGGGTGGCAGCCGGCGGGTTGGTGTTGCCGCCGGTCGGCGGCATCGTGGCCGGCGCCGCCAGCGCGCCCGCCGCTACGCCCGGCAACATGCGTGCCTACAACGTAAAACTGCAGTACGCATGGATTCCCGGGGACGTCGTCGTGCGCGAGGGTTCCCGGTCCGGTACCTCACCATTCAATCAGCCCCGGATTCCCGCGGAGGAACCGCTGGTTCTCCAGGGATTCGAGTTCGTGTTCGGAAACTCCGATCATCATCTCGGTGGTCTTGGTGTGACCCTGGGCGCGGAACACCATAATGTGCTGTTCCGCGACAGCGACTGGGGCGACCCGATGCAGTGGGCCGTCAGCTATCTCGTTGTTCGCGGAGATCGGGAGCGTTAAGTTCAGTGCGCGGATGGTACCTTCGGTAGCCCGACCCGGTATTTGAAATACAGGTCCTTGGCGCCGCAGCCCTTGTTAGCCCAAACATGCAGGTTGGCGAAACCGCCTTCCTCGTGGGTGCCTCCGTCGGAGATCACCTCGAAAACCACCTTGCCCGGCTCCAGGGTCCCCGGAAGATTGAAGGGGGTTCCCTGGTCTTTCACTAACTGGGTTCGCGTGATCCCCGCGTAGTCAGCACTGACCTCCCATCGGACCCGCGCGGATGATCCTGAGCGGGACACGATAACCTTGTCCGCCATGCGATTGCTCAGGACGAATTTCACTTGCCTTTGAATGCACTGGTCAACCTGCAGTTGCGGCGACGTGCGTGGCACCGCGACCGGGGGAGCGGCCTGCGCGAGCAACGGAAAGGCGATGAGCGCCCACGCACCGAGCGAGCGGCGACGGTGTTTTGAGTACATCTCCAACCTCCGGTTTTGGTGTCCGTGCGAACCGGGAAGTGTAACCCCATGGAGACACTCGCGTGCTACGGGTTGAAGGCTGCCGTGACGGTGGCAGCGCAGGCCCAGAGTCCGGCACAACGCGCGGCGGTAACGCGGACAAATCACAGGCCAGATAACACCCCGCCCACCGGCCCCTGCAGGGATGGAACCGGGTGCGGCGAGGCCGGATCCGGCTCGTGAAAAATTCGAATTAATAGATCTAACTATCGGTTTTAAAACATAAAAAAGCTTCATCCGGGCTGCCAGCGGTGTAATGACCCGGAACGTGGGGGCACACCGGAGGAGCCGCGGGTACCGGCATCGGAATGTCTTGATTTGAATCAAAGTTGCCGCGCTCGTTATTCCTTAGCGTGGGCCACACCGAAACTGCGCGGCGGATGCCGCCGAAAACGGAGAAAGCCATATGTGCCTGGGAATCCCCATGCAGGTCAGATCGGTGGAGGGCTTTCGCGCCCGCTGCGAGGCGCGCGGTATCGAGCGTGACGTAAGCCTGTTTATGCTGCCGGAGGGTTCGGTGGCCATCGGCGACTTCGTTGTGGTGCACGTGGGCTACGCCATCCAGACCATCAGCGAGCAGGAGTCCCGCAGTGCCTGGGAGATCTACGACGCGATGCTCGCGGCGGAGGACGCCCTGGAGGCACCTCCGGCGGTAACGGCGGTCGGTGTCGGGGAGAGCTGAGCGATGCATGAACTGGCCATCTGCCAGGCGCTGCTGGAACAGGTGGCGGATGTCGCCCGCGAGAACGACGCGCAGCGGGTGGCGCGCATAGAAGTCCATGTGGGTCCGTTGTCCGGTGTGGAAGTCCCGCTACTGGAGCGCGCCTTCAGCATCGCCCGCGCGGGAACCGTCGCGGAGGAGGCCCGGCTGGAAACCGTTTCGCTTCCGGTGCGGGTTCGCTGCGAGCAATGCGGGCAAGAGTCGGAGGCGCGGGTCAACCGGCTGGTGTGCGGCCACTGTGGTGACTACCACACCCGTCTTTGCAGTGGAGACGAACTGATCCTGGCACGGGTGGAATTGCTACGCGAGGAAAGCGTGGCGCTGGCGGTGTAGTGGCGTTGACCTAAATTAGGTAGGGGACCCGAAATGTGTGATACCTGTGGATGCAATGTGACCCCCGGCAACCGTCACCTGGTGGAGGCAGGCGGGCGGCTGGAACGAACCGCCGGCGGAGCGGTCGCGGTGGACGTCTTACACGGGCTGCTGGCGGAAAACGATCACCAGGCAGCCCACAATCGCGAACACTTCGACCGCCACTGCGTACTTGCCATCAACCTGATGTCTTCCCCCGGGGCGGGCAAGACCGCATTGCTGGAAGCGACGCTTCCGCGGCTGGCGGAACGGTACCGGGTAGCCGTGGTGGAAGGGGACCTGGAAACCGAGAACGATGCCGAGCGCATCCGCGCGCACGGCGTGCCCGCCATCCAGATCACGACCGGCAGTGCCTGTCACCTGGATGCGCACATGCTGCACACGGCACTGCACCAGCTCGACCTGGACGCGGTGGACCTGCTGTTTATCGAAAACGTCGGCAACCTGGTGTGCCCGGCGGGATTCGATCTGGGCCAGCACGCCAACGTCACCTTGTTGTCGGTTACCGAGGGAGACGACAAACCCGAGAAATACCCGATTATTTTCCGCGCCGCGGAACTGGTGCTGATCAGCAAGAGTGACCTGCTGCCGGTGCTGGGCGACTTCCAGGTCGAGAAGGCGGAGCGGCACGTGCGCGAGCTGGCCAGCGAGGCACCGGTACTGCCGTGCTCCGCACGTAGTGGCGATGGCCTGGATGCCTGGGTCGACTGGATTGATGCGCAGCGCGCGCGCAACGAAACCGTCGCGCTACCGGCACGGGAAGCCTGAGGTGGCGATGCAGACCGACGCCCGCACCTGGCTTGAGCGCATCCGTGCGCTGCCGCTGGAGGGGCGGATGCGGGTGATGAACGTTTGCGGCGGGCACGAACGTTCCATCTCCCAGGCGGGATTGCGGCGCCTGCTGCCGGACAACGTGGAATTGATTCCGGGGCCGGGTTGCCCGGTGTGCGTGTGCCCGGAGGAAGACGTTTACGCGGCCATCCGGCTGTCCCTCGACGAGGAGGTGATCCTGGTGGCGTTTGGCGACATGCTGCGGGTTCCGGTCAATGTGCCGAAGCGGGAGGTGCGCAGTTTGCAGCAGGCGCGGGCCGCCGGTGGTGACGTGCGCCCCATCGCTTCGCCGGCCGAGGCCAGCGACATCGCGCGCGCCAACCCGGACCGGCCGGTGGTGTTCTTCGCCGCCGGGTTCGAAACCACCACCGCACCGGTGGTAGCGATGTTGCACGAGGATCCGCCGGAGAACCTGTTCCTGCTGCTTTCCGGGCGGCTTACCTGGCCGGCGGTGGCCATGTTGCTGGACTCCGGGGCGCCCGGTTTCCAGGGACTGGTGTGCCCGGGACACGTGGCCACCGTGATGGGCCCGGAGGAGTGGCAGTTCGTTTCCGACCAGCACCACATTCCCGCGGCGGTGGCCGGGTTCACGCCGGTCAGCCTGCTGGCCGCCCTGTACTCCGTGTTGCGCCAGCAACTGGAGGGGCGCGCATTCCTGGACAACTGCTACCCGGAGTTGGTGCAGCCAGGCGGCAACCCACGGGCTCGGCAGCAATTGGCTGCGACGCTCGACGTGGTCGATGCCAACTGGCGCGGAATCGGAACCATCCCCGCTTCCGGCTTCGGTCTCAAAACAGAATGGGCGGCCCACGATGCGCGTCAGCATTTCCCGATCGCGGAAGACGCATCTCGCAAACGCGCCGGCGAAATGCCAGCCGGCTGCCAGTGCGCCGACGTGGTGCTGGGGCGCATCTATCCCAACCAGTGCCGCATCTTCGGCAATGCCTGCACCCCCCGGAATCCCATTGGACCCTGCATGGTTTCCGACGAGGGCGCCTGCCGAATCTGGTGGGCCGCGGGTGAGCGTGGCGAGCACGGCGCCCGGGTGGCGGCGAGCGCGTGAGCACCGAACTCCTTTGGCTGTTGTTGGCGGGATTCGGGCTTGGTGCCCTGCACAGCCTGGATCCGGATCACGTGGCGGCCATGTCCACCCTGGTCGGACGCCAGCCGGACGAACCGGCGTCCGTGGCGGCCCGTCATGGACTGCTGTGGGGGCTGGGTCATACCCTGGCGATTGTGGCGCTGGGGCTGGCGTTGCTGTTGACCAGCGGACAACTTTCCGGGGAATGGACAACGGGATTCGAATTGGTCGCCGGACTCCTGCTCATCGGGCTGGGGGTTATTCGGTTGCACAGTGCCGGCAGGCGCCTGGGCTACTGGCGGCACGTGCATGCCGGTAGCGAGCACGTGCATTTTCATCTCGGCCACGGTGGTCACAGCCATGCGCCGGTATGGATTGGCCTGTTGCATGGGGCGGCGGGAACCGCCGGGGTGATGGCGTTGCTCCCGGCGCTGGTGGTGGACTCGGTTGCCGCCTACCTGGTGTATGTGGCGGCCTTCGGTCTGGGCAGTACCGGGACCATGATGATGGTGTGCGGCGGGCTGGGAGGCCTGTTCCGGGTCCTGGGTGCCCGGGCGACCCGTGCCGCTACCTGGCTTGGCGCCACGGCCGGCTTCGCCAGCATGGCCATCGGCCTGTGGTGGGTCGGTGATGTCCTGCGCACCTGAGAGCCAACGCATTCTGCTGGGTGGGCAAGTCCAGGGGGTTGGTTTTCGTCCCTTTGTTTTTCGCCTGGCGACAGACCTCGGTCTGCACGGCTGGGTTCGCAATGTCACCGGCCAGGTGGAGATTCTTGCCCAGGCCGAATCCGGACTATTGGACGCCTTTCTCGACGGACTGATACACCATGCGCCACCCCTGGCGCGGCCGGTTCTGATCGAAAAAGGCGCAGCGGCCTCACCGGTTCTGAAGGACTTCCGTATTGTTGCAAGCACCAGCTGCGAGGACCCGGACGTCCATGTGCCACCGGACTATTTTGCCTGCCCGGACTGCATCCGCGAGTTGCATGACCCCGGGGATCGCCGCTATCGCTATCCCTTCATCAACTGCACCCAGTGCGGACCCCGCTATACCATTATCGATGAACTTCCCTACGACCGGCCGGCAACCAGCATGCGCGATTTTCCGTTGTGCGCTGCCTGCCAGGTAGAGTACAGCGATCCCGCGAACCGGCGGTTTCATGCCGAACCGGTGGCGTGCCCGGAGTGCGGACCCCAGCTCGAGTTGCTGACCGCAGGCGGGCAGCGCCTGCATCGGGAAGCGGCACTGGCGGCGGCCGTGGCGTTGCTGGCAGCCGGCAAGATTGTCGCGCTGCGCGGCATCGGTGGTTATCACCTGCTGTGCGACGCGCGCAACGAGACAGCGGTTGTCCGCCTGCGCGAGCGCAAACGGCGTCCGCACAAACCGCTGGCGGTGATGCTGCCAGCGGCCGGAGACGACGGCGCCGACCAGGTGCGCGCCTTTAGTCGCGCGGGCGCGATGGAGATTGCCGCGATCACCGATCCTCGGCGGCCGATCGTGTTGTGCCCGCGAGCAGAGCCGGACCGGCTGGCCGAATCGCTTGCGCCGGGGCTCGACGAAGTGGGGTTGTTGCTTGCGTACAGCCCGCTGCACGAGTTGCTGCTGGCGGATTTTGGCGGGCCCCTGGTGGCCACGTCGGGAAATATCAGCGGCGAGCCGGTACTTACCGAGGCGCACGACGCGGAGCAGCGGTTGTCCGCGGTAGCCGACGCCTTCCTGCATCACAACCGGCCCATTCGCCGGCCCGCCGACGATGCGGTGGTGCGGGTGCTGGCCGGGGCCCCGGCGCTGCTGCGGCCCGGCCGCGGTTTTGCGCCGCTCGAACGCCGACTGCCCGTGGCGCTGCTTGAGCCCCTGCTGGCGGTGGGCGGCCACATGAAAAATACCGTGGCCATTGGCTGGGGTGAACGCGCGGTGCTTTCTCCCCACGTTGGTGACCTGGACAGTCCTCGCAGTCTCGCGGTTTTTCGCCAGGTCGGTGTGGACCTGGCGCGCCTGCATGGCGTCGAACCGGCGCGGCTGGTGCATGATGCCCATCCCGGCTACGCGAGTACCCGCTGGGCGCAGCACGATGGTCGGGAGTGCCTGGCGGTGCCGCACCACCAGGCCCATGCCAGTGCGCTGGCAGGGGAACACGGCCTGACCGGCGAAATGCTGGTATTCACCTGGGACGGAACCGGCTACGGTGAGGACGGCAGCCTGTGGGGCGGAGAAGCACTGCTGGGCGCACCGGGCCGCTGGCATCGACGCGCCAGCTTGCGGCCCTTCCGGCTGCCGGGCGGGGATACGGCCGGGCGGGAACCCTGGCGGGCCGCAGCCGCCCTGTGTTGGGAACTGGGCCGTGATTGCCCGGGCCTGGACGGGCTGCAAGTGGATACCCGGCTGGCGCAGCAGGCCTGGCAGGCGGGACTCAACACCCCGGTCAGTAGCTCTGCGGGCCGCTTGTTCGACGCGGGTGCGTTCCTGGTGGGCCTGGGGGCCCATGCCAGTTTCGAGGGACAGGGGCCGATGGCGCTGGAGGCACTGGCCCGTCGGGCGACGGCTTCCGTCGCCGGTGAAGCGCTGCCACTGGAGTCCGACGCCAGCGGCATCTGGCGCGCGGACTGGGCGCCGTTGCTGGCGGAATTGCTCGACGAGCGTTGCGAACCGGCCCAGCGCGCCTTTCGCCTGCACGCGCGTCTGGCGGCGACGCTGGTGGCCCAGGCGCTGCGAATACGGGAACAACACGGGCTGTGCACGGTAGGCCTGAGTGGTGGCGTGTTTCAGAACCGGCTGTTGGTTGCCTTGGCCGTCAGGGGGCTGGAGCAGCAGGGATTTCGCGTAGTACTGGCACGGCAGGTGCCCTGCAACGACGGTGGCATCGCGTACGGGCAACTGGTGGAGGCGGCGGCACGCCTGGCATCGGGAGAGGCTAATGGACCAGGGAACTGAGCTGCGAATCGAACTCGCCCACGGCAACGGCGGGCGGCTGATGCGTGAACTCATCGAGTCGGTGTTCGCCCGCCATCTTGGCAATGACCTGCTGGACGTGACCAGCGATTCGGCCCGCGTGCCCATCCCTGCGGGCCAGGACGTTTTCGTTACTACCGATGGCTTCATTGTTAACCCGCTGGAGTTTCCCGGCGGGGATATCGGTTCGCTTGCGGTGCATGGGACGGTTAACGATCTCAGCGTCGCGGGCGCGACGCCCCTGTACCTGACACTCAACGCTTTTATCGAGGAGGGCCTGGAGATCGCCCGCCTGGACCGCCTGGTAAGCAGCCTGGCGCGGGCGGCGAAAGGATGCGGCGTACGAGTCGTCGCCGGAGATACCAAGGTCGTGGTCCGCGGCGAAGGGGGAGGCCTGTATCTGGCAACCACCGGAATCGGTGTGCGCGAGCCGGGACGGTCGCTGGGACTGGATCAGGTGCGGGAAGGAGACGTGTTGCTGGTCAGCGGACCGGTAGGTGACCACGGCACCGCGGTTATGCTGGCGCGGGAGGAGTTCGGTCTGCGCGGCGATGTGCGTTCAGATTCGGCATCGGTGTTTCCGCTGGCCCAGGCGTTGTTGCCGTTCGCCGGTCTGCGGTTTATGCGCGACCCGACCCGCGGTGGCCTGGCGTCGGTGGCAAATGAACTGGTTCGCGCCAGCGGAATGGGAGTGCGCCTGGCCGAGGCCCGGGTACCGGTACGCGAACCGGTGCGATCCGTATGCGAGATGCTGGGTTACGACCCCTATTACCTGGCCTGCGAGGGCCGCCTGGTAGCGGTAGTGGAAGCCGGGCAAGCAGAGGCCGCTCTCGCGGCGTTGCGCGGCGCGCCCGGCGGCGAGCACGCGCAGTCGATCGGGGAGATTACCGCGAGGCCCGCTTGCGTGGTTCTGGAAACCGAACTCGGCGGCGAGCGGATTCTGGAGGAACTGGAGGACGACCCGCTTCCCCGGATCTGCTGACGCGCCGTGGACACCCCTTCTTTTCTGCTCCAGATTGCCCTGATCCTGGTTACTGCGCGACTGGCCGCGGAGCTGGCCGCCTGGGCGCGGATGCCACGGGTTTTTGGCGAGCTTGCCGCGGGGGTGGTGCTGGGTCCCAGCCTGCTCGGCTGGATCGAGGTCAACGCGGTGATCCAGGTGCTGGCGGAGATCGGCATCATCCTGTTGCTCTTCGAGGTGGGCCTGGAAACCGACGTTGGCCGACTGCTGCGGGCCGGCGGTCGCTCCACGCTGGTGGCTGTGACCGGATTCGTGGTTCCCTTCGTTCTCGGTTTTTACCTGAGCCGTGACTTCTTTGGTCTGTCGTTGCTGGTATCCCTGTTCATCGCCGGAACGCTGACTGCAACCAGCATTGGTATTACGGTACGAATCCTCACAGATCTCGGCCGGCAGAACAGCCCGGAAGGACAGGTCGTGCTTGGCGCCGCGGTGCTCGACGATATCCTCGGCGTCATCCTGCTGGCCGTGCTGTTTGATTTCTCTGCGTCCGGGCAGGTAGACCCGGGCAAGGCCGGAAAGGTGGTCATGCTGGTGCTGGGGTTCTTTTTGCTGGCGCCACTGGCCGCCCGCGCGCTCTCCACCTTGATCCGCTACTTCCACGAGATCAGTGATGCCCCGGGGGTGGTGCCGGTGCTGCTCGTCTCCCTGGTGCTTGCCTTTGCCGGCTTGGCCCACGCCATCGGCGCACCGCAACTGCTGGGTGGGTTCGCCGCGGGCCTGGCGGTCTCGCGGCGTTTCTTCCTTCCCTTTGCAGTCAGCCTGCGGGTGGACACGGCCTTCGGCGAACACATGCATGAGCAGATGCGTCCGGTGATCCAACTTTTCACACCGATCTTTTTTGTCATGGTGGGCCTGTCCATCGACCTGTCCCTGGTGGACTGGGGCTCGGCCTTCATCTGGACGTTCTCGTTGTCGGTTGCCGCCGTCGCAATTCTCGGAAAGCTGGTATCCGGTCTGTTGATTCCCGGAAGCCGATACACGCGTGTTGTGATCGGCATGGCGATGGTGCCACGTGGCGAGATCGGTCTGATTTTTGCAGAAATCGGTCGCGCGTCCGGAATTTTTGAAGCAGACGTGCATGCCGCGCTGGTGCTGGTCATCGCCTACACCACGCTGCTGGCGCCTTTCTGGATCAAGTTGTACTACCGGTGGTATGGCCATCATATGGAGGAATGTTGACGGGCCGCTGGTGCTCGGTTAGCGTTCCGCAAACCAGCGGGAACATGAGCTCTTGTTGCGGGATAGCCCTAATGGACTGGCGCGTGGCGCCGCCCTCCTTTTTGCATTGATCTTGTCCGCGGCGGCGGAATCCTTCCCGCCCCGGCATCGCATCTACACCACGGCCGCGGCCGGCACTCCAGCCGGGCCCGCGTCCGGGCGCCAGGCGGATTTCGATTGCGCGGAACGCATCTTCCTGGTGCTGGAGATGGAACGCGCCCGGCCGGGCGATCACACGCTGGAAGTTCTGTGGCGGGATCCCCGGGGCAAGCGCCGGGAGCGCACCCACTATCCCTTTTTCGTCGACGATTCCGCCCAGGCGCGGGTCTGGGCCTGGTTGCAGTTACGGCCGGGACGAAAGCACCAGATGGATCGCTGGCTGTTCCAGGACGACACAGCGGGTCTGCGCGAGTATGCCGGACGTTGGCTTGCCCGTGTGTTCCTGAACGGCCGCCTGCTGCAGGAAACCGAATTTACTGTAACGTGCTGACCAGCGGAGTAAAGTGAAATGCGAACGACAATGCGGCGGATGTGGATTCCCTTACTGGCACTGGCAATTGCAGCCTGCAGCCAGGGCGGGGGCGGAAGTGACAGCGGAGGCGGCGGCACGACGGCTCCACCGCCTGGACCCCAGCCGCCGGTGGAGGACTTTTCCGGCACCTATGATGGGTCGCTGACAATCACTTTCAGCGCGATCGGGATCAGCACGACGGAAACCCAGGCGATTCGTATCCTGATCGACTCCACCGGCCTGGTAACCATCGGGGTACCGCCGTCGGCCAGCGACAAACACCTTCCCCAGTGCGGTGACGTGCTGCAGATTCCGTCCGCACAACTGGTGGGCAATACCTTCACCTGGACCACGTCGCCGGTGACCTGCCTGCTGGAGGGTTTTGAGTGCACCTTCGCCGATACCGGAACCGGTGT
>JAJDOE010000123.1 GCA_022340345.1 Gammaproteobacteria bacterium
GCCCGCTATCGTGAACGCGCACCTGGAAAAAAACTTGCTGCCGGCAGGTTCCCTGGAGCTGGAGATCACCGAGGATTTTTTGCTCAGCCAACCGGACGCCGCACTGTCCACCCTGCGCGCGTTACAGGAGCGCGGTGTATCTCTGGCGGTGGATGACTTCGGTACCGGCTACTGCAACCTGGTGTACCTCAAGAACATGCCGGTCGATCGCCTGAAGATTGACCGCAGCTTTATTCGTGACGTGGCGGGGGATTACCGAGATGCGGCGGTCGTGCAGGCCATCATCTCGCTGGGACAGAACCTGGGCCTGCAGGTTCTCGCCGAGGGAGTGGAAACCGCGGCGCAGCGGGATTTCCTGCTGGCCGAGGGCTGCGACATGGCCCAGGGATACTTTTACCACCCACCCGTTCCGGAGGCGGAGTTTCTGCAGCTGCTGAATTCGGATCCCGGAACAGCCGGGACCATCGACCGTCTCGGCTAGCGCCAGGAAGCTGTTTTCGCTCGCGGCCCAGTTTCCAACCTCGCAGGAATCACCTCAGCGCGGGATCGTCGGCTGCGGGTCCAGCGCAAAGCGGCGGCGCCTCAGATCTCCCCCGCCGGCGGTATTCCGGCGAATATGCTGGGCACCAGCCAGCTACTCACGTTGCGCGTCAGCGCCACCGGTCCGACCAGCTTCAGGCGGCCAGCCGCGGCGGCCTTGCGGTACGTGGTATCGCCCATCCACAGTTCGGTCATGGTGCGCAGGTCCACGGTAAAGTACACGTCCACTTCCTTGCCCGGGTCCTGGTAACACACATCCACATCCTTTTTCCGAGCCACCAGCCACCAGTCGCTGTACTTCTCCAGGTCGGTGAACTTGAAGCGCACCACGGTCTCATTCCCCACCAGCTTTTCGGTATCCACGCTGCGCTGCAGGTAGAGCATGAGTAGCTCCAGGTCGAGATCGGTATCGGAAATGTTGCCACGAGCCCAGCGCATGCCCCAGTCCCCGACCTGCTTGACCACCGGCATTAATCCCTGGCCCATCTCGGTGAGGAAGTACTCGTAACCCCGCTGACCGGGGATCTTCTTGCGCAGGATCACCCCCGCCTCCGAAAGGTCAGCGAGCCGCTTGGTGAGCACCGTCGGTGAAATCAGGCACAAACCGCGTTGCAGTTCGCTGAAGCGGGTAGCGCCCGAGAGCATCTCGCGCACGATCAGCATCGTCCAGCGCTCACCAATGATCTCCATGGCCTTGGCCACGGGGCAAAACTGCCCATACTCCATGGATTGGTTCTCCTCGCTCAGCTATCCGTAGCGGGTTACTACGGAAAACGTAGTGCGATCCTACAGGATGGAAAGTAGTTGCCCCAAGCCCCCGACCGTATTCTGCCTCCCGTCGACAGCGGCATAGCCGCCCGGCAAACCAACAACCAACCAAACAAACGGAATGAGGAAAATGACATGCCTATCGTAAATGTGAAAGTGATCGAGAACGTTTTCACCCCGGAGCAGAAGCAACGGATGATCCGCAAGCTCACCGACGCCATGGTAGAGATCGAAGGAGAAAACATGCGCGGCGTCACCTGGGTGTACATCGAGGACGTCAAGCAGGGCGATTTTGGCATTGGCGGCCAGCCGCTGACCGCCGCAGACGTGCACAAACTGCAGCGGGGCGAGGCCGCTGCCTGAGCTCCCACCGGCGGGGTGGGCGGCGCTGCCGCCCACCCCGGCTGGTTTCTGAGAAAGCCAAACGAGGAGAGAATTCATGTTTAGCCCCGACTATTTGAATGTTGACTGGTGGTACCTGCTGGCCTGTGCCTTTGGCCTGAGCCTGGGCCTGGCGGGATGGGGCGATGGTTTTCTGATAGCCATTGCATTTGCCGCTTTTCAACTGATCCATGCGATTGCGAAGCACCGTGCCCTGACGGCATTCCCGGTGCAGGTGCGTACCGTCTACACGCTGATACTGGTGGTGGCCCTGAACGAGCCCATGCAGTGGTTGTACTGGCTACCGGCTGCCGGAACCTGGGCGGTCGTCCTGTTCGACTACTGCCCGCTGGCCCGCATCCTTGCGTTGGCGCCGTTCAACAGCCGCGGACCGCTCAGCATCGCGCAGGTCCGCGCTACCTTTCTGGCCCGCCCGACGCACAACATCCTGGCCTCCGCCTGACTTCGGAAGAGAATCCCAACATGAACAACGTACATACGAGTAACGCCGAATTCGTGGCCTTCTGGAACGAAGTGCTGGTCGCCAAGTGGGAGCGTTTCCGCAACATTCTTATGGAGGGCATGAGCTACCACAGCGACGGGCCCCTGAATGCGCTCGCCCTGCCCGCCGGCGCCCGTGCGCTGGACATCGGTTGTGGCTGGGGCGATACCGCCATTGCGCTCGCCCACAAGGTGGGGCCGACCGGCGAAGTGCTCGGCCTGGATTGCTGCGAATCCTTTCTCGAGCGGGGGCGGCGCGACGCCACCTCGGCAGGCCTGCACAACCTGCGCTTTATCGCCGCGGATGCGCAGGACTATCCGTTCGAACAGCAGTTCGATTTCTGTTTCTCACGCTTCGGAATGATGTTCTTCGCCAACCCGGTTGCCGCCATGCGCGCCATCCGCCGCGCCCTGAAGCCCGGCGGGGAGTTGCTGTTTGTTAGCTGGCGCGCCCTGGATGAGAACCCGTGGCTCAGCGCGGGAAAGCAGATTCTGTTGCAGTTCCTGCCGCCCCCCGGCGAAGACGCACAGGTGTGCGGGCCGGGACCGTTCTCGATGGCCAACGCGGAGGTCGTGACCCGGCAGCTGAAAGCCGCAGGCTTCACCGACGTGTCCGCCGAACCCCTGGACGGCCCGGTCATCGCCGGAGAGAACCTGGAGCAGGCCGTGGATTTCCAACTGGCCGTCGGACCCGCCGGGGAGATCTTCCGCGAGGCAGGGGAGATGGCCGAGCGGCGCCGTCCCATCCTCGAGCACGCACTGCGCCGCAAGCTGGCCCGCTTCGAGCAGCCGGATGGACGCATCATCATGGACTCTGCCTCCTGGGCCTACCGCGCGCGCAACCCCGGCACCGGTGACTGAGCCGGGCCGGGCCCGGGAGGGCGCGTCCCGGAGCGAATCCCGGGACGATTCCCGAGCCGCGGATCAGTGGCGGGCGAAAACCGAGACCGGGCCGCCGCGTACGAAGGCCAGCACCTCATACGGCACCGGGTTCGGACCTTCCATCCCCGGAGAACCTTCGGGCATTCCTGGCACCGCCAACCCGGTCACCGCGGGTTTTTCTTTCAGCAGCCGGCGAATGTCCGCGGCGGGCACATGGCCCTCAATGACGTAACCGCCGACATGGGCGGTATGGCAGGACGCCAGCCGCGGGGTGATTCCCGCCTGGATCTTGCTCGCCACGACGTCTTCCACATCCTGCGCCTGCACGTTGAAGCCTTCCGCACGCAGGTGTTGGATCCACAGCTTGCAGCAACCGCAGGTGGGGCTTTTGTAGACGCTAATGTCCGGGACCTTTTCCGCCCGGGCGCCGGTCAGGCAAAACGTGAATAGCAGCAAGGCAGACAACAGAATTTTCATGACCGTACTCCGGTTCAATCCAGAAAAATCGCAATCCGGCCCGCCAGCGCGCGGGGCGGCTTCCCGGTTGCCGGCCCGGACAAACTGTCCCACCTGCGGAAATCCGATGCCGGCGAATCGAGTGTGGACCCCACTCTTGCCACCAACGTTGACCTGCGTCAAGCCGTCAGCGGCCGCAATGGCAAAAAGGGGGACCGGACTCCGGCAGACCCGCGTGACGCGGGATTCCGGAGCCCGGTCGCGGCTCAGGCCGCCTTGTCGGCCTCCTCCGGATCCGCGCGAACGACCACGGTTTTGGCGACCGGCGTGATCTCGTTCGCAGGCATGCCCACTCGCCGGGCGTGCTCCCGGATGGCCTCCGGACTGGCTGCCTGATAGATGCACACGGTACCGAGAGTGCCGTCCTCCTCCTGGACCACGTAGGAGCGGATCCAGCGGATACGGTCGCTCATCTCCGTGTTGCCAATCCGCAGGGAAACCCCGGCGGTGGCTTCCAGTTCCTGGGCATTTTTCCAGGCGTTGCGACGTCGAATAACAAAAGTTTCCATCGTAGTTC
>JAJDOE010000130.1 GCA_022340345.1 Gammaproteobacteria bacterium
ATCCGGCTGGACCGTAAAGGAAGCCGGTCCGCAATATTCCTTTACTACGGCCGCACTCAGGCAGATCCGGGGGTTGGCCAGGTCATAGTCGACGTAGTTCCCCACGTACAGGTCCAGCCAGGAATCGCCGTCGATGTCGGCAAACGCTGCGCTTACGCTCCAGCCGCTGTCGTTGACGGCGTATTCGGCGGTGGCGTCGCGAAAGCGGCCGCCGGTGTTGAGCAGCAGCTGGTTGTCACCGAAGTTGGTGATGTACAGGTCCGGATCGCCGTCGTTGTCGATATCACCGCTGGCGGCACCCATGCCATATCCTTGCGCGACCTCCACGCCGGTGGCACGGGTAACGTCTGTGAAGCGCAGCCGGCCGCCCTCAAGCTGATTTCGGTAGAGGCGATCACTCAGGGGAACGGGGTGTTGCGGCGGGAACACGGCTGTCGACAGATTCTTGTTGCCAAGCATATGTCCCTGCACCAGGTACAGGTCGAGATCGCCGTCGCCATCGAAATCCAGCAGCGCGCCCCCGGCGCCGACCATTTCCGGGAAATACAGCTCACCGGACATGCCATTGAAATGGACAAAATCCAGCCCCGACTCGCGGGTTGCATCCTCGAACCAGTCGCCTGCCACCACGCCGGGCGCCGCCAGCCACGTCGCAATGGCGTAGTAGCGAAGTTTGCGGCGGCAAGTCACTGGATTGACGGCACTGGCTGTGAATTTCCGGTAAAAAAGGCGATAGAATACCCGCGCTTTCCCGCAAGCGTAACCCGACCACATTCTCCATGTCTGACCTATCCGATGTCCTCGACCAAGGCCTGACGCTTTTACGTGAGGGGCGCCTGGAAGAGGCCCGCCGCCACTGCGAGGCAGCCCTTGCGGCAACTCCGGACGATGGCCTGCTGCTGAACCTGCTGGCTACGGTGGCGCTTGCCGCAGGCGAGGCCGGCGAGGCGGAAGATACCAGCCGCCGGGCGCTGGATGCCGGTGCCGGCGCCGTGGCGCACAACACCCTGGGGCGCGCCCTGCTGGCGCTGAACCAGCCCCACGAAGCGCTGCAGGAATTCCTGCGAGCGGTGGAGCAGGACCCGGCTTTCGCGGACGCCTATAACCACCTCGGCGAGACTTATGGGTTGCTGGGCAACATGTCCGAGGCCCAGCGGGCGCTGGCACGTGCGATCGAGATCCGACCGGATTTTGCCGAGGCCCATTTCAACCTGGCGGTAGCCTTTGAAGGCCAGGATCGGCCGGACGCGGCGGAGCGCAGCCTGCGAGCGGCGTTGCAGGCCAACGCGGACTTCGCACCCGCCCATTATCAGTTGGGGCGCCTGCTGCACCGTGCCGGTCACTATGATGAGGCCCTGAAATCTTTCGGCGAGATGGCACGCCTGCAGCCAGCGGAACCGACCAGCTGGACCGCGCTGGGCATGTGCCTGCAGACCACCGGTCGTCACAGCGAGGCGGTGGAATGTTACCAGCGGGCAGTGGAATTGAATCCGGACCTTGCCGATGCCCATTTCAACCTGGGGACCCTGCACCACGCCATGGGCGAGCTGGGGGCGGCGGTGGTCAGCTACCGGGAAGCGCTGCGCCTGGCGCCGGAACAACTTTCCGCGGTTGCGGGCCTGGCTGCCGTATTGCAGCGCACCGGCCATGGCGACGAGGCCTACGAGCTGCTGGAGGGGCGCATTCGCAGTGGCGAGGACAGCCCGGAGCTGGTGGTGGCCTTTGCCCAGCTTCAGGTTGCCCGGAGCGAAGGAGATCGAGCCGTGGACGCCATCGAGCGGTTGCTTGCCCGCGAAGACATCAACGCGGTGCTGCGACGCAAATTGCATTTCATCCTGGGCGACATGCTCGAGACCCTGGATCGGTATGACGACGCGTTCCGTAATTATCAGGCGGGAAACGCGATCGGCGCCTCGCGCTTCCGCGCCGAAGCCCAGCAGCAGACCGCGGAGCAGATCCGTACCAGGTTCTCCGCCGGCGCCATGGCCAGCCTGCCGCGCGCGACCCGGGAAACGGACAAGCCGCTGATCATCGTCGGCATGCCCGGCGCCGGCGCGGAACTGGTGCAGCGGGCGCTGCGTGGCCACGCCAGTGTGTGGAGCGCGCCCCTGGGCAGCACGCTGGCCGGCCTGCTGGCGAGCCTGGTGCGCAGCGGGGATGGCACCCTGTTTCCGGATTGCCTGCCGCAAATTACAACCGAGCGCCTGGATGAAGCGGTGCAGACCTATCTCAGCCAGCCGGGCATCGCCGACGACGCAGTGGCGCGGGTGGTGGACGGTTCGCCCGGTAATTTCCTGTTGCTGGGGCTGGCGGAGATGCTGTTCCCGGGCGCCCGGGTGATTCACTGCGTTCGCGACCCGATGGACACCATCGCCGCCTGCTACCTGGCGAACCTGCCCATGGAACTCGATTTTGCGGGCAACCTGTCGAGCCTTTCCGGCTACTACCGCGAGTACCGGCGCATGATGAATCACTGGGCCGCGGTGAGTTCCCTGGCAATCACCGAGATTCGTTACGAGGACCTGGTACAGGGTGGCGCCACGGGTATCCAGCAGCTGCTGGATGACATCGGATTGTCCTGGGACGGACCCGATCTGGATACGTTTCTCGAGCCCTTGTTTACATCGGCCCGCGCCAGTATCGGCCGCTCCCGTCACTATGCGCGTGTTCTGGGCCCGCTGCGCGCCGAACTGGAGACGCGCGACATCTCTTGAGCGATCCACTTCGCTCGCTGGCCACCGCGCTGGGCGCCGGCAACCTCAGCCAGGCCGGGACGCATGCCCGGCGCGTCCTTGCGGCGGGTGGCCGCGACGTGGAACTGCCGGAGCTGCTCGGCGCGCTGGCGGCAGGCCTGATCGGTGCGGGCCAGCCCGGACAGGCCCGCGAATTCGTTGATGCGCTGCTGCAAATAACGCCGGGCTCCGCCACCGCTGCCAACCTGGCCGGCGCACTGGCGGAAGGAGAAGGGCGGGGCGACGAGGCGATTCGCTGGTACCGCGAAGCCCACGCGGCCAATCCCGGTTACCGGGGAGCACTGAAAAACCTGGCGCGCGCACTGCGCCTGCAGGGAGACTACGCCGGTGCCGGGCCCCTGGCCCGACAGCTGGTGGCCGAGGCGCCGGAATACGCCGGTGCCTGGCTGGAACTCGGGGCGCTGGAACAGGCGCTGGGACGCCTTGCCGAAGCGAGCGGGTGTTTTGAGAAAGCCCTGGCGCTGGAACCGGACTCGACTGCGGCCCGAACCGGGCTGGCGGAGATTCTCGACTGGCAGGGAGACACCGCTGGCGCCCTGCGCGTATTGGCGGATGCCCCGGCGGCCGCGGACCCGGAGGCCCACCTGTTGCAGGCGCGCCTGATTGGCAGACAGGATCCCGCCGCCGGGAGAACCCGGGTGGAGTCCCTGCTTGCGGAACCCGTGACGCCCTGGGTTGGCAGCCGCGCGGGTTTCGTGCTGGGGGGCTTGTGTGAACGGCTTGGCGATTATCCGGCCGCCTTCGCCGCCTGGCAGCAGGCCAACGATCTGCGCCGGCGCAGTTTTGACGCCAATGCCCACTGGGAGTTCGCCGCGCGCCTGGAGGCCGCCTACGCCGCGGACGATTCCAAATTGCCGCGCAATCCGGATGCAGATCCACGCCCGGTTTTCATCGTCGGCATGCCACGTTCCGGGACGTCATTACTGGAACAGATGCTGGCCGCCCACCCGCGGATCCACGCGGGCGGCGAACGGCCCGACATCGGGCGCATTGCGGGCATCCTGGACTGGCCCGGGTCGGAACTGGAGATTTCCCCGCAACAGCTACAGTCCCTGGCGGCGCAGTACCTGGCGCGGTTGCCGTGCGGGGATGCGCTGCGTTGCACCGATAAGATGCCGATGAATTTCCAGTACCTGGGGCTGGTGGCGCAACTGCTGCCCGGAGCCCGGATCATCCATTGCCGCCGCGACCCGATGGACACCGGGCTTTCGTGTTTCGCCACGGATTTCGCCGACCCGGCGCTGGCCTTCAGCGACGACCTGGAGCAAATCGGCCAGTTCTACCTTTATTACACTCGCCTGATGAAGCACTGGCTGGAGGTCCTGGACCTGCCCAGCTTCGAACTGGACTACGAGGAACTGGTGGCCGAACCCGAACCGCTGCTGCGGCGCCTGCTGGAGTTTCTCGGCCTGGAGTGGGCGCCGGATTGCCTGCATCCCGAACGGGTGGAGCGCGCGGTGCACACCGCCAGCCACGTCCAGGTGCGTCAGCCTGTGTACCGCCACGCGGTGGGCCGTCACCGGAATTTTGCGACCTATCTGGGCGCGTTGCGGGAAATCCTGGAATCCCGCCGGGGCGACGCGTGAATCCCGAGCAACGCGCCCGCATCGAAGCGGCGATGGGTCTGGCGGAGCAGGGCGAGGCCGGCGCCGCGGTCCGGGCCTGCCGTTCGCTTCTCGCCCAGGACCCGCAACTGGTTCCGGCATTGTGCCTGCTGGGTCGCCTGTGCCGCCAGGCCGGGGATCTGGCGGAGGCCCGCGGGCTGCTGGAACGCGCCCGGGCCCTCGCCGGACCGGTGCCGGTGGTGTTGCGGGAACTGGGGCTGTTGTCCTTTCTGGACGGACATACCGGCGAGGCCATCGCCAGCTTTCGGGAGCTGACCCGCAGGCGCCCGGATGACGCGGACGCGTGGTTCAACCTGGCCCACGCGCTGGAGCTGGAACAGCGGGCGGGCGACGCGGTTGGCGCATGGCGGCAGGCGCTGGAACTGGCGGGGGGCGGCAGTGAGCTGCGCAACCGGCTGGCGGGAGCGCAGGCACGCGCCGGCGATGCGATGGCGGCCCGGGCCGGCTTCGAAGCGGTGCTGGCGGAGGAACCGGACAATCCGGAGTCGCTGTATGGGCTGGCATCGGTGCTGGTGACCCTGGGGGAGTTCGACGCCGCGGTAGCCCTGTACCGGCGGTGCCTGGCCATCGAGCCCCAGCGCGTGCAGGCCTGGCAGCAGCTGGTCCACGCGCAGCGCTACCGGTCGGAGCAGGACGAGGACATCGGCGCCCTGCAGGCGCGGCTGGAAGCCGCGAGCAGCGATCGGGAACGCGAGACGCTGGCGTTTGCGCTTGGCAAGGCGCTGGATGACTGCGGTGCCGTCGATCGGGCCTTTGCCTGTTTCGAACTGGCCAATCGCCTGCAGGCGGCGCGTTATCCCGCCTACGACGCGGAGTACTACGCGCGGCAGGCGCAGGCCGTCCAGGCCGCTTTCGCCGCGCGTCTGCCAGCGATGCCGGCACCCGCGGCAGCGGCTCCGCGGCCGATCTTCGTTTTCGGTATGCCCCGCTCCGGAACCACCCTGGTAGAGCAAATTCTCAGCAGCCACTCGGCGGTTGCCGGCGGCGGCGAATTGCATTTTTTCGCCCACCGCCGGGAACTGGAGCCGTTCCCCGCCGCCCTGGCGCTGCTGGACGGCGAGGCACGGCAGGAGCTGGCGCGCCGCTACCGGGAACTGCTGGCGGAGCTTGGTGACGGCGCGGCCCAGGTCACGGACAAGTTTCCCGGTAACTTTCTTTACCTCGGATTGCTGGACTCGATGTTTCCGGATGCGGCGTTCGTGCATTGCCACCGGGATCCCCGGGATACCGGCCTGTCCATCTTCTTCCAGGACTTTGGCGCCAGCCAGCCGTACGCCCGGGACCTGGACCACATTGCCGGGCACTACCGCCTGTACCAGGGCTTGATGACGCATTTTCGCGGCCTGCTGGGAGACCGCATTCTCGATGTGGAGTACGAGCAGGTGGTGGCGGATACCGAGACCCAGACCCGGCGCCTGCTGAGCCACTGCGGGCTGGATTTTGAGCCCGGCTGCCTGGAGTTCTCCCGTAGCAACCCGCGAGCGGTAAATACCCTCAGCAACTGGCAGGTGCGGCAGCCGGTGTACCGGCGCTCGTTGGCACGCTGGCAGCGTTACGAGCAGCACCTGGATGCGCTCGCCGCGCTGGTCGCTGAACCGTGATGGGCCGGAGCCAGAACCAGGGCCAGGACCAGGCCCCCGCGGTGCTGGCACAGAGTTGGCGTGCGGCGGTGGCCGATTTCCGGGCCGGCCGGCTGGAGCGGGCCGAGGCCCGGCTGCGCGCCCTGCAACGGCAATTCCCGGAGCTGGCGGAGCTTCTCGAGTTACGTGGCCTGGTTGCCCACCAGCAGGGCCAGTCGGCACTGGCGGTCCACCTGCTGGAGCGCGCCGCCGCCGCCGCGCCGGACGACCCCCGGCACCTGGCGAACCTGGCGCTGGTGCAGGAACAGCGCGGTTGCCTGGAGGAGGCCATTGCCACCAGCGAACGCTGTACCGGACTGGACCCGGGCCGCGCCAGTGCCTGGTTCCGGCTCGCCAACCTGCTGCGCATGGATGACCGGCCCGGGGAAGCGGTGGCGGCCTACCGGCGGGCGCTGCAAATCGATGCGGCGGACGCCGACTGCCACGCCAACCTGGGTACCGTGCTGCTGGCGCTGGATCGCCCGCTGGAGGCGGTGGCGGAGTGCCGCCGGGCATTGGAGTTACGGCCGGTGGACGCGCAACTCCAGTCCAATCTCGGCAACGCGCTGGCAGCGGCCGGTGAGGAAAACGAGGCGGCGGTGGTGTACGCGGACTGCCAGCGGCAGCACCCGGGCTTTGTGAATGCCTGGATCAACCACGCCGCGCTCTGCCTGCGGGAGGGCGACTGCGAGCAGGCAGCGGCGCTGACCCAGCGGGCGCTGGCAGTGGAACCCGGCAATACCAGTGCCATGGCCTACCGCTTGTTCGCCCTGCACGGTATTGGCCGCGGCGCCGAGGCCCGGCAGCTGCAGGCACGGGATGCGCTGTTGCTGTCCCGTGAGCCGGAAAAGGTCCACGGCTTTGCGTCGCTTGCGGAATTCAACACGGCGCTGGTGGACTACGCGCGGGGGCATCCGACCTTGCGCCATGAGCGCGGCAGCAAGACCACCCGCGGCGGGGGACAGACCCGCGAGTTGCTGGATACCCAGGCGCCGGTGGTGGCCGCCCTGCGCGGCCTGATCGAAGAGGCGGTGGCCGCCTACCGGGAGCGAATTGCGGACAGCGGGCATCCCTTCGCCCGCGCACTGCCGGCCCACTGGCAGTTGCATGTATGGGCTACGGTACTCGGGCAGGGCGGCCACCAGGCCGCGCACATCCACCCGGCCGGCTGGCTGAGTGGTGTGTACTACCCCGAGCTGCCGCAGATCGATGCCAGCAGCCCGGCGGGCTGGCTGGAGTTCGGCGTCAGCCCGGAGGAATTCCGGCTGCCGGAACCGTATCCCACCTGGCGGGAAGAACCGCGGGTCGGCCGCCTGCTGCTGTTTCCTTCCTGGTATTACCACGCCACGGTGCCGGCGCCCGGGGCGGGCCGGGTGAGCATCGCCTTTGACGTGGTCCCGGTGCAGCGGCCGCCGGCACGGGCCAAGGCTTCGGTGCGCACCCGGCTGGGCGGCGATGCGGCGCGGGCGCTGGACCGGGCGATCACCCTGCACCGGGATGGCGACCTGGATGGCGCGGCCCGTGCCTACGCGGATCTCGAGGCGGTGGCCGGCTCCGACCCGGGATGGTTGTATTTCTCGGCGCTGCTGGCGGATCGCCGCGGCGAGCTTCAGACCGCGCGGCAGCGCCTGGAACGGGCCCACCGGGCGCAACCACTGGCGCTGCCGCCGTTTCTGGAATGGCTGGAACGCCAGCCGGCGAACCGCCCGGATGAGCAGCTGCGGGCCTGCGAGGCGCGTCTCGCCCGGGGCGGAGAGCACGCCAGTGTGTACTCCGCCTGCGCCGCCTGTTTCCAGGCCGCCGGTAACGCGGCCCGGGCGCGGGAACTGGCCAGCGCCGCGCTGGTGCTGGACCCGGGCAACCGGCCTGCCCGCCACCAGCGCGCCATCGCCCTGCACCGCCTGGGGCAACCCGTCGCCGCGATTGCCGATTACCAGGCGCTGCTGGCCGGTGCCGGATCCGGGTCGGCGGAACTGCATGTCAACTACGCCCTCGCGCTGGAGGCGGACGGCCGCGAGGAACAGGCGGCGGCACAACTGCGCCAGGCACTGGCGCTGGAGCCACAGCTGCTGCCGGCGCGCTTCCGCCTCGCCTGGCTGCGTGCCCTGGGCTGCGACTGGGAGGACTGGAGTACATTCCTCGCCGGGCTGGAGCGGGACATTGATGGCCGGACGGCAACCCCGGATGCGGCCTCCCTGTCCCCCTATATCGCGGACGCGCTGGGATTGGCGCCGGAAACCCAGCGGCGGCTGGGGCAGTTGCGCGCGGCTCGGGCCACGGAGGCCGCCCCGGAACTTCCAGCGCTGCCGCCGACGGCGGGAGCAAACGAAAATACGCCCTTGCGGGTGGGCATCCTGTCGCCGGACCTGTGTGCCCATGCGGTGGGCGGCCTGGTGTACGGCCTGTTCGGCGCCCTCGACCGGGACGTGGTCTCGGTGCACGCCTACTCCCTGCGGCGTCGCGACGATGCGCTGCAACAGCAGATTCGCGGTGCCAGTGATTCGTTTCGCGATCTGGATGGCTGGGACGATGCGGCCATCGCCGGCGCAATCCGGGAAGACCGTATCCAGGTGCTGCTGGACCTGGGTGGCTACACCCACGGTGGGCGGCCGGAGGTCATGGCGGCGCGCCCGGCTCCCGTGCAGGTGTCCTGGCTGGGCTACCTGAACAGCCAGCGGGCGGACTGGATCGACTACCTGCTGGCGGACGCGGTGGTGGTTCCGGACGCGGATAGATCAAACTACCGGGAGGCCATCGTGCGCCTGCCGGGCTGTTTTCTGCCCTACAGCGAAATCCCGATGACGGGGCCGGCACCGGCCCGGGCCGACTGCGGCCTGCCACAGGATGCCTTCGTGCTGGCCAGTTTCAACAACACCTACAAGCTGGACCCGGAGCTGCTGAATTCCTGGTTCTCGATTCTGGAGGCCTGCCCCGGCGCGGTGCTGTGGCTGTATTGCGCAGACAAGCGCGCGGCGCAGGAACGGATCCAGGCCCGGGCGCGGGCGGCGGGCATCGATCCCGGGCGCCTGGTGTTCGCGCCGCGGGTGGAACTGTCGGCGCACCTGGCGCGCCTGCCGCTGGCGGACCTGTGCCTGGATGCATTCCACTACAATGGTGGCGCCAGCGCCCTGCTGGCGCTGCGCGCCGGGGTGCCGCTACTTTGCCTGCGTGGCGATCGCCTGCTGACGCGGATGGGCGCAAGTCTCAACGCCAGCCTCGGGCTGGACCCCATGACCGCCCGCGATCGCCCGGAGTACGTGTCGCGGGCCATCGCCCTGGCCCGGGATGCCGGCGCCTATCAGGCCGTGCGGGCACAACTCGCGGCCGCGATCGCCAGCAGCCCGCTGTTTTCCACCACGGCATTCGCCCGTAGCCTGGAGGCGGCCCTGACCGCCATGTGGCAGGCTTACCGGGCCGGCAAGCCGCCGGCGGGCATGGACATCACCGTATGACGGACCCGGTCCAGGCGGACGAATTCGACAGCGCTCGCTGGGCCTTGTCGCGTTCGCTTTTTTTTATCGGCGGCCAGGGCAAGTCCGGCACCACCTGGGTGCAGCACCTGCTGGATGGCCATCCGCGAATCTGTTGCAAGGGCGAGGGCCACCTGGCGGACGGGCTGTTGCCGGGGCTGGCGCGGGTCGTCTCCGGGTACGAGTCCCGGATTCGGGCCAATAACGCGCTGTTCCCCGGGCTTGCGCCGTTCCATCCTCCGGATGCCGCGATGCGCGATACGCTGCTGCGCTTCGCCACCGCCCAGTTGCTGGCGCGCCAGTGTCCGCAAGCGGGCCCGGGGCGGGAGGTGGACCTGCTGGGGGAACGCACCCCGGCCAATGCCGGTCACGCCGCCAGCCTGTTACGGCTGTTTCCCCAGGCGCGCTTTGTGCATGTGATTCGTGACGTGCGCGACGTGGCGGTGAGCCTGTGGCATCACGCCCGGCGGGTGGGCGGGGAAACCCGGCAGCAGTATGCAAGCCTGGAAAGCCTGGCCACCGCGCTGGCCGCCGAGTGGGCGCGCGGTATCCGCCAGTTGCGAGTTACGGTGGCGCCGTATGCCGACCGCTACCGGGAGATCCGTTACGAGGACCTGCAGCAGGATCCGGTCACCAGCGTGCGCGGCCTGCTGGATTTTCTGGGCACGGACAGCGGCGAGGCGGAACTCGCGGCTTGCCTGCACAGCGGCTCTTTCCGGGAGCGCAGCGGTGGCCGCGAACCCGGTGAGGAGGATCCGGCGGCGCACCTGCGCAAGGGAGTAAGCGGCGACTGGCGAAACCACCTGGACGCCGGCACGGTTCAGACGGTGATCGCCGCCGCCGAAGGCATGCTCGAGGATCTCGGGTACGACGCGTATTAGTAAATGTCATCCTGAACGCCGCGAAGCGGCGGAGGGATCTCCCACAGCTGGCTTTCGACCAGCATTATGAGTAAGTCCACGATACACCGGAGGAGATCCCTCCTCGCTGGCGCTCGTTCGGGATGACAAAAGGGGGTCCATCGCGGACCCCCTTTTGTCAAAAAAACGGCCCGCCAGGGGCGGGCCGTTCAAAACAGACTAACAGCCTGTAGCTTGCATCAAAGTACTCAGAAGTCGTGCGAGTACCGGATGTAGGCCACGCGGCCGTAGATGTTGTGACGCTGGTTATCGTAGTACGGATGGTCGGACGGATGCTCGAGCTGCGACGAATCCTCGCACCCGAACTCCGCTGCCTGATCCGGGTCCGGAATGGCACACGGCGGCTTCTCGTTGGTGAGGTTGCGGGCACCCAGGGTCAGGGTACCGCCCCACGGAGCCGTCCAGGTGACCTGCGCATCCAGGGTCGTCCAGGACGGGAGCACGGCGTCGATGACAACCGCCTCGGATTCCGTCATGTGCTTGACCTTCAGATTCGCACTCCAGTCGCCGCGGGTCCAGGTAACGCCCGCTTCGATGCGGGTGTCCGGCTTGGCACCGAAGACTTCCTGGAAGCCGTCGCCCTCGAAAATCTCGCGCTCGTAGTTGAGCACGTGAGAAGCGAGCAGCTTGAACTTCAGCTCGGAGCCTTCCACCGGAAGGTTCCAGTCGATTCCGAAGTCCACGCCATCGGTCTTGGTTCCAGACAGGTTGGTGTTGTTGGCCAGGATTCGCTGGACGCGACCGGTATTCGGGTCACGAATCACCAGCGGGCTGCTTCCGTCCTGCGCCTCGATATCCAGAATGGTCTGGATGGGCAGGGTACCGATCTCCTGGGTGTACTCCACGTTGTAGTAGTCAACGGAAAACGTGAGATCGTCGGTGGGGCTGATGGCCACGCCGAGCGTGTAGCTCGTGCTTTCCTCCGGATCCAGATCCGGGTTACCACCGGACAGGTTCTGGTACTGGGTGGAGATACAGGGATGACCGACCGGAAGGCCGCCGGCACCACGCTGTCCCGACTGATCGCAACGCAAGGTATCCGTAGCCGCGTCGAAGCTCTGCGAATTGGCGCTGTACAGTTCGAACAGGGCCGGTGCGCGGAAGCCTTCGCCGTAGGTGGCACGAAGCTTGATGTTGTCGGTCGGAGTGAACAGCGCCGAGACCTTCGGATTCCAGGTACTGCCGAAATCCGAGTAGTCGTCGTAGCGCACCGCCGTGTTGATCTCGAGGGCATCGCCGATCGGCCAGCGGGCTTCCGCGAACAGCGCGGTTACGTCGCGTTTGCCGAAGACATCGGAGCCACCGGCCGAACCCGCCACAGCGGACGCGTTTTGCTGGGAGTCGAAGTCCTGGCTCAGCTTCTCTTCACGATACTCGAAACCGATCGCCACCGGCACGGCACCGTGATTGCCATCCTGGAGGATGTCGAAGCGCAGGGTGCCGTCGAAGCCGCGGGTGATGGATTCGTTATTGGTGTATCCATCAATGACCGTGGCGCCGATGGTGTTGAGGTCGATGTTGCCGAACGGGTTGAGGATACCGTTGTCGATCTGGGTCTGCAGTGCGGGGAACGAACCAAGACCCGTGCTGGTGTCCTCATTGATGTTGCGGCTGTACTGGAAGCCGATGTCCCACTCCGCGCCACCCATGAAGCTCGTCGTACCCTCGAAACCGAGCACAACGTCGAGCAGGTCGTCCTTGATGAACGTGTCACGGAAGCCACCTTCCACGTTACGGTAGAAGAAGCTGCCGGTTACGCCGGTCGGGTTGTTGGGATGGTTCGCTGCGATGGTCGGCAGGAACGGCGTGGATCCGATAAACGGCGTCGGCGCATAGCGACCAAAGGCGGAGTTCTGGGCCTGGATCGCACGAGCGAAGAACGTCGTGTTCTCGTTGATCTCGAAATCGCCCTTGACGAAGATGCTGTCGCGGGAGATAGCCGCTTCGTTGGCGGATGTTGCCGCGTAGTTGTAGCGGCAGAAGGTGCCGTCATTTACGGAGCTCGGAAATTCCGAACTGCCACCCAGCGTAGCGGGACAACGCGGATCCGGGACAAAGGTGCCATTGAAGTCAACAAAGGTTCCGGGATAACCCCAGGCGCTCAGACCCACGGCAGCGAAATCCACGTCGCCGTTGAACATCATCTCCTTCTCCGTGTGCTCGATGGCGAAGGTGATGTTGCCCTTGGCGCCGGTGATACCACCGGTGATGCTGCCGGAGTACTCGTGGCGGTTGTCGATATCGCGCTGGGACACCTGGGCGGTGAGGTTCACGCCTTCCATGTCCTTGCGGGTGATGATGTTCACAACACCGCCGATGGCGTCCGAACCGT
>JAJDOE010000154.1 GCA_022340345.1 Gammaproteobacteria bacterium
GCCTGGTTGCGTGGCATGCGCCGCACCCAGATCGGCGCCAGGCAGCAGTTCTCCAGTACCGTCAGGTGGGGAAACAGATTGAAGCTCTGAAACACCATGCCAACCTCGCTGCGCACCCGCTCCACCTGTCGGACATCATCACCCAGCTCAATGCCGTCCACAACGATGCGGCCGCTCTGCGCGGTTTCCAACTGGTTGATGCAGCGGATGAGCGTGGACTTACCGGAACCGGAAGGGCCGCAGATCACGATGCGTTCGCCGGTGGCCACCCGCAGGTCCACCTCCCGCAGCGCCTGGAACCTGCCGAACCACTTGCTGACCGCGGTCAGCTCAATGATGGGCGATTCGGCGCCGGAACGGTCGCCAGTGGCCTTGCCCGTGTTCCGGTCAGTTCCGCTCATGGGTCGTCTGGTCGAGGCGCGCCTCGAGCGCCTGACTGTAGCGGGACATGCCGAAACAGAAAAGCCAGAACACGGCGGCGGCAAAGACATAGCCCTCGACGCTGTAGCCAAGCCACGCGGGATCCGCGATGGCCGCCTGCACCATGCCCAGCAGATCGAACAGCCCGATGATCAGCACCAGAGTGGTGTCCTTGAACAACGCAATAAAGGTGTTGACGATACCCGGGATCACCAGGCGCAGCGCCTGGGGCAACACCACCAGGCCCATGCGCCGCCAGTAGCCCAGCCCGATGGCCGCCGCGGCCTCGTACTGGCCCCGTGGAATCGCCTGCAGCCCACCGCGAACCACTTCCGCCATGTAGGCGGACTCGAACAGGGTCACACCGATCAGGGCCCGCAACAGCTTGTCAAAACTGACTCCCTCGGGAAGAAACAGCGGAAGCATCACCGAGGCCATGAACAGCACGGTGATCAGCGGCACGCCGCGCCAGAATTCGATGAACGCCACGCACACCGCGCGAACCACCGGCAATTCCGACTGCCGCCCCAGGGCCAGCAGGATGCCCAGCGGGAGCGAACAAGCCATGCCCACCGCGGCTACCACCAAGGTCAGCATCAGGCCGCCCCAGCGTGTGGTTTCCACCACCGGCAAGCCCCAGCCACCGTGCAGCAGCCACGTTGCCACCACGATAAACAGGCCGATCGCGGCCGCCCAATTCCGGATGCGTCCAGCCCGGCGGCTGCGTGCCAGCACGATAAACAGAAGCGGCGCCAGCAGCACGCAGTTGACGCGCCAGCGCTGTTCCAGCGGATACAGTCCGTACAGGAACTGGTCGAGGCGATTGATGACAAACACCCAGCAGGCGCCACCGCTGCCGCAGTCGGCCCGGCTGGAGCCGTGGAAGTCCGCGTCTACCAGTGCCCAGCCCACCAGTGGTGGCAGCAACAACCACAACAGGCCCAGCGACGCCAGCGTCAGCAGACTGTTTAGCGGGGAGTTGAACAGGTTGTTGCGCAGCCAGTTCATCCGCGCCCCCGCAGCATGGAGTGTTGGTTGTACCAGTTCATCAGCGCCGAGATGGAAAGACTGAGGACCAGATATACGCCCATGGTGAGCGCGATCACCTCGATCGCCTGTCCGGTCTGGTTGAGCACGGTACCGGCGAACACCGATACCAGCTCCGGGTAGGCAATCGCCGCTGCCAGCGAGGAGTTCTTCACCAGATTGAGATACTGGCTGGTGAGCGGCGGGATGATGACCCGCATAGCCTGGGGAATTATCACCAGCCGCAGGCTAAGTCCCCGGCGCAGGCCCAGCGCCCGGGCCGCTTCGGTCTGGCCACGGTCCACCGACAGGATACCGGCACGCACGATCTCGGCAACAAATGCCGCGGTGTACGCGGACAGCGCCAGCACCAGCGCCGCGAGTTCGGGAATCAGCACGATGCCGCCGACGAAATTGAATCCGCGCAGCTCCGCGAACTCAAAATGCAGGGGCGCCCCTCCGAGCACCAGCACCAACGCCGGCAATCCGGCCAGCATGGCCAGGCAGGGCCAGAAAACCGCGCGACGCTCACCGGTGGCGTCCTGGTGGCGGCGCGCAAGTCGCCACCAGACCCCGGCCGACGCCATCGCAATCAGCAAGGCCAGCCATACCCAGCCGATGCCCTCACCCGCCACCGGCCGTGGCAGGTACAGGCCGCGAATATTGAGAAACACCGAGTCCATCACGCTGATGCTCTGTCGCGGTGACGGCAGGTTTCGCAACACGGCGAAATACCAGAAGAACAATTGCAGCAGCAGCGGGATGTTGCGGAAGACCTCCACGTAGCCCCCGGCCAGTCGCGCCACCAGCCAGTTGCTGGACAGGCGCGCGATGCCAATCACGAATCCAACCCCGGTGGCCAGCAGGATGCCGATCGCGGACACCACCAGCGTGTTGAGCAGCGCCACCACAAATGCCCGGCCGTAACTGGACGATTCATCGTAAGCGATCAGCGACTGGATGATGCCAAAACCGGATTCGGAGGAAAGGAATCCGAAACCCGAGGCGATGCCGCGGCTCTCCAGGTTGGCCGCGGTATTTCCCGCGATCCAGGTCACCGCTACCAACAGCGACGCGACGACCGCCAGCTGCACCGCGGTCCCGCGCACGCGGCGGCTACGCCAGAATGGGGCGTGCTTACTCACCGGAAATCTTCAGGCGGAGCCCTGAAATGCCGCGGCCGGATTCAGGCACGGGCACCTGAGAAAGAAAGCGAACGGAAAAACGCCAAGCGCCCTTAGGGCCTCTTTTTCGCCGCACAACCGGTAGGCCGATTTTCGATCCTTCAGCGCACCGGAGGTGCATACAGGATGCCGCCCTGGTTCCACAGGGCGTTGATGCCACGCTCCATCTTCAGAGGGGAACCCGAACCCAGGTTGCGTTCGAAGATTTCCGAGTAGTTACCCACCTGCTTGATGATGCGATAGGCCCAGTCGTTGTCCAGCCCCAGGTCTTTTCCCTTGTCGCCTTCCAGGCCCAGCAGACGGCGCACGCCCGGATCCTCGGTTTTCGCCTTGATGGTATCGACGTTATCGGAACTGATATTCATTTCCTCGGCATTGATCATGGCGAACAACGACCACTTGACGATATCAAACCACTCGTCGTCGCCATGACGTACCACGGGAGCCAGCGGTTCCTTGGAAATCACGTCACCCAGCACCACGTGCTGTTCCGGGTCCTTGAGTTTGATCCGCTGCGCGTACAACTGAGACCGGTCGGTGGTCACCACATCACAGCGACCCGCCGCGTAGGCATGTAAAGCCTCGTCCGCTTTCTCAAACACCACCGGTGTGTACTTCATGTCATGCTTGCGGAAATAGTCGGCCATGTTGAGTTCCGACGTGGTTCCGGTATGTACGCATACCGCTGCCCCATCCAGTTCCCGCGCGCTCTTCACCATACCCTTGCGCACCAGGAAGCCCTGGCCGTCGTAGTACACGACGCCGGCGAAGTTGAGCCCCAGCGCGGCGTCCCGGGTCAGCGTCCAGGTCGTATTACGGGAGAGCATATCGATTTCGCCTGACTGCAGCGCGGTGAGGCGCTCCTTGGCGGACAGCGGGGTGTACTTCACCTTCGCCGCATCACCGAACAGCGCGGCGGCCACGGCACGACACACGTCAACATCCAGGCCCCGCCAGACTCCCTTGTTATCGGCGTTGGAAAATCCCGGCAGGCCCTGGTTTACGCCACACTGCACGAATCCCTTGGCGCGCACCGCGTCCAGGGTCGCGCCGGCATGGGCGCCGTTGGCCGCCAGGGCCAGGTTCAGGAACAGGGCCAGGTTCAGGAACAGGCCCAGCAGAAATTGGTGTCGCATCGGTTTCCTCCGTCGGTCTGGCGAGCCCGTCAGGCGTCGCGTTGGGCTTCGATCCAGGCGTTCATCTTGCGATCGAGGATATCCAGCGGCAACGGGCCATCCTGCAGGATCGCGTCGTGAAAGGCTCGCACATCAAAACGCTTGCCAAGCCGCTGCTCGGCCCGGGCGCGCAACTCGGTGATCTTCAGCTGTCCGAGCTTGTAGGCCAGCGCCTGGCCCGGAATCACAATGTAGCGCTCGACCTCCGCCACCGCGTCGGTCTCGGTCAGCGCGGTGTGGGCCAGCATGTACTTGATGGCTTGTTCCCGCGTCCAGCCCTTGGCGTGTATTCCGGTGTCCACCACGAGGCGGATCGCCCGCCAGATTTCGAAGGTCAGCTTGCCGAAATGCTGGTACGGGTCGGTGTACATGCCCAGCTCCTGGCCCAGTGATTCCGCGTACAGACCCCAACCTTCGATGTACGCCGTAACACCGCCGAAGCGCCGGAAACGCGGCAGCGATTCAATCTCGTACTGGCGGGCAATCTGGAAATGGTGGCCCGGATTGGACTCATGCAGGGACAGGGCCTCCATGGTGAATTTCGGGCGCGCTTTGAGATTGAAGGTATTGACGTAAAACACGCCGGCGCGGGAGCCGTCTGCGGTGGGCGGCACGTAGAACGCTGCCGCTGCCGATTTGGCGCGGTAGGCCTCGATGGGTTTTACCTCGTAATCCGCCTTCGGCAGGATGCCAAACAGGTCCGGCAGGCGGGCATCCACCCGCCGCTTGATGTCCTGGTAGGCGGCCAGCAGGTCCGCCTCCTTGTCGAAATAGTTCTCCGGTGCCGTACGCAGGTAGTCGAAGAAATCCGTCAACGAGCCATCAAACCCGATTTCCCGCTTGACGGTTTCCATTTCCGCTGTGATGCGCTCGACTTCCTTCAGCCCGATTTCATGAATCTGGTCCGGGCTGAGGTCTGTAGTCGTGACGCTGCGCACGTTGTAGGCGTACCAGTCGGCCCCGCCGGGAAGGTGCATCAGCCCGGCGGTATCCCGGCAACGGGGCAGGTAGGCCTCTTTGAGGAAGGCGTGCAACCGCTCGTAGGCGGGCACCAGCACCTCGGCGATCAGCTTGTGGTAGGCGGCGGTCAGCCTTTGCCGTTTCGCCGCGGGTATGCCATCGGGAAAATTCTTCAGTGGCGTGGCGAAGATGCTCTGGTTGACGTCCTTCACCATGTGCGCTTCGAGCTGGGGCAGCAGCTTCTCGATGGCAAAACGTGGCTGCACCACGCCGAGTTCCATGCCCAGGCGCATGTTGTCGATGGCCGCATCCACCCAGTCGGCGAATCCCGCCGCCCGCGCCAGCCAGTTGTCGTAGTCCTTGGCGTTGGCGAAGGGCTGGATACTGTGACCGGATCCCATGCTCGCGAAGAACGAGGGCGTGCTGAAGAACTGGCTGACCGGAATCAGCTGGTTCGGGTACCGGTAGCCCTCGAGGGCGATTTCGCGGTTGCGCTTGAAAAATTCGTAGTTGAGCTGGTCCTGGCCTGTGAGCGCGCCGGCGTCGATCTCTTCCAGCGCTTTCAGGTACTTGGTGTCCAGCGCCTTGCCCCGGGCAAGGTCTTCTTCGCTGATTCCAACGGAAAAACGGTCGTTGAAACGATTGTCGCCAATCAGCGTCGCATCGATCGGGTTCAGCTCGAGGAACTCGTCGTAGTACGCCTCCAGTAACTGGTTGAGGCGTTGGGCCGCGTCGCCCGGGGCGGCAATCGCCGGAGAAAGCAGCGCACACAGGAGTACAGCGAAAAAAGAACGGACCAGGGACATGACGATACGCCTTGATCAAATCGGGGAGCGCCACTATAACCCAAGCTCCAAGCCCCGCACACGGGAGGCCGAAATGACCGCCTACCAGCCGCTGATCCTGAATTTTCTCTACGCCCTCGGTGGAGGCCTGCTCACGCTGGCCTTCATGTGGCTTGGCGCCCGGACCTTCGAGCGTATGTTTTCGTTCAGCGTCGCCGAAGAGTTGCGCAAGGGAAACCAGGCGGTAGGCCTGGTGATGCTCGGCGTTTTCGTCGGCGTAGGAATCGCTATTGGCCTGGTCGTGGGCATGGGGCTGAATTGACACGCACAGGCCGTTACTGGCTTCTGGGCGCGGGTCCGGCCTTGCTGCTTGCCACCCTCGCGCTGGAGGATCCGACTCTGCCAGTGGATTCCGCTGCCTGGACGGAGCGCTACGATCCGTTTTTTCGCAAATACGGCAAGCGCTATTTCGGTCCCACGCAGGACTGGCGCTGGTTCAAGGCCCAGGGTATTGCCGAGTCGGGGCTGGATGCCGCCGCGATCAGCGAGCGTGGGGCGCGCGGCATCATGCAGATGATGCCGGCAACCTTCGCGGAGGTGGCGCAGGCAGAGGACTTGCCCGCCAGCATCCACAGCGCGCGATGGAATATCGCCGCGGGTATCCGCTATGACGCGCAACTTTCCCGCCGCTTTGCCGCGCACGGTGGGGACCAGGGGCGCGCATTGATGCTGGCTGCCTACAACGCCGGGCCCCGGCGAATGCGCATCGTCCAGCAACGGGGGCGGAAATCAGGCGCCGACCCGCAGGACTGGAACGCGCTGGCCCGCCACGCACCCGCCGCAACGCGCTTCTATGTACGCCGCGTTTTCTTTCTCATGGGACGGGATCCGGACTCTTCCGCCAGCCAACGGCCCTCGGACTAGCGGAAATAGTCCGGTTCGTTGCCCGGCCGCCACTTGATGTTGCAGCCCATACTCGGAACCTGCTGCGCGGACGGCTGCTTCCCCGCCAGCACCGCGTCCACCGCGGCACGCAGGTCCGCACCGGTCACCGGGCGGCCATTTCCGGGGCGGCTGTCGTCATACTGCCCCCGGTAGACCAGCTGGCGTTCCGCGTCGAACAGGAAAAAGTCCGGGGTACATGCTGCACGGTAGGCACGGGCCACCGACTGGTCCTGGTCATACAAATACGGAAACACGTAACCCGCGTCCCCGGCCTCGGCGCGCATTTCCGCCGGGCCGTCCTGGGGATGAGTGCCGGCGAAGTTCGAGCTGATGGCGACCACCGTCACCCCTTTGGCAGCATAGTCCCGCGCGAACCCGGCGAAGCTGTCGCGGATGTGTTTAACATAGGGGCAATGGTTGCAGATGAAGGCCACCAGTAACGCCGGTGACGGGTCCAGGCCCGCGAGGGAGACCTCGCCGCCGGTCACGTCCGGCAACCGGAAGTCCGGCGCCGGCGTGCCCAGTTCGAGCATGGTTGATTCAGTCCTTGCCATGGTGTTTTCGGTTACTCCGTTGTGAACGATGAATCCAGCCGCATGCGCCTCGACAAGTGGCTGTGGGCGGCGCGCTTTTACAAGACCCGGGGCAACGCCGCCGAGGCAATCGCTGGTGGAAAGGTGCATGTGAACGGCGTGCGCGTCAAACCCGGTCGGCGCGTGGCTCCGGGAGACGCCCTGCGCATTCGCAGGGACGACTTCGAGTTCGAACTAACCGTCGCCGGCCTGGTCAACCAGCGACGGCCCGCCAGCGAGGCCCGGCTATTGTACGTCGAGAGCGAGGCCAGTCAGCAAAGGCGTGCCGAACGCGCCCGTGAGCACCGAGAGGCCCGCGCCGCCGGTCCCGTTCGGCCCCGGCGCCCGGAAAAACATGCCCGGCGCACCCTGAGCGACCTGAAACGAAAGGATTCCGGGACCCACTGAACACCAGTTCTCAGCGACCACGATGGCGGTAGCTGCCCACTGCGCGCACGATGCTCTCCAGCGGAAGCTGTTGCCAGCTTTCATACACGCCGCGGGCCCGCGCCAGCAGTGCCGCGACGTCGGCCACCGGGTCGACTCCCGGCTCTTCGTCACCGGCCAGCAATGCACGCAGCCCGCGCAGCCCGCCCACCTGCACCTTGATTTCCTTTGCATGGGGCAGCGCCGCGGTGCCGGTTAGCCCCAGCGCGAAGCGGCACGGCTCCCGAAGCATTTCCAGCCAGCGCACGCAGTGGCCGCGGGCGTCGGAGTTCTGGCAGGCCTGCGCCTCCCGCTGCGCCAACAGCAGGCGCTGCCCGTACCGGCAGGCGCAGCGGCCGGACAAAGTGGCTTTCTCGAATACGCAGGGCTGTGGATTGTGCTGCGCGTAGGCGCTGCGGTAGGCGTCTTCGTCCAAATCAGGCTCCGGCGGCCCGGTCGATGGCCTCGCGCAGCTGCGCGTATTCCCGCGTCACCGGGAACTGGGGGAAATCGGCGATTACCTTGTCCGGCGGGCGGAACAGGATGCCGGCATCGGCGGCGCCGAGCATGCTGGTGTCATTGTAGGAATCACCCGCCGCGATGGTCCGGAACTTCAGATCTCTGAACGCCAGCACCGCGCGGCGTTTCTGGTCCG
>JAJDOE010000090.1 GCA_022340345.1 Gammaproteobacteria bacterium
CCCTTGACGTCTCGGGAACGCTGGCATTTATTGGGTCCTTCGCCAGGATTTATGTCCATTATCTGTTCGCGCCGTTTCCGTGGCAGGCGGAACAGGCTCGCGATTGGTATGCGGTCGGAGAGTCGTTTTTGCGAATGGGACTGCTGGTGTTCGGCGTGGTGGGTGTATGGCGTGCGCGGGGAGCGACTCGCAACGGCTTGCTGTTGCTGATGATGGTGTATTTCTCGCTGACCTGCGTGTGGGCAATCGGCACTACCAATTTTGGCCAGTCTATTCGGCATCATGTCACCAGCAACTGGTTACTGGTGTTGCTGGGTGGTCCGCCGCTTCTGATGCAACTGGCAACCGGCTGGCGCTGGGCCCGCGACCGGGAGGAGCCGGCATGACGCCTGGAGCCGGGGGGGCGCAGGCGGGGACACCGCTGGTGGTGGCCCTGCGCCGTTACTGGCCGCTGGCGGCGGCAGTGCTGTGTTTCGCATTGGGCGCAGCGACCTGGATCAACCTCGCCACCGGGCGGGTTTATGAATCGATGATAGAGATCCGAATCGGCGCCGTGGCGCAGGTCTGGCAGCCAGGGGAGCCCGAAAACCGGCGCCGGCGCCAGCAGAGCCTGCTCAGCAAGCCACGCGCACTGCGCGACCGTCTGAAGGGAAAATTCAGTTTTCCGAGGGACGGGGCGTGGCTGGATTCGGTCCGCGGGTCCGACGATTGGGGGTACGTGTTCTTTTTTGCGCGGGCTACCACCCCGGAGGGGGCGCGGGATCTGCTGCAGACGGTGCGTGACGAGTTTCTGGCTCAACAGCAGGAGCAATTTGCAAAACGGGTGGCGATCCAGCGCGACCAACTCCTTGCCCTGCAGCAATACAGGGACGGGCTTGCGCAGGAGCTTCGCGGGCTGCCGGTGGCGCAGGCGCCGGATCGCTACGCCGCGCTGCTGGCGGAGCAGCGAGAAATCGAAAAACAACTTGCGCGGGCAAGAGAACTTGCCACAGATCGCTGGACCTATCCGACCTTGGTTTCCCGACAACCGCAACTGAATCGCGATCCAGTCCGGCCAACTTCACGGCGCAACCTGGCGGTCGCGCTGGTAGTGGGCGGTCTGTTCGGACTGCTGCTGGCCATGGGTATGCAGCTATTGCGTGGTGGCGGAGGGCGACGTGGCGATTGAGCCCGGGGCGGAATCCGGACGCACCTGCATCCTGGTCTCCGCCAGCGAGCCGACTGTCTGGCTGGCCCGGTTCACCGCGGAGCGCATAGCACAATGCTGGTCCGCGCACCCGCCACTGTTCTTCTGCGGCAGTCAGAACACGCCGGATGAGCGCTGGCTGCGTCGCGGCGATCCCCACGAGGACTGGATTGGCATTCTGCGATCCGCGGTGAGCGAGCTGGGTCGGCGGGGCTACACGCGAATGTACCTGGTGCTCGATGACCATCCGCCGCTGTTTCGTTGCCACGCCGGTCATCTCAATGAAACCCTGCCGCACTATCTCGATGAGCTGGATGCGGTGTATATCGGCCTTAATGGCTGGGGGCAGGGGCGCGAGCCCTGTGGCCGGGTGCTCGCGAACCATCACCGTGTCGAGAACGTGGCGGCGGATTTTCGCTGGAAATTTTCCCTGCACCCGGGCCTGTGGAACCTTGCGGCGCTATCCCGCCTGCTGGACTGGATGCTCGAGACGCTGCCACCGGAGCGGCGTTCCGCCTGGGTGTTCGAACGTTTCGGCGGGGGCGAACAGCTGCCGGACGAAGACCGCTGGCAACATCGCTGCTACCGGGTGTCCGGCATCGACATGACCGCCAGTGCTGCGCGTCGTGTGGTGCGGAATGTGGAGTGGGTCGCGTGGCGCGGGCTGAACGCAGTTGCGGAGCGTGGCCCGCGCGGTTTGCGAAGACGTATCGACTTCCTGCGCCGGTACTACGAGGGGCCGTATCCGCTTTTCTGGAGCGGGCTGATGCAAAAAGGAAAAGTCTTTCCGGACGCCCAGCGTTTCCTGCGCTGGCGCCTGCGTTTTTCCCTGCTGGCGGACTTCCGGCGCGCGCGGGCGACCGCCCCCCGGGCGTGGGTGGCCGGTCGGGACGCGGTGAGCGCAGACTGATTTCCGGATCGTGGCGAATGGTGTGACTGCGGGCGCGAGTCTGCGGGACCGGCCGCTGGGAAGCTTGCTGGCAGGCCTGGGATTGTTGCTGGTGCTGCATGCTGTGCGCCGACTGCTGACTGGCGGATCGCTGGCGGTGGACGAGGCGGAGCAGCTGTTGTGGGCGCAACTTTCCTGGGCGTGGGGTTACGGTGAACAGCCACCGCTATACAACTGGCTGCAGTTGTCAGCATTTTCGTTGTTGGGCAGCAAGCTGGTTGCCATCGTGGCTCTCAAATACACGGCCTTTCTGCTGTTCACGTTGCTGTACGCGGTACTGGCCTTAGGCATGCTCGGCGAGGCGCGGCGTGCGGCGCTGGCGGTGTTGTGCCTGTTTCTGATTGGCGAGGTGTTCTGGGAATTTCCGCAGGCGCGCACCCACTCGGTACTGGTGCTGGTGCTGGTGGCGGCAACGCTGCTGGTCTGCGTGCGGATCAGCGATCGGCCGGGACTGGGAAATTACCTGTTGTTGGGCCTGCTCGCGGGCGTCGGGGCGCTGTCCAAGTACAACTACCTGTTGTTCCTGGCGGCGTTGGTAGTGGCGCTGGGAAGTCATCCGCGTTACCGCCCGGTGCTGCTGGACCGGCGCATGCTTCTGGCGGCCGCCGTGATGCTGGTGGTGCTGCTGCCGCATGGATTGTGGCTGCTGGAACATCCGTTGGGCGTTCTTCCGCCACTGGCGCACAAGCTGCAACCCGGTACAGAGGCGTGGAACCCGCTGCAAGGCCTGCTGGCGCTGCTGACTGCCTGTTTCAAGCTGGGTGGCGTTTTGCTGGTGGCAGTGGCGTTGTGGATGCCGTCGGTTTTCCACCGTGGTGGCCATTCCACCGGGTCCCACGCGGCGCTGGCGGAGCGGCTGATTGTTGCGGCCTTGCTGGTGGCGGTTACCCTGGTGATCGCCAGCGGCGCGACACGCCTGGAAGGGCGCTGGATTCTGCCACTGGTGCTGAGCACGCCGGTTTTCCTGGCGGCGCGGGTACCGCCGGTGGTCCTGACGAAGCGCTATCGCGGGATGCTGGCGACCGTCGTGGCATTAAATCTTGCGGCTTTTTTCGTACTTGCCCTGGCTCCCCGGCTGGCGCGCTACTACCACGACGAAGATCGCCACAACGCCCCATTCGCCGAGCTGGCCGCTGCCATACGGGTCCAAGGCGAGCCGACGCTGATTCTGGCGCAGGAGCGCCAACTCGCGGGTAACCTGCTGGCGCAATTCCCAAATGCCGGGGTACGCATCCCGTCCATGCCTCCGCTTGCGGAACGGCCGGTCGGCTCCCTGCTGCTGGCCTGGGCCGGGGAGAGCCGGCAGATTCCGCCGGCACTGCTACGGGTGGCGAAATTCGTTCCAGGAGCAGAGGAGGTAGGGACGATGCCGGTGGGCCGGGTGTCGCACCCGTATCGTCACTCGGCGCGCGTCTACACGCTGCATACCCTGTGGTGGCCCGGGCCGGGCATTGCGGCCGATCCGGGTTGACCCCGGAACCTGGGTTGCCATCCGCCCCCGGGTGCGGCGCCCGCCGCGGAGCACCGGTCCGCCGCCGGCACCGGGCATTACCCCGGCAAAGATCGGGGATTCTGGTCACTTTTATCCGAAGATATTTCCTTCGGACACCACCGCCGACTATGCTTGGAGTGAGGCTTTATCTGATACGCGGGTTTTCGTCATCTCCACGGGGGTCGGGATGCGATGTCGTCAGGTTGGCGGGCCCGGATGATGCGCCCGCTTCAAGCAGTCGGTAACTGGACGAGCCGCCGCAGTCTGCGCACCCGGTACCTGGTGACCGCCGTGCTCATCGTTGCGGGCCTGGTGGCCGGGGCGGTGGTGGCCAGCGCCTATGTGGCGACCAGCGCCCGGCAAAGTACCGCGGCACTGTTGCTGCGTGACTTCGTGTTTAATCGCACCGCGGACATCCGGGCTGCCATCGCTGCCGCCGAAGTCGATCTCAACCGCGCGATGATCACGCCGATGGCAGTGGAAGAGGACGGAATCGAGGCCAACCTGCAGGTCGCTCACGGTTTGCTGGGACAACTGCAGCTCCGGGCCGGCCCGGCCGGGGCGCCTGTGCGTCAGGCGTTGCAGGATCTGGACAACCAACTGCTGGCCCTGACCGACGAATTTTTCACCCTGGTGGAGCTGCGCAAGGATCCCTACTGGGTGTACCCGGCGTTGCCCTACGTGCAGGGGCCGTTGCTGCAATCCAATACCGAGTTCATTACCGCGGCGCGCACCGCGCTGGACGAGATCCTGGCGGACCCGGCGACCGCGAGTCGCCTGCGTCTGTTTGAGCGCTTCAGTGAAGTGCGGGATCACTGGCGGCGCGTCGTCCTGGCCTTCCGCGCTCTCATGGTGCGCTTTGCCGGTCTTGGCGACGAGGTCAGTCTCGGCCAGGAATCCGATATCGAGGACGCTTATCAGATCATCCAGAAAGACATCGCAGATCTGCTTGCGGAGCTGGAGGCGCAGAACAATTTTGTTTTGACCGATTCGCTGGCAGCGATGGCGTTGCACAGCCAAAACTGGTACCGCTTGTTCAGCAAGGACATTACCTGGATTCGCCGCTCCCAGCAGTGGCGGGCGGATGTCGGCTTTCTGGAGTCCCGCATCCGGCCGAAGTTGGATAGCACCACCGCGGCGCTGTTCGCGGTTGAGAGGGGAATTACCCAGTGGACCGCCGGCCAGGTGCACAGCATTCAGATGGCCGCCAACCGGATCAGTCTCGGCTTGTGGCTGATCGCGGCACTCGCGCTTGGTTTCGTCATCCTCAACTATACCGCTCTGCGGCGATCCGTATTCGACCCCATGCGGAAAGTGGCACGGGCATTGAACGCGGCGGCCAATAACGAGACCCGGGTAAATTTGCCGGCGGAGCGATCTCCCGAGGTCTCCTCGCTGGTACGGGCCTTCCGAGCCATGCAGGAACAGGTGAGCCAGCGTCAGCGGGCATTGGAGCACCAGGCCCTGCACGATGAATTGACCGGCCTGCCCAACCGTTCCTTGCTGGCGGACCGTCTCTCCCACGCCATTCAGGTGGCGCGCCGGGAGTCTATCCCGCTTGCGCTGCTGTTGCTGGACCTGAACGACTTCAAGCGAGTGAATGACACCCTCGGTCACCTGGTCGGGGACCAGTTACTGGTGCGGGTCGCGGCGCGTATCGCGAAGGTTGTGCGCGAATCGGATACCGTGGCGCGGCTGGGAGGCGACGAATTCGCGGTGTTGCTGGAGAACACGGGATTGCCACGCGCACGGACCCTGGCGGATCGGATCAGCCGGGCATTGGAGGAGGTGTGCGTGATCGACGGACACAGCCTGTATACCGGCGCGAGTATCGGCATCGCATTGTTCCCCGGAGACGGTGAGGACCAGGAGACTCTGATCCGTCATGCGGATATCGCAATGTATTCCGCCAAGCGTTCCGGGACCGAAACCGCGGCATACGACGTGCAGATGGACAGCACGGACCCGGAAGGACTGGCGCTGATTGGTGAGTTGCGGGACGCATTGATGACGGATGGCTGTGAGCTGGCCTACCAGCCAAAGATCGATCTGTGTACCGGAGAGGTTACCGGGGCAGAGGCCCTGTTGCGCTGGACGCATTCCCGGCTGGGCCCCATGGCGCCGGAGCGGGTAGTGCAAATGGCGGAACGTTCCGGGCTTATTGGTAGCCTTACAATCTGGGTGCTGGAGCGGGCGTTCACCGATTACCAGCGGCTGGCGGAGTTGCCCGGGCATCCGGGCCTGGCGATCAATCTGTCACCCCGAAACCTCCAGGATGCCGATTTCGCGGATACGGTGCACGAACTGCTGGTCCGGTTCCAGGTACCCAGCTCCGCACTGATTCTTGAAGTCACCGAAAACGCCGTGATGTCCGATCCGGACGCAGTCAACAAGTCACTGCAGGCACTCGACCGCATGGGAGTTGGCGTGGCGCTGGATGACTTTGGCATGGGCGTGTGTTCGCTGCGCCACCTGAAGGAGTTCCCGGTTCATGAACTCAAGATCGACCGCAGCTTCGTTGCCGACCTGCTGTCCGATCGCAGCGACGAGGCCATCGTGCGCGCAATTATCAATCTCGGGCATGCAATGGGCCTGCGGGTGGTTGCCGAGGGCGTTGAGGACCGGGCGACCCTGGAACGCCTTGGGGAGTTCGGCTGCGACCAGGCCCAGGGTTTCCTGCTCGCGCATCCCCT
>JAJDOE010000161.1 GCA_022340345.1 Gammaproteobacteria bacterium
CCGTAGCTATATCGCATGGATGAACCCCTACCCGCTGCTGCCCGAACACGCGGTGATTGCGAGCCGCGAACACGTGGCCCAGGCATGGCGGGGATCCGGTGAGCAGCCCGGGGGGCGAAGTCTGGCGATCATTGTTGCAGACCTGCTGAAGCTTGCCAGCCGGCTTCCGGGATGGATCGGGTTCTACAACGGGCCGGACGCTGGCGCTTCGATTCCGCATCATTTCCATTACCAGTTTTTTCCGCGGCCCGCCGGGTGCCCGGTGTATCCGCTGGAGCAGGCCGCGGCCCGCCGGTTCGCGGGGCAATCGGTCCCGACCTATCCGCTCGAGTTTGCCCACTGGCGCGGAGACGCGGGTACCGTTTCCCGCACCGCGACGCGCCGCATTCAGTTGTGGGCCGATCATCCGCCGGACGGAGTCAGTGCCCCCACCGCGAACTTCATCGCCTCGGCGGGAAACGATGGCGCGCTCGACCTGTATTTCGTTCCCCGGGACCGGATCCGTGCGCGGTCCCCGGGCATGTCGGGGCTGGTCGGTGGTCTGGAGACCCTCGGGGAGCTGGTGTTTTCGAGCGAAGAGGAACAGCAGCGCCTCCGCTCCGGCGATATCGATTTCGAGGAAATTGAGCGCATGCTGGCGCACGTTTCCACGCCGTTGTAGACCCCCGGTCAGTCTCGATTTCCGAGACGAAATTCGCCCTCCACCGTGCTCCAGTTGTCGTCGCCCGTATAGACCAGTACGAATCGCGTTCCATCGGAACTCAGCCACGCGGGCGAGAAATTCCAGTACACGCTTTTCCAGCCCTTCTGCAGTCCCAGGCACCAGGGATTGGCGAGCTGTACCGTGCTCCAGGGGCCCCAGGGCTCCGGCGCGTCGTAGATTCCCATGTGGCCGTTGCGCAGCAGGTAACGGCTGACCTGCTGGGTGATCAGGAAGTACCGTCCAAGGCCGGGGTTGTAGCTGACACTGGTTCGCATGACTCCGTTTTCGGGATCCGCGAATACCGGCTCCCGTTTTTCGGGCTGGGAGGCCCAGGCCGGCTTGCCATGCGTATCCAGGCCGGCGAAAAACTGCCAGGCGCCGCGGTTGGTCAGCCCGGTCACGGGAGCGCGTAACAGGGCAATTTGCCCGGGCACCTGGACATTCCAGTCGTTGTCCTGGTTTTCCGGGGCGTAGGCGTAGACGAAGCCATCCCGGGCGGCGGAATTATTCTTTCCGAATTGAAGAAAAGTAAGCGCAAAAAAGCCGCGTCGATTCGGGAAATCATCGCGCGCAAAACGCACACCGGTCGGTTGCCAGCTGGCGCCATCGTCCAGTGAGCGATACAGCTCCTGGATCGCAAAAGCGCTGTCGTCCGAGGCGGCCCCGGTGCGCCACAGGTACAGCGCGCTGTTTACGGCGAGCAGGCCGTAGGATTTGCCTTCAAAGGTAGCGGGATGGGCGGCGGTGCTGCCGCCCCACAGGTTCTCGCCGGTGTAGTCGCGGGGTCCGCCGCGAATCCGGGCAACGCCGAGGCTGACCCGGCCCCGCGTGTTGGTTCCGCCGAATCCGCCGCCGTCGCCCCAGGTTGCGTACTGGGTCCCGTCATCGGCCCAGGTGATCGCCCAGTTATCGCTGCCGGGGGCCTCGCTTCGCACGCTGCCTATATCGAAGTGGATCGCCGCCACCACCGGGCTCGGCGGGTAGACGGGTTCGGGGGGCATCTGCTGGCTCCACCAGCAGGACAGGGTGATGGCGAGGGGATCCACTACCGTAGTGCGTTACCCACACGGGCGTTGCGCCGGATGGAGACCGGCGGTCTGCGTTGCGCCGGGCGCGAACCGCGATACGTAGCCACTAGATATTTTTCGCCCCCAGGACCCGGGCCCGTTCGCGGGTGAGTTCCGGGTCCGTGCGCGTGTCGGCGAACCAGTCCCGCGTCTGCGTATGCACCAGGGTTTCCAACATGCCGATGTGATCTTCCCGGTCGTTGAGAGCGGGCACGTAGCGGAATTCGCGGCCGCCGGCGGAAAGGAACTGTTCCCGGTTGTCGACTGCGATTTCTTCCAGGGTCTCCAGGCAATCCGCGGCGAAGCCCGGGCAGATGATGTCCACGGAGTCGACGCCCTCGGAGGGAAGGGCAGCCAGCCGTTCGGAGGTGTAGGGCTGCAACCATTGCTTGGGTCCGAAACGGGACTGGAAGGCCAGCTCCCAGCCGGACGGGTCCAGTTCCAGGGCCTCGGCCACCAGCCGCGCCGTTTTGTGGCACTGGCAGAAATAGGGGTCACCCGCATCCAGGTAGGTGCGCGGCGTGCCATGAAAGGAAAACAGCAGCCGTGCGGCAGGTCCGTGCTCCTGCCAGTGGTCGCGCAGGGATGCGGCCAGGGCCTCGATGTAGCGCGGGTGGTCATGGTAGCCGTCCACGAAGCGCAGTGCCGGTACTCGCCGCCAGCGCCGAAGCCCACGGGTGACCGCATCAAAGATCGCGCCGGTGGTACTGCCGGAGTACTGGGGGTACAGAGGCAGCACCAGCAGGCGCTCGACTCCGGATTCCCGCAATCGCTCCAGTGCGGCGGAAATGGCGGGCTGGCCGTAATTCATGGCGAGCTCCACGCGAACCGCATCGCCCAGGTTCGCCAGCCGTGCCCGCAGGGCGGCTTCCTGGCGTCGCGAAATCACCAGCAGGGGTGATCCCTCCGGCGTCCAGACGCTGGTGTAGGCCTGGGATTTCGCCACCGCGCGGAAAGGCAGAATGATTCCGTACAGTACCGGGTACCAGATCCAGCGCGAGGCCTCCACCACCCGGGGGTCCGAAAGGAATTCGCGCAGAAACGAGCGAAGATCACGGGGCCGTGGAGATTGGGGGGTGCCGAGATTGAGCAGCAGAATGCCCACCCGCGGCGGGTCACCGTGTTGAAAATTCGAATTCGCCGAGAACCGGGTCATGAGCATATTTTCGGGATTGGAATGATATGCATAGCAGCATACCAGAGCGACGGTGGCGCCACGGCCGGTGTGCGGGAAGGGGAAATTGTGTCGCGAGCGAGATTCCGATGTAATCCCTGCCATGCAGATTCGTTGCATCCACTGCGGGACCCGCTACCAGGTTGAGGAGCAGCAGCTGGCCCGTATCCGGGCCGCGCGGCCGCGATGCAAGTCCTGCGGAGAGCCGGTTTTTGATCCGGTGAGCGCTGCGCCTCCGGCGGATGCGCCGGTGACCAAAGACCCCGCGGACCCGGGGGAGTCGCTGCCGGCTGCCTTTGGTCCGTACCGGGTGCTGGGGCGGCTGGGAACCGGCGGAATGGGTACCGTGTACCACGGCCGGGACGAGGAACTGAAACGGGACGTAGCCATCAAGGTACTGCTGCCAGGACTGTGCGGCGACCCGGATCTGCGCAACCGTTTCCTGGTGGAGGCCCGTGCGCTGGCCCGGGTCGTGCACCCCAATATCACCCAGATCTTCACCGCCGGCCAGGAGGCGGACCGGCCCTATTTCGCGATGGAATTCGTGGACGGTTTTTCCACAGAGCAGATTCTGAAACAGCGCGGCCGTATTCCGCCCCTCGAGGCGCTGCATATCGTCCGGGGTGTCTGCGAGGGCCTCAAGGCCGCCCAGGCATCCGGTATTACGCACCGCGATATCAAGCCCGGCAACCTGCTGGTGGCCCGGGATGGCTCCGCCAAGATCACGGATTTTGGCATCGCCAAGCTGGCGCGGGAGGATCACAAGCTGACCGCCACCGGCACCGTGGTGGGAACCGTGGCCTATATGTCGCCGGAGCAGGCCCGGGGCGAAGATCTCGACTTTCGCAGCGACATCTACTCGCTGGGGGCGACATTTTATGAACTGGTCATGGGCAAGCCGCCGTTTCTCGGCGACAGTGCAGTCACCGTATTGATGAAGCACGCCAGTGAGTCGGTGCGTTTCCCGCTGGACAGCGTGATTCCCGCGCTTCCGCCGCCTTTGACCGGAATCATCCGGCGGATGATGGCAAAGAAACCCGAGGGCCGTTACCTGAGCTACGATCACCTGATCGACGACCTGGGACGGCTGGAGAAGCGCCTGGAAAGCGAGGCCGTTGGGCCGGAGCCGGCGGTGACGGGGGGAACCAGGCCACCGGACGCGGCACCGGCAACGGTGCCGGTGCGCGACAGGCCGCTGCCGCCTGCGCCGCTGGAATCCGGCTGGGGTTTTGGTACCTGGCTGCTGATCGGGTTTGCGGTAGTGGCTGGTGCTTATTTCCTGCTGCGGAATGACTCGCCGCCACCGGAAGTCGCTTCCGAGCCGCGGGCGGTCGCCACCGGCACCAGCAATCCGCCGCCTGCGGTTGTGGACCCCGTTCAGGCCCCGGCAGCGGGGCCCGCACCTGCCTCGGTAGCTCCCCCGGTACTGGTGGACGTGGTCAGCCCACTGGTGGAGCTGTTGGGTGAAGGGCGCCTGCGGGTTTTCGGGTCGCTACGCAACAACGAAGCCCGTACCCTGGAAAGCCTTCAGGTGCATGTGACCCTGTTCGACGATTACAACAGTGAGCTCGCCTCGCAAAGCGCATTTACCGAACCGAAGGTGGTACTCCCCGGTGAAAGCGCGCGTTTTTCGTTGTTGTTCCATGATGCGGGCAACATGGAGCGCTACGAGCTTCGTGTAATCGAAGCGCCAGCACCGCGGCGCACCCCTGGAACAAATCGATAAGGCCCGGATCAGTCTTTTTTCAGTGCCTGTAGCAGTTCCACCGGGAACGGAAAAAAGATGGTCTGATTTTTCTCATGAGACATGTCCATCATGGTCTGCAGATAACGCAGCGTGATGGCGCTGGGCTGTTTTTCCAGAATTCCGGCGGCCTCCGCGAGCTTGTAGGATGCCTGCAGTTCGCCTTCGGCGCTGATCACCTTGGCGCGACGATTGCGCTCCGCTTCGGCCTGTTTGGCAATGGCCCGGATCATGCTTTCGTCCAGATCCACGTGCTTGATTTCGACGTTTGCGACCTTGATGCCCCAGGCGTCCGTCTGCTTGTCCAGGATCTCCTGGATATCCCGGTTCAACTTGTCCCGTTCCGAGAGCATCTCGTCCAGTTCATGCTGACCGAGCACCGAGCGCAGCGTGGTCTGGGCGAGCTGGCTGGTGGCGACCATGTAGTGCTCTACCTGGATGATCGCCCGTTCCGGGTCCACCACCCGAAAGTAAACGACAGCGTTCACCTTTACGGAAACGTTGTCTTTGGAAATCACGTCCTGGGTAGGCACGTCCAGGACCAGGGTGCGCAAGTCCACGCGGACCATTTGCTGGACCACCGGGATAATAATGATCAGGCCGGGCCCCTTGACGCGCTGAAAACGCCCGAAAAAGAACACCACACCGCGATCGTACTCCCGCAGTACTTTGATGCTGGCCAGGGCCAGGGCCAATACGACCAGCAGGCCGGTAAAAAAGACACTGAACATGGTGCTTTACTCCGGTTTGCAGGGCTCCACGGTGAGTATGAGCCCTTCCATTGCGGTTATGCGAAGCTTCTCACCGTGCCGGATCGGGCGCGGCGCGTGAGCCGTCCAGAGTTCACCGTGTACGCGGATGAACCCGGAGGTATCGAAATCCTGCTCTGCCACGCCGATTGCGCCGAGCATCTGTTCGCGACCGGAGACGAGCGGGCGATTTCGGCTGCGTACCGCAAGGTAGACCACGGTCAGCATCAGGCCACCCGTTAGCACGGCGACGGTAACCACCAGTGGCAGGGAGATACGGAATGCTTCCACATTCGTATCCATCAGGATAATCGAGCCCACCACCAGCGCGATGACGCCCCCGATTCCCAGCGCTCCGAAACTGGGCACAAAGAACTCGGCCCCCATCAGAATGACGCCCAGGGACACCAGCGCGAGTCCGGCATAATTCACGGGAAGCACCTGGAAGGCATACAACGCCAGCAGCAGGCAGATTGCGCCGACGACTCCCGGGAACAACGTACCGGGATTGTACAATTCGAAAAACAAGCCGTAGACGCCCAGCATCATCAGGATGTAGGCCACGTTTGGATCGGTGATGACCGCCAGCAGCTTGCTGCGCCAGTCGGGCAGCAATTCCTCGATAGCCAGACCTTCTGTCTGCAGGGTGATCTCGGCACCGCCAATGCGTACCTGGCGTCCGTGCAATTTTTCGACCAGAACGCCCAGGTCAGCGGCAATCAGGTCAACGACGTTCTCGGTCAGGGCGTCCTCCGCGGTAAGGCTCTCCCCGCGTCGAACGGCACGTTCCGCCCAGGCCTCGTTGCGCCCGCGCATGCGCGCCAGGCCGCGAATGTATGCGACGGAATCATTGACCACCTTGCGGCGCATGGCGGTCTTCGATGAGGGCGCCTCGCTGGCGACCGGGTCGCCAGCCGGCTCGGTTGCGGCGGGACGGTCTCCGGGCTGCTCCGGTTCCTCCCCGGGCTGTCCGAACCCTCCCGCTGCGATTTCCACTGGAGTGGCGGCACCCAGATTGGTGGCTGGCGCCATGGCCGCCACGTGGCTGGCGTACAGAATGTAGGTACCGGCGCTGGCGGCCCGGGAGCCGGGCGGCGCTACCCAGGTCACCACCGGGATCGGGCTGGCAAGGATCGAACGGATGATCTCGCGCATGGCGGTGTCCAGTCCGCCGGGCGTATTGATGCGCAAGACCACCAGCTTTGCGCTGGTTTCCTGCGCCCGTTCCAGGCCGCGGGAAACGTAATCACTGGTCGCCGGCCCAATGGCGCCGTCAACGTTCAGCACCAGCAGATGCTCGCCGCCGGCGCACCATCCCGGGGTGGGGGAGAGCAGTACCAGCAACGCCAGCAGAATGCCGGCCTTGCTGCAACGGGTCGGAAGAAGCTCCAGGGGCACAGCCACCTCGTTGTCACCGGTCAGTATCAAACCGATTCGGAAAGCGAACGAATGCTATTGTGCGCCCCGGCCGCGGGAGTGACAACGGCGCCCAACCGACGGCTACCGGGGCCGGTTCGTCGCGGATTCTTTGACTTCGAACTGGGCGCACACCAGAATTCGATCACCTTCGGGAGAGCCAATTGCTGCGAATTTTTCTGGTACTGCTGTTGTTCTTGCCGTGCGGCGCCATGGCCGCCGAGATTCAATGGCTGGGACACGCGGCGTTTCGCATTACCTCCGACCGTGGCCGGGTGATCCTGGTGGATCCCTTTCTCACCGGCAATCCGCGGACGCCGGTGCAATTCAAGAATCTTTCCCGACTGGGCCCGGTGGATCTGATTCTGATCACTCATGGCCATGCGGACCACGTGGGGGACGCTTTTAACCTGGCGGGCATCAGTGGAGCACCGGTGGCTCTCAACGCCGACCTGGGGACTACGTTTCAGACCATTGGAAAGCTGCACGCCGAGCAGATGATCCGCTTCAACAAGAGCGGACCGATAACGCCGCTGGATGGCATTACCGTGACCATGGTGCACGCGGAGCATAGTTCCGGTTTCGTCACCGAAAACCTGGAAACGGAAGAAAAAACGCAACATGTGGGCGGTGAACCGGTGGGATACGTGATCGAGTTGGAGAACGGTACACGGATATACCACGCGGGCGACACCGGTTTGTTCGGAGATATGCGCCTGATCGGTGAGTTCTACCAACCCGATGTGGCGCTGCTTCCCATCGGCGGCCATTTCGTGATGGATCCCGGCCACGCCGCCTGGGCCGCCCGGGAGTTGCTGCGGATTCCGGTGGTGGTGCCTATGCACTTTGGCACTACGCCGGTACTCACGGGCACACCGGCGGAGTTTCGTGCCGCGCTGGGTACGGCACCGATCCAGGTCTGGGAAATGGCGCCGGGCGAAACACGCAAATTGCCGGCCCCGCGGGAGCGCTGAGGGGCGTGTCACAGGACCCCGGCTGGCACGATATCGCGCGGGAGCAACTCCCGGATTTCCTCATTATCGGTGCCATGAAATGTGGCACCACCAGCCTCGCCGCCTACCTGGAATCGCACCCGGGAATTTTCATGTCCCGCATTCCCGAGCCGGGCCTGTATCTGCCCTGGCCCGAGTTGCAGCGACGGGTCCGGGATCTGGCCGGTATCGAGCTGTCCTCCCGGGCCGAACTGCTGGCGGCCATGCGAGACGGCCACGACGGGCATGCGCTGTTGGGTGAGCGTGGTACCTATTACACCAAGGCGCCATTCCAGGCCCGGGACGTGCCCGCTGTGCTGCATGCGCAGGCGCCGCATTCACGGCTGCTGTACGTGGTGCGTCACCCCCTGGCTCGCATTGTTTCCCACTACCACCATGCACGCCGTTATGGGGGTCTGCGCCCGGGTCTGAATGCCTTTCTCGACCAGCACTTTGATCTGTTGCTGGCCATCAGTTGCTACCACGCGCAGATTTCCCGGTACCTGGAGTACTTTCCGCGGGAGCAGCTGCGGGTCGTGGTGCTCGAAGAACTGGCGAATCCGGTGCGGGCGCGCCAGATCATGCAGGAGTTGTTTTCTTTCCTCGGGCTGGATCCGGCGCTGGCTGATCCGCAACTGGAGGAACGCCATCACGCTGCTCCGCAATTGGATCGCGTCTGCTTTGAGCCCGGAATGCTGACGCGCCTGCGGACGCGACTGGAGGCCGATATTTTATCCCTGCCGGAGCTGCTCGGGTACGCGCCGGATTGGGATTTGTCCGCCGAGCGCTGGTGCTAGGAATGCGGAAATTCGGAATGCAAAGAAAAGGCCCGCACGGGGCGGGCCTTTTCGGATCATAGCGCCTGCTTTCAGATCAACTACAGGGCCAGGCCGGGGTTCCCGGTGACGCCCTTGATCTTCGGCATGTTGACTTCGGGATTGACGGTTTTCTGGTTCCGCAGGTACTCGGCCACCACGTCCCAGATTTCCGGCAAATGGTCGGGCTGCTCCTGTACGCTGGCCCAGCCGGCAACAGAGTATGTCGTGCTCGCATTGAGCGGCTGACCATTGAGCTGCATATCGGAAATACGCTGGCCATGCTTCTTGGTCGGGTCGATGGCGTACTTGAGCCCCCCCACGCGCACCATGTCGCCGCCCTGCTGGTAGTACGGATCCTCGTGGAAGAGGTTGTCGGCTACGTCTTCCAGGATGATCTTGATGGTCTCGCCACTCAGCTGGGACAGCGTGGATTTCGAATAGGTAATCGCCGTCTGCGTCATCAGCGTGTCCATGGTGATTGCATCCCCGGGCAACAGGGACGCGCCCCAGCGGAATCCCGGTGAGAAGGCGATTTCCGCATCCCGCACCGCCATCATGGCATCCAGGATAAGCTGGTCGAAGGTGCCGTTGAAGTTGCCGCGCCGGTACAGCGCGGTATCGGTCACCGCCAGCTTCTCCTCCAGCTTGGGTCCGTAGGGCGCCCGCACCGCGTCGATGTGCAGCCTCATCTTGGGGTCCGCCTCGATGAGGTTGGAGAACACCGGCAGCATCGTGAATCGGTAGTCGGTGACCTTGCCGCCACTGACTTTCAGGTCCATCACGGACAGGAACTTGCCGTTGGACCCGGAATTCACCACCAGGGTCTTGCCACCCCGGTTCTTGACCTCCAGGGGCCTGGGCATGCCGTCGTGGGTATGGCCGCCAAGAATGACGTCCACGCCGCTGACCCGGCTGGCCATCTTGATGTCCACATCCATTCCGTTGTGGGACAGCACCACCACCACCTGTGCCCCCTCGCCACGGGCCTCGTCCACCACCTGCTGCAGGGCCTCGTCACGGATTCCGAAGCTCCAGCCCTCCACCATGTAGCGCGGATTGGCAATGGGCGTGTAGGGAAAGGCCTGGCCGATCACCGCCACCGGGATGCCTTTGAGGTTGCGCATGGTGTAGGGCTTGAAGATGCGCTCCTCAAAATCCATATCCACCACGTTCTGGGCTACGAATTCGATGGGATCCAGGCCGCCGTTCACGAGTTCCTTGACCCGCTCCTTGCCGTAGGTGAATTCCCAGTGGCCGGTCATGATGTCGACGCCGAGCATCTTGCAGGCGTCCACCATGTCCTGGCCTTTGGTCCACAGGGCGGTGGCGGAGCCTTGCCAGGTATCGCCACTATCCAGCAGCAGAGAGCGTCCGGGGCGCTGTTGGCGCAGGTGCTTGACCAGCGTGGCAAGGTGCGCGAAGCCGCCCACCTTGCCGTACTTGCGGGCTGCCTCGGCGAAATCCAGGTAGGTAAAGGCGTGCGCCTCGCGACTGCCCGGCTTGATTCCATAGTGTTTCAGGAGATTCTCGCCAACCAGGTGCGGCGGGCGGCCACGGGCCTCGGCGACGCCGATATTGATGCTGGGCTCGCGAAAATACAGCGGCAGCAGCTGGGCGTGACAGTCCGTGAAGTGCAACAGGGAGACGTTGCCGAAACTCGGCACTTCGTAGGGATTGGCGGGGGCCTTCTTGGCCGCGGCGGGCGGGGTCTCCTGGCCGCACCCGGGCAGGCTGAAACCGGCGGTACTGGCCGCGGTCAGCAGCTGCAGGAATTCCCTTCGTGAAAGATTCATGTCGAAACACCTCCTCAAGCGCGCGCCGCGAAGCGCGAGCGATCATTTTATTCGGTCGAGTACAGCCCCGTCCGGCAGGCCGGCGTATCTCCGCATCCCGGCAGCCGCACATCATACCGACTGCAAACTGCTTCCAACAATCATGGCACACCGGAACGGCTTGCGCCGGGCTGGGTGCATAGAAAAGCCCGATACCGGGATAAATCAGTCCTGGTTCCTGGGGCGGACGTGAAAAAAAGGCCCGGCCGCACTGGCCGGGCCTTTCAAAAGCCTGGAGCCGCCGGACCTCCGGCGGCTCCCTGGACTGGGGTCACTCGCGCATGCTGGGCGCTTTGATCGGCACGCCGGTATTCATGTACGCCTCGTAGAACTCCAGCGCCGTGTATTCGCGGCTCTGGGCCTTGAACGGCTTGGCACGCACCTGCTTGTTGCAGCCACCATAACGACGGTGCACGGTGCCCAGGCCGCCCCACTTCAGACGGTACACCGGGAAGCCCGTGGTGTGGCCCAGGCCGGCGCTGAGGACGTTGCCGCCCGCGTGCTGGCCGGACTTGAGCACATGACAGCTGGCACAGGAGAAGTTCAGCTGACCACGCTTGGCCCAGAAGAAGTGCTTGCCGTACTCGTACTCCGCTTCCGCTTCCTTGGGCACCTGCACGGCCATGCGTTGGCCGTTGGACATGCTGCGGAAATGAGCCACAACGGCCGCCATCAAACCCTTCTTCAGGTCCTTGATGGGTTTCTTGCCGCTCTTGGTCAGGCACTCGTTGATGTCTTCCTCGATGGTACGGATTTCCTTGCGCTTCGCATCCCAGTAGGGATAGCCCTGGGCAATATTCTTACCACCGTTTTTGAAACAACTCGCCAGGCCATTCTCGTCCCAGAATTTCTTGCCTTTGACCAGGTCAATCTCATAGGGCGGGAAGGCCATATGCTCTTCCCACTCCGTGCGGGCTGCGGCGGCTGCCGGCAGCGAATAGTGGCCGTCGGCATAGTCGTCCAGAGAGAGACCGGGGAAGCGTTTCTTGAAATAGTTCTGATACTCCTCCAGGTCCCTTTTCGGGTCGGCGTTTGCCACGCTACCCAGCACCAGGCCGGTAGTCATGACGAGCGCCGTCAATCCAATAAAAAGGCGTTTCACGAATCGATCCTCCTCACGTAAAGCTCTATTCTCGGTTTTTCAGGTCAGGGTGACCGGCCCGGCGTCGTGCCGGGCCGGACCCGCTGGCCGGTCAGGAGACGGCGGTTTCCGCACCCCCATTTTCTCCCTTGTTATCGCTCCAGCTGACCTTGACCTTGTCACCGGGCTTCGCGCCCTTGACGGCAACCGAGGTTAGCGGGTTCTTGGATACGGCGGGACCGAGGCTGGCCTCGGCGACCTTGGTACCGTTCACCTCGAAGGTCATGGTCTGGATGTAGTGGGCTGGTTTGAGCTCGCCGGTCTTTTTGTCTTTGACGCGGCCGGTCTCCATCGGGTGGTTCACCAGCACCAGGATTTCTGTCTGATCGCCCGAAGTACGGGTTTTGACTTTGGTAAGTTTTGCCATTTTTCAATGAACCTCGCGAATCGATCTGGTTAACCGCCGCAGCCGCCCACCGTGACCTTTACGGTCTGGGAAGCGGAGTACAGCTTGCCGCCGGCCTTGACGTAGGCCGTCACCGGGGAGGTCTTGCCCATCTTGCAGCGGGTGCTGTAAAAGCCGACCGCGTTTCCGGACAGAGCCACCATGGAGGCGAGCGGTGAAGGGTTGTTCTTGATCATCACGGCAATGGACTCAACATTGTCCATTCCGGTTTCGATCTTGATCGGTACAACCGCACCGTTCTCCGCCTGGGTCGGCGCCTTGATCTTGATGTCACCGCTGGCAGCCGCATCGCTGCTGCCCATTACCGCATTGATGGCGGCGGCTGCATCTTTGGTATCGAAAGCGGCCTTCGGCCAGGTTCCCGCGAGGACTGCGCTGGGAGTCAGTAGTCCCGCACCGGTGGCGACCGCAAGGGTGCTTCCGGCGAGGGTGCCTTTTAGAAAAGTTCTGCGCTTCATATCTCTTGCTCTCCTCAGAGTTCGATCGTTGAAACGGGTTAAAGCGTATAAAGCCATTCGACAATGAGGTCGATATCCTTATCGCTCACAATCTTGTGGCGCCCGAATGGTGGCATGACCGTGATCCGGTTTGCCGCTTCTGCGTCCCACACCTGGGCGCGGAGCTTTTTCTTGTCAGGGAAACGCTGCTTCATTGCGGCCAGCGGCGGACCTAAGTCACCAGCCTGCAGACGGGTTTTTTCAATACCCGCAAACGTATGACAGGCGTGGCAGTTGCCACCCTTGCGATCCGTCGCTAAGCAACCGCCGGCAGTGACAGGATCCTTGGCGGCATCCACGGCCTCACAGACCTTCTTGCTCGGCATCTCGCCCACGGCCATGGCCTGGGGCGCGATAGCGAGAGAGCCGGTCATCAGGACCGCGGCGCCAAGCGCAGTAAACAGCTTGCTCGATTTCCGCATTACTTCCTCCTCCGAAGTTCGAGAATCTCAGCCGAGTCTCAGTTTCCACGGTGGGTAACCCCCCTGGTGGGTGGGAACCCTCCGGAGCCCACCGCGTGATGGACCCGGTACCCGGATTTTTTTAAATACTCCTGCACCGTGTAAAAAGTGCAAGAACCTCCGCCCTGCCCTAAGGCAAGATGCTGGAATATATATCATAGCCGCGATCCTGCCCGGAAACCAACGCAAAACTTGCCTCCAACGCCGCTTGGCGATCAGAAATTGTTATTGGCGGATAGAGAATGCAAGCGAGATCGGTCCTCGCTGTCCGGGGCCCGGGCCCGCCGCTGACGACGAATTTCCTCGGCGCGCGCCTGGATACTGGCCGCCTGGTAGTAGTTTTCGCCCGCCATTCCGCCCGCCCGGTACAGTTCCCGCAAAGCCGCGTCAAGGTCGCCGAGCAACACGTAGTGCTCCGCCAACGCCCGATGGGCACCCACCGCGTCGCCGGTATTGCCTCGGGCGGTGGCGAGACTCTTATATAGGGCCGCGTCTCCCGGCTCCTGTTCCTGTGCGCGGCGCAGCACCGGGATCGCCGCCGCCCAGTGACCGGCGCGCAGCAGTGCTTCGCCGTACAGACGGGGCATCGCGGGCGCCTTCGGGAACTTCTCCAGCGCCTGTCGGTACAGTACCAGCGCCGCCTCGAGGCGTCCGGCGTCTTCTTCGATGCGCGCCTGTCCTACCCGGTAGGCGGGGTAATCCGGAAATTCGCTTTCCAAAGCAGCCATCAGGGCGCGTGCCTGCTGGGGCTCGCGGGCCTCGGAAAGGGCCAGCGCCTGTCCGTAGCGGGCCGCGCGGCTGGATTCGGCGCTGCCGGCCCGTGCCTCGTCGGCGAAGCCGTCGGCCAACTGGCGCGGGTCATTGGCAGTGAGTACCCGCACCTTGGCGCGCACGTGGAGAAAATCGGTTTCCGGCCGCTGCGACGGACGCGGTAACTGGCGGGCGCGGGCGGTGGACTCGGCCACCCGGTCGGCAGTCACCGGGTGGGTCATCAGGAATTCCGGGTAGCTGCCGTCGTACAGGCGGCTCTGGTTCTGTAGCTGCTGGAAGAAAGCTGGCATGCCGGCCGGGTCGAAACCCGCCTTTGCGAGGATACCCATGCCGATTCGGTCCGCCTCCCGCTCGTAGTTGCGGGTAAAGCGAATCTGCTGATCAATGCCCCAGGCGGCACTGGCGGCGATTGCCGCCTGGCCCGCCTGGCCGCCGATCATGGCCCCGGCCACCACCGTGAGCAGGGTGGGCAGGCTCAGGCGCTTGGCCTTGACCAGCATGCGCGGGATGTGACGCTGGGTCACGTGGGTGACCTCGTGGGCCAGCACCGAGGCGAGTTCCGACTCACTGCGAGCCGCCAGGATCAGGCCGGTATGCACGCCCACAAAGCCGCCGGGCACGGCGAATGCATTGAGGGTGTCATCGTGGATCACAAAAAAAACGAAGTCATAGTCGTTTTGCACCTGGGCGGCGAGCTGACCGCCCAGCTGGCTGATGTAGGAATTCACTTCCGGGTCGGTGATGAATTCCAGTTGCTGGCGGGCCAGGCGCATAAAGTGCTGTCCCAGCTGGCGCTCCTGGTAGGGCGGCAGGGCGGCCGCGGACTCATCGCCCAGGTCCGGCAGGGGGTCGGCCCGGACTGCGGTTACGCCGACCAGGGCGGTCAACAGCATCGCGAGGGCAAAACGACTCAATTAGAAACTCCAGAAAAGATGGGGATATACGCTGAACGATCCAGTCCCGTCGCAGGATGACATCCGAGCCCGGTCGGGTCCATGGTGGAAAATCATTGACACCAAACCGCACGGATATATTATTACCACCCTATTTTTTAATTTTCTAATATGAACCTGTCTGGTAGACGCTGCTGATGCTGCGAAGTTCCCATTCCGGCGCAGCGCCACGACGCTACCCGACACTTTCCGATCCCCGACAGGAGACCACGACCCATGGCAGATTTTGACAAAGAACTGGATGCCCGCGGCCTGAACTG
>JAJDOE010000020.1 GCA_022340345.1 Gammaproteobacteria bacterium
ACGGCGACGACATCAGCCGTTTCGCCGAACGCAAACGCGTGGTGCAGGACAAGGACCTGGGACCGCTGATCGCCACCGACATGACACGCTGCATCCATTGCACGCGTTGCGTGCGTTTCGGCCAGGAAATCGCCGGCCTCATGGAACTCGGTGGCACCGGCCGCGGGGAGCACATGGAAATCGGCACCTGGGTCGAAAACAGCGTGGACTCCGAATTGTCCGGCAACATGATCGATCTGTGTCCGGTGGGCGCGCTGACCTCCAAGCCGTTCCGGTTTACCGCGCGAACCTGGGAATTGCAGGACACCGCCGCGGTGCTCAGTCACGACACGGTGGGCTCGTCGGTCTGGATCCAGAGCCTGCGCGGAGAGGTTCGCCGGGTATTGCCACGGGAGAATCCGGACGTAAATGAAATCTGGCTGGCGGACCGGGATCGGTTCAGTTACACGGGCCTGGAGGCAGACGATCGCCTCCGCACTCCGCGCATTCGCGAAGCGGGCAAGTGGCGCGAGTGCGACTGGAACACGGCGCTTGAATTCGCTGCCAGCGGGCTGGCCAAGACGCGACAGGCCCACGGCGGTCATTCCCTGGCGGCGCTGGCGGCGCCCGGCTGCACCACGGAGGAGTTCTACCTGCTGGCGCAACTGATGCGCGGGCTGGGCAGCAACAGCGTGGATCACCGCCTGCGCCAGCGGGATTTTTCCGCGCAACTGGAGGCCCCTTTGCTGGGCCGTCCCATCGCCGAACTGAACATCCTCGGCGCGGCGCTGTTGGTCGGCAGTTACCTGCGCAAGGAGCAACCGATCCTGGCGGCGCGCATGCGGCGAGCCGCGCTGGATGGCGCCCGCATCTCGGTGCTGGGCCCGCTGCAATACGATTTTAATTTTCCGCTGGCGCGACAGATCGCCGCGGCGCCACGCGACATGGCCGCCGTCCTGGCGCGGGTCCTGGTGGCTGTCGCCCGCCACCGCGGGGTGGAGCTGCCGGCCTACGCGACGGTGGCCGGCGGCGCCGGCGAACCGCGGGAAGCGGAGATTGCCATTGCCCGCGAGTTGTACGAGGCCGGCGCTGACGGCAGTGTGCTGATCGGCCAGCAGGGCATCGTGCACGAAAATTTCGGAACCTTGCGCACCCTGGCGTCGGCACTCGCGGAAGTCAGTGGCGCGCGACTGGGGATTCTCGGCGAAGGCAATGGCGTTGGCGCGCACCTGGCCGGTTGCGTTCCCTACCGGGATGCTAACGGCGATGCACTGGCGCAGCCGGGCATGGATCCGCAACGGCTGGCCCGCGAAGGATGCAGGGGCCTGGTGCTGCTGGGGGTGGAGCCGGACCTGGACTGCGTCTACGGCAGCGCATTGCGCAAGGTAGCCGCCGACGCGGATTTCACCGTCGCGCTGGCGAGTTTCGTGGGCGAGGCCACCGACTACGCGGACGTGTTGTTGCCGGTGGCGAGCCTGGGTGAGAACGAGGGCAGCTTCGTCAATTGCGAAGGGCGACGGGAGAATTTTTCCGCTGCCGTTGCCCCGGCGGGGGAGGCCAAGCCGGCCTGGAAGGTATTACGGGTGCTGGGTGACAAACTCGGCTGCGGCGGCTTCGGCTTCGTTTCCCTTGCGGAAGTCCGGGACCGCATTCGCTGGGAAGCGCCCGCGGTGGCCGCCCCGGCGCCGCTTGCGGAACTGCCGCAGGCGCGGGCGGAAAGTGCAATCGAAGTGGAACGCATCCTGGAAGTGCCGATGTATGCCCAGGATGCGCTGTTGCGAAGGGCCGGGCCGCTGCAGCGAACCGCGGACAACCCGCCCGTGGCGGCCCGCATGCACCCGGATGTACTGCAGCGGCTGGGTCTCACCGGTTGTGCGCGGGTCAACGTACACAGCGGCGCGGACTACGTGACCCTGGACCTGGTGGCGGATGAACGGGTACCGGCGGGCAGCGTGCTGATTCCCACCGCGGTGGCCGAAACCACGGCACTGGACGCGGCGGGCTGGCTGCGGGTGGTGGGGGCCTAGGGCATGTTCGATTGGGCCTGTACCCTCCCGCTGGCCGGCTGGGCCTGTGACCTGTACGCGGAGCAGCGGCTGTTGCGGATTGGCCTTGGCATCATCGTGCTGGTGGTGTTCTGCATCCTGATGGTGCTGATCATGGTCTACGCCGAACGCCGCCTGGTCGGCTTCATGCAGTTGCGCAAGGGCCCCAACCGGGTCGGTCCCTTCGGCCTGCTGCAGGCCATCGCCGACACCATCAAGCTGCTGATCAAGGAAGTCATCGTTCCTACCAACGCCAGCCCGATCCTGTTCCTGCTGGCGCCGATCCTGGTGCTGGCGCCGGCGCTGGCGGCCTGGGCCGTGGTGCCCTTCGGCGATCAGTTGGTTCTGGCGGACGTGGATGCGAGCCTGTTGTACATCCTGGCGCTGGCGTCGATGGGGGTTTACGGAGTCATCATCGCGGGCTGGGCGTCGAACTCGAAGTACGCATTCCTGGGCGCCATGCGCTCGGCGGCGCAGATCGTGGCGTACGAAATCGCCATGGGTTTCGCGCTGGTGGGAGTGCTGATGGCCGCCGGCTCGCTGAACCTGCGGGAAATTGTGCTGGCCCAGTCCGGTGGTATCCACCAGTGGTACATCTGGCCGCTGCTTCCGTTGTTCTTTGTCTATTTCATCGCTGGGGTCGCGGAAACCAATCGTGCCCCGTTCGACGTTGCCGAAGGCGAGTCCGAGATCGTGGCCGGGTTCCACGTGGAGTATTCCGGAATCTCCTTTGCGCTGTTTTTCTTCGCCGAGTACGTGAACATGGTGATGATCGCAGCGCTGTCCACGCTGATGTTTCTCGGCGGCTGGCAGTCGCCCTTCGGCGGCGAGGTGACGCCCGCGATCGGCGTGATACTTTTCTTCGGCAAGATGTCGTTCTTCCTGTTCTGTTTCATGTGGTTTCGGGCCACCTTCCCGCGGTATCGCTACGACCAGATCATGCGCCTGGGCTGGAAGGTTTTTATTCCCGTGACCCTGGTATGGATCGGGCTCATGGGTGGCGTGATGTTTTTCACCCCGTACGGCTACGTTTTCCACTAGGGAGCAGCTTATGAACCTGATACGAAGCCTTGCCAACCTGGTGCCCTTTGAGCTGGCGCGCGGGCTCGCCCTGACCGGGCGCAAGATGTTTGCGCGCAAGATCACCATCCAGTACCCGGAGGAGAAGACCCCGAAGTCGCCGCGCTTTCGGGGGCTGCACGCCCTGCGCCGCTATGCCAATGGCGAGGAACGCTGCATTGCCTGCAAGCTGTGCGAGGCGGTGTGCCCGGCGTTGGCAATCACGATCGAATCCGAACAGCGCGCCGATGGCTCACGTCGCACCACGCGCTACGAAATCGACCTGTTCAAGTGCATCTTCTGCGGGTTCTGCGAGGAATCCTGTCCGGTGGACTCCATCGTTGAGACCGATATTCTCGAATACCACTTTGAGAACCGCGGCGAGAACATCCTTAGCAAGGAGCAGTTGCTGGCAATCGGGGACAAACACGAAGCCAGCATTGCCGCGGCGCGCGCGCGGGACGCGGCCTACCGCTAGGGCGATACCGAACATGGACCTGCAACTTCCGATCTTTTATTTCTTTGCCACCATCCTGGTGGCCGCGGCATCCCTGGTGGTGACCTTGCGCAACCCGGTGAAGGCCGCGCTGGCACTGGTGCTGGCGTTTTTCAGCGCCGCCTGCCTGTGGGTACTGCTGGAGGCCGAGTTTCTCGGCATCGTGCTGTTGCTGGTGTATGTCGGGGCGGTGATGGTGCTGTTCCTGTTCGTGGTGATGATGCTGGATATCAACATCGCCCAGCTGCGATCCGGGTTTGGCGAATACCTGCCGATCGGCGGGATCGTGGCGGCGCTGATGCTGCTGGAAATGGTGCTGGTGCTCGGTGCCAGCGGCTTTGACCTGCAGGGCATGCCGAACCCGGCGCCGCAGCCGGCGGACTACAGCAATACCCGCGCGCTGGGAATGCTGGTGTATACCGATTATGTCTACCCCTTCGAGCTGGCGGCGGTGGTGCTGTTGGTGTCCATCGTGGCGGCGATCGCCTTGACGCTGCGCAAGCGCAAGGACACGCGTTACCAGAATCCCGCCGAGCAGATGGCGGTGCGGCGCGATGATCGGGTGCGGCTGGTAAAGATGCCCTCGGAAGCCAAGCGGGAGAGCGGGCGATGATTCCCCTCGAACATTTCCTGGTGCTGGGCGCGATCCTGTTCGCCATCGCGGTGGTGGGGATTTTTCTCAATCGCAAGAACGTGGTCATCCTGCTGATGGCGATCGAGCTGATGTTGCTGGCGGTGAACCTCAACTTCATAGCTTTCTCGCACTACCTGGGCGACATGGCCGGGCAGGTCTTCGTGTTCTTCGTGCTCACGGTGGCCGCCGCGGAATCCGCCATTGGCCTGGCGATCCTGATCGTGCTGTTCCGTAGCCGGCACACCATCAACGTCGACGACCTGGATTCGCTCAAGGGCTGAATGCCGTGACCATCAGCATGCAAACCGTCTATCTGCTGGTGCCGCTGGTGTGCCTGGTGCCGGCGATTATCGCCGGGCTGTTCGGCTGGAAGATCGGGCGGGTGGCAACCCACCTGCTGGCCATTTCCGGCGTGGCCCTGGCTTGCGGACTGTCGGTGTGGGTGTTCCTGGACGTACTGGCCGGCAACGAGTTCAACGGTACGGTCTATGCCTGGGGCGTTACCGGCGGGATTCCACTGGAGATGGGCTTCCTCATTGACCGGCTGACCGCGACGATGATGGTGGTGGTGACTTTCGTCTCGCTGATGGTGCACATCTACACCGTCGGGTACATGCGCGAGGACCCGGGCTACCAGCGTTTTTTCAGCTACATCGCGTTGTTCACTTTCGCCATGCTGATGCTGGTGATGTCCAACAATTTCCTGCAGCTGTTCTTTGGCTGGGAAGCGGTGGGACTGGTGTCCTACCTGCTGATCGGCTTCTGGTTTCAGAAGGAATCGGCCATCGCCGCCAACCTGAAGGCCTTCCTGGTCAACCGGGTCGGCGACCTGGGGTTCCTGCTGGGGATCGCGCTGGTACTCATGCACTTCGGAAGCCTGGACTACGCAGCGGTGTTCGCTTCGGCGCCGCACCTGGCGGGCCAGAACGTGGAGCTGTTCGCCGGCCACGGCTGGGACCTGATGACGGTTATCACCATCCTGCTGTTCATCGGCGCGATGGGAAAATCAGCCCAGGTGCCGCTGCACGTATGGCTGCCGGATTCCATGGAAGGCCCGACTCCGATCTCGGCGCTGATCCACGCCGCCACCATGGTCACCGCCGGCATCTACATGGTCGCGCGCATGTCCCCGTTGTTCGAACTGTCCGAGGTGACGCTCAACGTGGTGATGGTGATCGGCTCGCTGACTGCTTTTTTCATGGCCCTGGTGGGTCTGGTGCAGACCGACATCAAGCGCGTGGTGGCCTATTCGACCCTTTCCCAGCTCGGTTACATGACCGTGGCCCTGGGCGCCTCCGCCTACTCGGCGGCGATCTTTCATCTCGCCACCCATGCCTTCTTCAAGGCCCTGCTGTTCCTGGCGGCCGGCTCGGTGATCATCGCCCTGCATCACCAGCAGGACATGCGCAAGATGGGCGGGCTGCGCCGGGCCATGCCCTGGACCTGGCTGACCGCCTGGATCGGTACCCTGGCGCTGGTGGGCATCCCGCCTTTCGCCGGCTTCTTTTCCAAGGACGCGATCATCGAGGCGGTGCAGTTGTCGCAACTGGGCGCCTCCGGTATCGCCCTCGTGGCGGTTACCGCCGGCGTATTCGTTACTTCGCTGTACTCCTTCCGGCTGTTGTTCCTGGTGTTTCACGGACGCACCCGGATGGATGAAAAGACCCGGGATCACGCACAGGAATCACCCTGGGTGGTGACCTTGCCGCTGGTGCTGCTGGCCATCCCCTCGGTGATCGTCGGTTTCCTGTACCTGGAACCCATGGTGTTCGGGAATTTCTTCGGCGAGGCCATCCAGGTTGCGCCCGCCCACGACGTGCTCGGACGGCTGGCGGAGGAGTATCACGGCAAGCGTGGCAGTGATCTGCTGCTGGCCTTCCTGTGGCACGGGGTGCAGGGGTTGCCGTTTCTGTTTGCGGTGGCCGGGTTGATCGTGGCCTGGTTCCTGTACCTGGAAAAACCGGATCTGCCCGGCGTGATCCACAAACGCCTGGGTTTCTTTTCCCGGATTCTGGAGCACAAGTACGGTTTCGACGAATTCAACCGATTTGTGTTTGCCGGTGGCGCGCGCCGGCTGGGTGGGCTGCTGTGGAAGATCGGCGACGTCCGAATTATTGACGGCGGGCTGGTCAATGGCAGCGCACGGCTGGTGGGCTGGGTGTCCGCCGCCGTTCGCCAGGTGCAGTCGGGCTTTGTCTACCACTATGCCTTCGCCATGATCATCGGGCTGTTCGTGCTGCTGACGCTGTTCCTGAAGCTGTGATCCATGCAATTGCTTGACTACATTCTCAGCCTTGTCATCTGGACGCCGGTAGTCGGTGGACTGCTGGTGCTTTCCACCGGTCGCGATGAGCGGGCGCCGGTGGCGCGCTGGCTGGGACTGGGCGTGGCGGTGCTGACCTTTGCGCTTTGTCTGCCGCTGTACTTCGCCTTCGACGCGGGCAGCTACCTGATGCAGTTCCAGGAGCGGGTGTCCTGGATACCGGCGTTCCACGCGTACTACCACCTGGGCATCGATGGCATTTCCATGCCGCTGATCCTGCTCACCAGTTTTCTGACCATCGTGGTGCTGATCTCCGCCTGGCAGGTGATCACCGACCGGGTGGCCCAGTACATCGCCGCGTTCCTGATTATGGAAGGCCTGGTCATCGGGGTGTTTTCCGCCCTGGACGCGTTGCTTTTTTATGTATTTTGGGAGGCGATGCTGATTCCGATGTTCCTGATCATCGGCATCTGGGGCGGACCCAACCGGATCTACGCCAGCATCAAGTTTTTCCTGTACACGCTGCTGGGCTCGCTGCTGATGCTGGTGGCGATCCTGTACCTGTACTTCGCTTCCGACCACAGTTTTTCGCTGCTCGGCTACCACGACCTTGCGCTGGGGTTGCAGCCGCAGATCCTGCTGTTCCTGGCCTTCTTCGCCGCGTTCGCCGTCAAAGTGCCCATGTGGCCGGTGCATACCTGGCTGCCGGACGCCCATGTCGAGGCCCCCACCGGCGGTTCGGTGATCCTCGCCGCGATCATGCTCAAGCTGGGGGCGTACGGTTTTTTGCGTATCAACCTGCCGACGTTTCCCGATGCCAGCCATGCCCTGGACTGGTTCATGATCAGCCTGTCGCTGATCGCGATCGTCTATATCGCGCTGGTCGCGCTGGTGCAGGAGGACATGAAGAAGCTGGTGGCGTATTCCTCGATTTCGCACATGGGCTTTGTCACTCTCGGTTTTTTCATCTTCAACGTGCACGGCATGGAAGGTGGGCTGGTGCAAATGATCTCCCACGGATTTATCTCCGGGGCGCTGTTTCTGTGCATCGGCGTCATGTACGACCGCGTGCATTCCCGGCGCATCAGCGATTACGGCGGAGTGGCCAACACCATGCCGGTATTCGCCGCGTTCATGATGCTGTTCGTAATGGCCAATTCCGGGCTGCCCGGCACCTCCGGCTTTGTCGGCGAACTGCTGGTGATCCTGGGTGCGGCACAGACCAACTTCCTGTTCGCGCTGCTGGCCGGCTCGACGCTGGTGCTGGGCGCGGCCTACAACCTGTGGCTGTACAAGCGCGTGATTTACGGCAAGGTCGCCAATGACAACGTGGCGGGCCTCAAGGACGTGAACGGTCGCGAGATGCTGATGCTCGGCATGGTGGCGCTGTTCGTGCTGGCCCTGGGCCTGTGGCCGCTGCCGTTACTGGAGTCCATCCAGGTCTCCGTGGACCACCTGCTGGTGCAGGTCTCGCAGTCGAAGCTGCCCTGATGAACCTCCTGACCCAAAGCTATCCGGACCTGGTGCCCGCGGTTCCCGAGCTGTTCGTGCTCACCATGGCCTGCATCATCCTGTTGCTGGACCTGGTCCTGTCGGTCCGATGGCGCAACGCCTCGTTCCTGCTGACCCTGTATACGCTGCTGGGGGCCAGCCTGCTGACGCTGCAGGACATCGGTGAAGCGGGGCGCTATACCTTCAATGGCATGTTCGTGGACGACCTGCTGTCCGACGTGCTCAAGGTCGGCACCTACCTGCTGGTGGCCTGCGTGCTGGTGTACTCGCGGCGCTACATGCTGGAGCGCAAGCTGTTCCGCGGCGAGTACTTCGTGCTGGTGCTTTTCGGTGTGCTCGGGATGATGGTGCTGGCGTCGGCCTCGCACATGCTGACGCTGTACATGGGCCTCGAGCTGATGGCCCTGTCCCTGTACACCCTGGTCGCACTGCAGCGGGATTCCCGCACCGCGATCGAAGCGGCAATGAAGTACTTCGTGCTGGGCGCGCTGGCCTCCGGCATGCTGCTGTACGGCATTTCCATGCTCTACGGCGTCACCGGCACCCTGGATATCGCCGGGGTGGCGGCGGGAGTCCGGGCGAAGGGAGTGGACAACCTGACGCTGGGATTCGCGGTGGTATTCGTGATCGTTGGCATCGGTTTCAAGCTGGGCGCGGTACCGTTCCACATGTGGGTGCCGGACGTGTACGAGGGGGCGCCCACCTCGGTGACCCTGTACATCGCCACCGCACCGAAGCTCGCGGCCTTCGCCATCATCATGCGCTTGCTGGTGGGGGGGCTGGTGGACATGGCGGGCATGTGGCAGGACATGCTGATCCTGCTGGCGGTGGTGTCCATCGCCCTGGGCAACGTGGTGGCGATCTCGCAAAGCAATATCAAGCGCATGCTGGCGTACTCCACCATCGCGCACATGGGATTCCTGCTGCTGGGCATCATTGCCAACTCGGAAAACGGCTTTGGCTCGGCGATGTTCTACGCCCTGGTGTACTCGTTTATGAGCCTCGGCGCCTTCGGCGTCATTCTCCTGCTCTCGGACCAGGGCTTTGAGGCCGACAAGCTGGAAGATTTCCGCGGCCTGAACCGCCGCAGCCGCTGGCTGGCGCTGCTGATGCTGATCCTGATGTTTTCCATGGCGGGAATTCCGCCCACCGCGGGGTTTTTCGCCAAAATGGCGGTGATCCAGGCGGTCATCGAGGCGGGCCAGGTGTGGCTGGCGGTCGTCGCGGTGCTGTTCGCGGTGGTCGGCGCGTATTACTACCTGCGGGTGGTCAAGCTGATGTACTTCGATGACCCCGACCAGCAGCGCGATATCACGGCAGGCTGGGATGCACGGCTGCTGCTGGCCGGAAATGCCCTGGCGCTGGTGCTGGTGCTGCCCTGGATCGGCGCCCTGCTGGATCTGTGCGCCGCGGCGATTCGCGCCATTCCCGCGCTTCCCTGATATATTGCGGGCCTGCCCGCCGGGGCGTCGGCGGCCTCCGGCCGAACCGGCCCGGCCGGTCTCCGGATAAGCCGTTGTTCTCGCTTGAAAAGCCCATGCCTCCACAGTAGAATGCGCAGCCTTCTGCGGGGTGGAGCAGTCTGGCAGCTCGTCGGGCTCATAACCCGAAGGTCGCAGGTTCAAATCCTGCCCCCGCTACCAGACCTTGGAAACCCCGCAGTAGCGGGGTTTTTGTTTCCTGCCGGGCGCAACCCCCGGGATGGGCCCGGGGCCGCAGCCGCGCGGGTGCCGCTGTTTTTGAAGTTGTGTAGTGGGCCCAAGGGGCCCATTTTTTGTGGTCGAACGGAGATGGAGAGCTGAATAACCAGCAACTGGAAGAGTTGTTGCGGCCGGGCGCCGAGGCGCTGGGCTTTGAACTGGTGATGGCGGAGCTGACCGGCTCCGGCGACCCGGTATTGCGCGTCTACATCGACCGCCCGGAGGGCGTGAACGTGGAAGATTGCGCCCGGGTCAGCCAGCAGATCAGCGGCATCCTCGACGTGGAGGATCCCATCGCCGGGGCCTACCAGCTGGAGGTGTCCTCGCCGGGGCTGGACCGGCCGCTGGTGCGGCCGGAGCACTTCCGCAAGGTGCTGGGCGAGATCGTACGGGTGCGCATGCAGCACGCTTTTGGCGAGCGCCGCCGGTACAAAGGGGTATTACGCGAGGTGACGGAGGAAGCCGTTACCCTGGAAGTGGATGGTGAGCCCGTGGCTTTGCCATTCGCACAGATGGACAAATCAAGACTGGTCCCCAATATCCTGGGGAACTAGGAGAGCGACATGCACGAAGAAATTCTGATGATGGCCGATGCGCTTTCCCGCGAGAAAAGCGTGGAGAAGGACATTGTATTTGATGCCATCGAGGCGGCACTGGCGACCGCGACCCGCAAGCGGCACGAGGGCGATATCGACGTGCGGGTCGCCATCCACCAGGACACCGGGGACTACGATGCCTTCCGGCGCTGGGAAGTGATGTCGGAAGAAGAGGAGATCGAATTCCCGGAGCGGCAGTACCACCTGGAAGAGGCGCGCCAGCACGATCCCGAGATCGAAGTGGGCGGCTTCATCGAAGTGCCACTGGAGCCGGTCTCGTTCGGGCGCATCGCCGCCCAGGCCGCCAAGCAGGTCATCATGCAGAAGATCCGCGAGGCCGAGCGTCAGCGAATCGTCGAGGAATACGAGGATCGCAAAGGCGAAATGATCACCGGAGTGGTCAAGCGCATGGAGCGTGGTGACGCCATCGTGGATGTGGGTGGCGCCGAGGCCAAGCTGGAAAAGAGCCGCATGATTCCCCGCGAGGGCCTGCGTCCCGGCGACCGGATTCGCGGTCTGCTGGAGGACGTGCGCTCCGAGACCCGTGGCCCGCAGCTGTTCCTCAGCCGCACCGATCCGCGGCTGCTGATCGAGCTGTTCAAGCTGGAGGTACCCGAGGCGGGCGAGGGCCTGATCGTAATCCACGCCGCCGCCCGGGATGCCGGGATACGCGCCAAGATCGCGGTGAGCTCCAAGGATCCCAAGCTGGACCCGGTGGGTGCCTGCGTGGGTATTCGCGGTTCCCGCGTACAGAGCGTGTCCAACGAAATCGCCGGAGAACGGGTCGACATCATCAAGTGGTCCGATGATCCGGCGCAGTTCGTGATCAGCGCGCTGCAGCCCGCCGAAGTGGAGTCCATCCTGGTGGACGAGGACACCAGTACCATGGATGTCACGGTGGACGAGGCGCAGCTCTCCCAGGCCATCGGCCGCGGCGGACAGAACGTGCGCCTGGCGTCCGAGCTGACCGGCTGGGAAATCAACATCATGACCGAGGAGGAGGCGAACGAAAAAACCAACTCCGAAATGAACCAGGCTACCGAGCGTTTCATGGCTCAGCTCGACGTGGGCGAGGACGTGGCCGGCATCCTGGTGCAGGAAGGCTTCACCACCCTGGAGGAGATTGCCTACGTTCCCCGGCAGGAGCTGCTGGGCATCGAGGAATTTGACGAGGATCTCACCGACGAGCTGCGTTCCCGCGCGGAAGACGCGCTGCTGACCACCGCCATTGCCCAGGAAGAGAAGCTGCACCTGGCGGACCCGGAAGCGGACCTGCTCGAGGTGGAAGGCGTGGACGAACACATGGCGCGGGTACTCGCCAGCCAGGGGGTTCGCAGCCGCGATGACCTGGCGGACCTGGCCACCGACGAACTGTTGGAAATCAAGGACCTGGAGGGCATGACCCCCGAGCGGGCCAGCGAACTGATCATGGCGGCCCGGGCCCACTGGTTCGAGGATGAACCGGAAGCGGAACAAGCCGAACCCGGAAAGGAGGACGCGAAATGAGCAATATCAGCATCAAGGCGTTTTCCGAGCAGATCGGCATTCCGACCGACCGGCTGCTCAAGCAGTTGGTGGAAGCCGGCATCGAAGGCAAGAAGAAGGACGATTCCCTCAACGACGAGGAGAAAAAAACCCTGCTGGGCTTCCTGCGCGGAGCCGGCGATGCCACCACCCCGGGCCGCAGCCGTATCACCCTGAAGCGCAAGACCACCAGCCAGCTCAAGCAGACCTCGCGCACCGGCGCCAGCCGTACGGTGCGTGTCGAGGTGCGCAAGAAGCGTACCCTGGTCAAGCGCAGCGTGCTGGAGGAAAAGGCCGCCGCGGAAGAGGCGGAACTGCGCGCCGCGGAAGAGGCCCGCAAGGCCGAAGAGGAGCGCGTTGCCGAGGAGGCCCGCAAGGCCAAAGAGGCCGAGCAGGAGGAGATCAAGCGCAAGGAGAACAAGGAAGAGGAAGCGCGCAAGGCGGAAGAGGATGCCCGCAAGCAGGCGGAAGTGGCCGCCGAGGTGACCCGCAAGGAGAAGGAGGCCCCGCGCGCCAAGGCCGGCGCCAAGCCCGCCGCCGCCAAGCCACGGCGGGAACGCGAAGTGCGCAAGGAACTGCATGTCGCCAAGGCCCGCAAGCCGCGCCGGCAGACCACCCGCCGGCGCAACCGCGCGGTATCCACCAGCATGTCCGGTCAGCACGGCTTCGAGAAGCCCACCGAGCCGGTACAACGCGATATTGATATCCCGGAGACCATCAGCGTGGCGGAATTGGCCCAGTTGCTGTCCGTGAAGGCGCCCGAGGTGCTCAAGGTGCTGATGAATATGGGCACCATGGTTACCATCAACCAGGTGCTGGACCAGGACACCGCGATCCTGGTGGTGGAAGAAATGGGGCACAGCGCCCAGGCGGCGCGTCCCAGCACCCCCGAGGATTTGCTGGCGCCGGAAATCGTCGAGGAAGGCGAGGCGGAGCCGCGCGCGCCGGTGGTAACCGTCATGGGTCACGTGGACCACGGCAAGACCTCGCTGCTGGACCATATCCGCAAGACCCGGGTGGCGGCCGGTGAGGCCGGCGGTATTACGCAACACATCGGCGCGTACCACGTGGAGACCGACAAGGGCATGGTTACGTTCCTGGATACGCCCGGTCACGAAGCCTTCACCGCGATGCGCGCGCGTGGCGCCAAGGCCACCGACATCGTCATCCTGGTGGTGGCCGCCGACGACGGCGTGAAGCCGCAGACCATCGAGGCCATCAGCCATGCCAAGGAGGCGGGCGTGCCGATCGTGGTGGCAGTCAACAAATGCGACAAGGAAGACGCGGATCCGGATCGAACCCGCCAGGAGCTTTCCAGCAACGAGGTGGTGCCGGAGGACTGGGGTGGTGACACCCAGTTTGTGAATGTTTCCGCCAAGACGGGGGACGGTATCGACAAACTGCTGGAGGCGGTGCTGCTGCAGGCCGAACTGCTGGAACTCAAGGCCTCCAGGGAAGGCCCGGCTCGCGGCGTGGTGGTCGAGGCGCGCCTGGACCGGGGACGCGGACCGGTGGCGACCCTCCTGGTGCTGCACGGCACCCTGCGTCGCGGCGACGTACTGCTGGTCGGCCGGGAGACCGGCCGGGTGCGCGTCATGTCGGATGAAGCCGGCAAGACCATCGCCGAAGCGGGTCCGTCCACTCCGGTGGAGATCCAGGGCCTGGATGGCGTACCGGTGGCCGGTGACGAGATGCAGGTAGTCCCGGATGAACGCAGGGCGCGGGAAATCGCTGACTACCGCCAGAGCCGCCATCGCGAGACGAAGCTTGCCAAACAGCAGGCGGCCAAGCTCGAGAACATGTTCAACGACATGGAAGAGGGCGAGGTCCAGGAACTCAACCTGGTGGTCAAGGCCGACGTGCAGGGCTCGGTAGAGGCGCTATCCGACGCGCTGGAGAAGAAATCCACCGAGAAGGTGCGGGTCAAGGTGATTCACGGTGCGGTGGGCGGGATCAGCGAATCCGACGTCAACCTGATCCTGACCACCACCCACGCGGTGATCATCGGCTTCAATGTTCGCGCCGATGCCGCCGCCCGCAAGCTGATCGAGAACGAGGACGTGGATGTTCGCTACTACAGCGTGATCTACGACGCGGTCAACGACGTCGAGGAAGCCGCCCGCGGCATGCTCAAGCCCGAGCGGCGTGAGCGGATCGTTGGCCTGGCCGAGGTCCGCGACGTGTTCCGTGCCTCCAAGGTGGGCGCGGTTGCCGGCTGCATGGTTATCGAGGGACTGGTCAAGCGCAATAACCCGATCCGTGTGCTGCGTGACAACGTGGTCATTTACGAGGGCAAGCTGGAGTCGCTGCGGCGTTTCAAGGAGGACGTGGCGGAGGTCAAGTCCGGCACCGAGTGCGGTATCGGGGTGAAAAACTACAACGACGTGAAGCCCGGTGACCAGATCGAAGTCTACGAAGTCTTCATGGATGTGGGCTGACCGTAGCCCAGACCATGCCCCGGGAATTCAGCCGTTCACGGCGGGTCGCCGAGCTCATGCAGCGCGGCCTTGCCGAGCTGATACAGCGTGATCTCGACGATCCGCGTATCGGCATGGTCACCATCACCCACGTGGGGGTGTCGAAGGACTACTCCCATGCCGAGGTGTATTTCAGCTGCGCCGAGGGACCCGAGCACGGCGCCGAAGCGGAGAAGCAACTCAATCACGCCGCCGGGCATCTGCGCACCGGTCTCAGCAAGACCATTAACCTGCGTACCACGCCGAAGCTGCATTTCCGCTTCGACACCGACCTCGAGCGCGGCTCGCGGATGTTGGAAACCCTTGAAGAGCTCGCCCGGAAACGTGACCAGGAAGAACACTAGAGAGGCCGTCGAAGGGATCCTGTTGCTGGACAAGCCCCTGGGCATGACCTCCAACCAGGCCCTGCAGGAGGCCAAGCGCATCCTCAATGCGCGCAAGGCCGGGCACACCGGCAGCCTGGACCCGATCGCCACCGGCCTGCTGCCACTGTGTTTTGGCGAGTCCACCAAGATTTCGCGCTTTTTGCTGGAATCGGGCAAGCGCTATCGCACCACCTTTCGCCTGGGCCAGGCCACCAGTACCGGCGACGCGGAAGGGGAGGTGATCTCCGAGCGTCCGGTGGACCTGCAGCGGGATGCCATCGTCGAGGCGCTGGAGTCCTTCCGCGGCCGTTTCGAGCAGGTGCCGCCCATGTACTCGGCCCTCAAGCGAAACGGCCAGCCGCTGTACAAGCTGGCCCGCCAGGGCATCGAGGTGGAGCGCGAGCCCCGCGCGGTGGAGGTCTACGAGCTGCGACTGGTGGGTTTCGACCCGGCCGCGGCTAGCGTGGAGCTGGAACTGGAGTGCTCGCGGGGCTTTTACGTGCGCA
>JAJDOE010000109.1 GCA_022340345.1 Gammaproteobacteria bacterium
ACGCTCACCGAGCTGGTGAACAAGATTGATGAGGTGAAGAAGCGCTATGAGTAAACCGCATTACGACACAGGGCATCACATCAAGAAAGCCAAGGGCGTTGGCGATCCCCAGTGTTTTTCCGGGGAGGCCGGCAAACCCAAGTTCAAGGTGGGCGACCGGGTTCGCATCAAGAACCTGCCCGATATCTTCTATACGCGTTGCCAGATGTACACCCGCGGCGCGGAGGCCACGGTGGCCGAGATCGTCTACGAGAGCCCGGCTCCGGAAGACGAGGCCTGGGACAACACCGAACACGTCGAGTGGTTCTACAGCCTGATTTTCAAACAGAAGGACCTGTGGCCCGAATACCCGGATGCGTTTGCCGACGACACCCTGGAGACAGAACTGTCCGAACGTTGGCTGGAGCCGGCCTGAGCCGGTTTGGCGGAAACAGAAATTTAGAGGAAATGCGTAATGGCAGAGAAGCATAAACCGGCACCGATGGTTGACGAGGTCAGCGAATTCGAGGTGCTTGAAGTCGCGGTACGTGAACTGGCGATCGAGAAAGGGCTGTTCAGTGCCGAGGATCACCGGCGCTGGACCGAATACATCCATACCCTGGGCCCGCTGCCCGCGGCACGCCTGGTAGCCAAGGCCTGGCTGGACCCGGAGTTCAAGAAACTCGCGGTGACCGACGGCGTCAAGGCCAGCCTGGATGTGGGCGTGGACTGGATTTCGGGCATGCCAACCGAATTTGGTACGCCCAGTGATTACTGCAACCTGCGTGTTCTGGAAGACACCCCGACCGTCAAGCATGTGGTGGTCTGCACGCTGTGCTCGTGCTACCCGCGGCCTATCCTGGGCCAGTCCCCGGAATGGTATCGAACGCCGAATTACCGCCGTCGGCTGGTCCGCTGGCCGCGCCAGGTGCTGGCCGAGTTTGGCCTGCAACTTCCGGAGGGCGTGACGGTGCGGGTCGAGGACTCGAACCAGAAATCCCGCTTCATCGTGCTGCCGGTTCGGCCCGAGGGTACCGACGGCTGGAGCGAAGATCAGCTGGCGGAGATCGTCACTCGTGACTGCCTGATTGGCGTCGCGGTTCCGAAACCCGGCGTTACCGCGAATACGCCGCGCCCGGTGCGGCCGGCCGTCAATCCGGTAGAGCATCACTAGGAGTCAAAGATGGCCGACAACAAGTTGCCGGAACTCGATTCCACGCCCATACCGCTGCTTGAGAAAGTCCGGTCCGAGGGACGGGTCTGGGAGGATTTGTGCGAACAGTACGGTGTCGACAATCCGGATCCACCCTGGAAGGAGGCGCTGGAAGGTACCTGCGACGCGCTGTCCGCGGAAGCCTGTGCGCTTCCGCTGCTGGAGCGTCGCTGGGAGGAAGACGAACTGTCTGATGACCTGTATGCGGACGTCCCCTATCCGGAGCGCCAGCTGCTTGCACTGGCCCATTCGATGATCCGGCGCGGAATCCTGGATGAGGAAGAGCTGGCCCGGCGGATGGAGGAGGTTACTCGGCGCCTCAATCGCGTATGAGCGCTGAACCCGTGGCCGCAACACCGGTCTCACGGTAATGGGAAAAAGCGGAAATTGACCTGCATGGCCGGTTTCCTTCGTGAATTCTCCTCCTGCAGGAGTGGGGGTTCGGTTGGCTTTTTTTTGCGTGCCTGCAAAGACAGATGCGCTCCAGAAAGGATTTACTGATCGATGGCAGTTCGCGGGGTAAATATCAAAATCGAGGACCTGACCCATCGGTACTCGTCAAGAAGCCCGGTTACCTTCGACAAGGTCAATGTCGAGGCGCAGGCCGGCGAGGCGCTGGTCATCATCGGACGTTCCGGCTGTGGCAAGTCCACCCTGCTGCACATCGTCGCCGGGTTGCTGGGGAAAACCAGTGGTTCGGTGCGACTGGATGACAAGGAGGTAACCGGACCTTCTTCCCGCTGGGTGATGATGTTCCAGGCACCCCACCTGTTTCCCTGGATGAAAGTGAGCCAGAACGTCGGTGTGGGCCTGAGTTTCGCCGGCTGGCCGGAAAAAAAGATCCGCGAGCGGGTTGCCGAGGCGCTGGCCCTGGTCCACCTGGAGGAATACGCGGACAACAACGTGCAGGACCTTTCCGGTGGCCAGCAGCAGCGCGTGGCACTGGCGCGTTCGCTGGTAATGGAGCCCGAGCTGCTGCTGCTCGACGAGCCTTTTTCCGCCCTCGATGCATTCACGCGCGCGGCATTACAGCGTGACGTACGTTCCATCGGCAAAGAACTCGGCATCAACCTGGTCATGGTGACCCATGACATCGACGAGGCGGTCTTGATGGCCGACCGCGCGCTGGTCATGGCCGGAGCGCCGGGCAAGATTGTCCACGATCTGCGAGTGGACCTGCCGGATCCGAGAGAGAGGCAGGATCCGGCGGTGCAGGCCACACGCTCCCGTCTGATGCAAATTTTCCACGATGCGGCACACGCGCCATCGGGAAGTTCCTCCGGCTCGGAAGCCGATAACGGGGATCCGCCCGCGACCGAGCCCGAGTCGGTCGGCATCAAACAGCATGTCTGAAGTGCACTTCAGATCCGACTCCGACTAATCCTCAGGAGGAAGCCCATATGAAAAAGCTCTACAAGAAGCACGGCGAAGGGATTCAGGATGATCCCAATCTCACCATTGAATACGATCCACTTTTTCGCGGCGTTCTGGGAACCGGTGTAAACCGCCGTGATTTTCTGAAGATGGGTGGCATGGCGGGCCTTGGCGCCGCGATGCCTTCCGCGGCGACATTTGCGCAGGAAAAGAAATGGGATCCGACCGTCAAGATCGGCTATATCCCGATTACCGATGCGGCGGCTCTGCTCATTGCCCATGAACTCGGTTATTTCAAGGATGAGGGCATTCCTTCGGTACGGCCGACGCTGATTCGCGGCTGGTCGCCGCTGGTGGAAGCGTTCGCATCCTACCGCTTTAACCTGACCCACATGCTCATTCCGATTCCCATCTGGATGCGCTACAACAACAAGTACCCGGTGAAAATCACCGCCTGGGACCACACCAATGGATCCGCGATCCTGGTGGGAAAGAATTCCGGCATCAACTCGCCGAAAGACTTTGGTGGCAAGCAGTTTGCGGTGCCGTACTGGTATTCGATCCACAACATCGTCTCGCAGCGGCTGATGCGCGACGCCGGCATCGTGCCGGTAATCAAACCGCAGACCGCGAAGCTCGCTCCCAACGAATGTAACTTCCTGGTATTGCCACCGCCGGCTATGCCGCCCGCGCTGGCTGCCGGGACCATCGACGGTTACTGCGTTGCCGAGCCGTTCAACGCCCTGGGTGAGCTCAAGGCCGGAGGCAAGGTGCTGCGCTTTACCGGAGACGTATGGAAGGGACATCCCTGTTGCGTCGTCGTGATGCACGAGGAAAACACCATGGATCCGGACCGCGCGGCCTGGGCACAGGGCGTACACAACGCCGTTATCCGTGCACAGCTGAACCTGGCGGAGAACCGCGAGGCCATGGCCGAACTGCTTTCCCGTGATGGCAAGAAGTACCTGCCGTTCCCGAAAGAGGTAATCAAGCGTGCGATGATGTTCTACGATCCCGCTTACTATAATAATCCGGCGGCTATCCAGCACCCGGAATGGGGGCAGGACCGCATCAATTTCCAGGGCTGGCCGTACCGGTCCGCCACGGAACTGGTCACCTCCGATCTCAAACGGACGGTCATTACCGGCGACGATACCTTCCTTAAGGATCTTACGCCGGAGCATGTGGCCAACGACCTGGTCAACTACGACTTCGTCAAGAAGGCGCTTGAGGCCAATCCGAAGTGGAAGAATGACGCCAGTGTTCCGAAGACCGGCGATCCGTATGTCCGCACGGAGGTGGTTGAGTTATGAGCAATGGCGCCGCCACCGAGGTTGTCGAAGTCGCGACGCAGTCTCAATCGTCTCGTGCTTTTCAGTCTGCGGGGCGGCGCCTGTTCAACTGGGTTGCGGGCCTGGCGATCCTGTTCGGCCTGTGGTGGATCGGTGGCTACCTGATCTACATCAACCCGGACACCACGACCTTTGCCGATTTCGGTCCCATTCCGACCTTTGAAGCCTTCCCGATTTTGTGGGAAGACGGCACGATCCAGGCGGCGGTTTCCGCGAGCGGATATCGTCTCGGGATCGGGCTGCTGATTGCCATATGTGTGGGTGTTCCCATCGGAATCCTGCTCGGCCGAAGCCGCACCTTTCGCGAATTAAGTAATTCGCCATTTCAGCTCCTGCGCATGATCAGCCCACTCTCGTGGGAACCCATCGCGGTGATCGTGTTCGTGACCTGGAACCAGGCAATTATTTTTCTGATCGCGATTGCCGCGGTCTGGCCGGTGGCATTTTCGACCGCCGCCGGTCTGGCCAAGGTGGATCCGGCTTGGTTCAAGGTTGCGAAAAATCTCGGTGCCAAGCCCTGGCACATGATCAGCAAGATCATTCTGCCGGCTATCGCCTTCGATATTCTTACTGGCATTCGGCTCGCCCTGGGTGTGGCCTGGATCGTGCTTGTGCCGGCGGAATTTCTTGGCGTGACATCGGGCTTGGGATATTCCATCGAAGATGCCCGTGAGACGCTGTCCTATAACCACCTCACGGCCATGGTGCTGGTAATCGGTGTACTCGGCTATCTGCTTGACAGCACCTGTGCGATGGCCATCAAGCGTTTCAGCTGGCACCGCCAGACGTAGTTTCACAATTGTCTTTGTTTGCCCAATCTCAAAGGAGAAATTACATGCAAAACATCACTTCAACCGCCGTTGCGCCCGTTTCGTCCACGATTTCGAAGCCGCTGCAAATCGCGGGCACGTTCCTGCTGGGTCTGGTGATTTTGTATGCCGCGGGTTTCGTAAATACCTCCGCGGTACACAATGCCGCGCACGATATGCGCCACTCGCAGGGGTTCCCCTGCCACTAGGAGGGGCCTGTAGGCAGTAGCCGATGTTATTCCGACGTCTTGTGCTCTACGCATTGCTGGTGGGCGCGGTGGCCGGGCTGGTCCTGACCGCGGTGCAGTTCTGGCAGGTGATTCCCATTATCCAGAGCGCGGAGGTGTATGAGGGCGAGGTGGCGCCGCCGATCCAGGGTGGTGCGGATCACGACCACGCGGGTCACGACCACGAACACGATGCCAACGCATGGACACCCCAGGATGGTCTTGAGCGGACCGGCTACACGTTGTTGTCGAACGTTCTGACTGCGGCGGGCCTGGGCCTGGTGTTGCTGGCCGCCATGGTGACCGCGGCCCGGAGTAGCACCACGACGCGGATCGACTGGCGCCATGGGCTTCTCTGGGGGGCGTCGGGTTACGCCGTGTTCTGGCTGTCGCCGGCACTTGGGTTGCCTCCGGAAATTCCGGGAGCGGCGGCGGCATCGCTGGAGGCACGCCAGTTGTGGTGGCTGTTCGCGGTCGTTTGCTCTGCCGCGGGACTTGCCGGGTTTGCGTTCGGCAAATCTCCGTGGCGATGGGCGTCGTTGGTGCTGATTGTAATACCGCACCTGGTAGGCGCGCCGCACCCGGAAGTCGCGATGTTTGCGGATAAACCACCGGAGGCGGCCGCGGAACTGGAAAAGCTTGCACGGCAGTTCTATGGCGCCACGGCAGTCGCCAACGCCGTGTTCTGGTTGGTTCTCGGGCTGACATCGACCTGGGCGGTACGCCGGATCGTTATGTCGAATGCAATTCATGATTAACGCACAAGTGACAGGAGAGAAGACCATGCAAATTCATGCTTCCGTTGCCGCGCCGGTTTCAGCGACGATCTCAAAACCGTTGCAGATTGCCGGTGCGTTTTTGCTGGGCATCGTGATCCTCTATGCCGCGGGATTCGTCAGTACCTCCGCGGTACACAACGCGGCTCACGACATGCGCCACTCCCAGGGTTTTCCCTGCCACTAACCAGGAAATGACATTTTGCAGGTTTGGGCGCGCTCCGCGAAGTTTCGACGGAGCCGGCCGTTGTCGGCCCTGAAAACCGGCTAACCACAAGCAGAATGCAGGAAGATAACGAATGGCAAGGCAAATCAACATCGTCTGCGTTTCCGGGGCCCGCGAGCGCTTGCAAATGGCGGCGATGATCGCGTCGGTGGCCGCCGCGCTCGGCGAAGAAGTGACGGTGTTTTTCTCCATGAACGCGCTGCAGTACTTCGTAAAGGGAAACGACGCGGAGGCGGAGGCGGAAGGGGATTTTGGCAGGCTCATGGCGAAAAATCCGGGCGTACCATCGTTCCGGCAACTTTTCCAGCAGGCGGCCGAAATCGGAGATGCGAAGCTGTTGCCATGTTCCATGGCGGTGGATTTGCTGGAGATCGCAGAAGGAGATCTTGATCCCGCTTTTGGGCCGCCAACCGGGTTAACGGTCTTTCTGGGCAAGTCAGAGGGCGGAGACCTTCTTACTTTCTGATTATGGCAGGAGTGCTAACGATATGAGTGAAACCAAGATTGTCGACGCGCGGAATACGTTTTGTCCCGGTCCGCTCATGGAATTGATTCAGTACATGAAGCGAGCCGAAGTCGGCGATACGCTGGAGTTGCTGTCCACCGATAATGGCACTGTCAACGATGTACCGGAGTGGGTCAATAAAGTTGGTCACGAGATGGTCAGCAGCGAAAAGATCGAAGAGGTCTGGCATATCAAGGTCCGCAAGACCAAGTAAGCCGGATTCGAGCGAAAAGAGATTGTCTGACACGCAGCCAGGCACAACCGGGGAAACCTTGGACAGGAGATTACGATGAGAATTTTAGTCGTCGGTGGTGGTACCGGCGGAACCATCGTGGCCAATAACCTTGCGCGGCGCCTCGCCGGCGAAATACGCAGCAAGAAGGCACAAATCACGATGCTGTCCGCATCGGACCAGCACATGTACCAGCCTGGCCTCTTGTACGTCGCTTTCGGACAGATGATGCCGGATGAGCTGTACCGGGATCAGAAGAGCCTTCTGGAGGCGAGTATCGAATTCCACGTGGACCCGGTGGAGCGTTTCGAGCTCGATCAGAACCAGGTGCGTACCCATAGCGGTAAGACCATTCCCTACGATGTGCTGGTGATTGCCACCGGATCGCGGATCGTTCCCGAGGAAGTTCCCGGACTGGCGGAAGGGGGAGAGACCTTCTACACCGAGGAGGCGGCGGTCAAGATGTTCAAGGCCCTGCGCGCTTTCGAAGGGGGCAATGTGGGCATCGTGGTGGGCGTTCCGCACAAGTGCCCGATTGCACCGGTCGAGGTCACCTTTTCACTGCACGATTATTTCAAGACCCGCGGCATACGCGACAAGGTACATATCAAGTACCACTACCCGATCAACCGCATCCACACCATCGAGAACGTGGCCATCTGGGCAAAGCCGGAGTTCGACCGCATCGGCGTGGAATACGAAACGCTGTTCAACGTTGACGAGGTGGATGCAAAGAACAAAGTGGTCAAGAGCATGGAAGGGACCGAGTACGCATATGATCTGCTGATCTACATTCCACCGCATCGCGGCATGGAGGTCATCGAGCAAAACAAGCTGGGTGAAGGCGGCTGGATTCCGACCGACCGCAGCCAACTCAAGATGCAGGGTTATGACAATGTCTACGTGGTCGGTGATACCACCAATCTGCCGGTGAGCAAGACCGGCTCCGCTGCGCACTTCGAGGCCGAGGTAATTGCCGAGAACATCGCTTCCAACATCAAGATCGGCTCGGCGGTGCGCGACTACGACGGTAAGGTGTATTGCTTCATCGAAGCCGGTCATGATCGCGCCACCTACGCGATGTTCAACTACGAGAATCCGCCGGACCTGAAACCGCCGAACCAGCCCATGCACTGGTTCAAGATGTCCTACAACAAGATGTACTGGACCAGCGTGCGTGGTCTGCTGTGAGGATGATGAAATGAGCAGCCAGACAGAAAAAACCGTTACGGATGCCGTGGCCGACCCGGCAGCACTCGCGCGCGATATCGAACAGCTTTCCGAGCTGGCGACCCTGGTCGCCTCGGCCCGGGACGCGATGTCCGACGAGATTGTAACTCGCGTATCGTCCGCGCTAAGTGAAGGCATCACGCTGCTGGATCGCCTTACGCGCAACGAGGGGTTAATGCGTTTGCTGCAGGTTCTGGACCGGCCCGAGAGCCAGTATTTGCTGTGCAGCCTGTCAGACGCGATCAACCAGATGAGCCGCGAGCTGGCAACCGCGCCGCCCGCGAAGGGAGGCCTGATGGGGCTCCTGAAACTTGCGACCCAGCCGGGCACCCAGGAAGGGTTGCGAGCGGTTTCGATGCTGGGCGAATTCTGGAACGAAAGCCTGCGCGATATGCATCGGCGGGGCGGTTTCTGATATCGAGAAATCCGGGGTAAGGCAAAATGGCCTATGATCTCAAAGGCTCGTTGCTGGAAGTCTGTACCTGTAAAGTCATTTGTCCTTGCTGGGTGGGAGCCGACCCCGATGGGGGCGCCTGTGTAGGCACCATGGCCTGGAATTTTGATGGCGGAACCATCGACGGCATTGATGTCGCCGGGCTCACCATCGCTTTCGTAACGCACATTCCGGGCAATGTTCTTAACGGAAACTGGCGCGTGGCGGTGTACGTGGATGAGAAATCCACCGAGCAGCAGGAAAAGGCGCTGCTAAGCGTATTTACCGGAAAACAGGGGGGTCCGGCAGCGGATCTGGCCGCCCTGATTGGCAAGATCGTTGCCGTGCAGCGGGCGCCGATCGAGTTCAGCGTTCGCAAGACCACCGGAACGCTGCGAATCGGGAATGTCATGTCCGCGGAGATGGAGCCTTCCCTGGGCGGGACCGGGGAGCTGGCCACGCTTCACGATTCAGCCTTTTCCACTATCCCGGGATCCGCCGCCTACATCGGCAAGGCCCCCAGCTTCAAGGTCAATGACGTTTCCCTTGGGATGATCGTCGACCTGGTGGGCCACAGTTCCGTGCAGGGCGAGTTCCACTTCGTCAGCTAAACCGCACGGCCCGACGCCGTAGACCGTGGTGATCCCGCCTCGTAGCGCGCCGGCCGTAGCTACAGCCCGTCCCCTTGCGGGCCCCAACTTTTTTCCCCCGATCATTCTCGCCCTGGCAGGCTTCGCCTGGATGGCGCTGTGGGTCTGGGAACAGAGTCCCTACGGACGGTATCTGAACCACGCGCACTGGACCGAAAACAGCCTGGTGCTGGATATGTGCCGGGCGCTTCCGGGAAGCGAAGTACTGGTGCCGGCTCTCCTGTACGCGGGGGGCTGGCTGCTGATGACCGTTGCGATGATGCTGCCGACGACTCTGCCGCTACTGGCGATCTTCCGGAGAGTGAGCGGCCGCCGATCCGATTCGGGGTTGCTGCTCACCCTGGTGGTCGTGGGATACCTGGTCAGCTGGGGATTGTTTGGCGTTCTGGCCCACCTGGTAAGTCTCGGAGTGCTGGCGGTCGCACGCGGCAATGGCTGGCTTGCCATCCACGGCTGGGTCCCGGGTTCCGCCGGCCTGCTGCTGGCGGGCATGTTTCAGTTTTCCGAGCTCAAATATCGCTGCCTGGACAAATGCCGCACGCCCATGACCTTCGTGATCCGGCACTGGCAGGGCCGTCGGGAGCGCAGCCAGGCGTTCTGGCTCGGAATGCACCACGGGATCTATTGCGTGGGTTGCTGCTGGGCGTTAATGCTGCTGATGTTCGTCGTAGGCACCGGCAGCGTGGGCTGGATGCTGGTGCTGGGCGCAGTAATGGCCACCGAGAAGAACCTGCCCTGGGGCCGGGCGCTGAGCGCGCCGCTGGGCATGGCGCTGGCTGGCTGGGGCGGGCTGATCGCTGGCCAGGCACTGGCGGTGGGTTGAGATTTCCTGGCAAGCCTGCGCGCAGGCTAAAACCTGTTTCAAATCAGATTGATAACGCCGGTTTCTGAAGTTTTCTGTACGCACCGATCCCGCGCCCGGTAGAATTGCCGAACCGTTACGCAGGCTAGTATGTAGGATGAGCCAGGCCCCCACCGGAACCGTTACGTTTCTGTTTACCGATATCGAGTCCTCCACTGCCCTGTGGCAGCAGGACCCGGCGGGCATGCGCGTGGCACTGGAGCAACACGACCAAATCGTGCGCGAGGCGGTAGCCGCCAATCATGGCTATGTGTTCTCCACCGGTGGAGACGGATTTGGCATTGCCTTTGCCTCCGCGGGCGAGGCCCTGCGCGCGGCAGCCGCGTGCCAGCAGCGGCTTGCGGAAAATGGCAGCGCGCTTCCGTTGCGGGTACGCATGGGAATGCACACCGGGCAGGCGGAAGAACGCGGCGGAAATTATTTCGGCCTGGCGCCAACCCGCGCATCACGCATTATGAGCGCCGGCGCCGGTGGGCAGATCCTGATGTCCGCCACCGCTGGCACGCTGGCGAGGGACGAGCTGCCCGTGGGTATGAAGCTGGTGGATCTCGGGTCCCATCGCCTGCGGGGCATCGAGCGTTCGGAAAGCATCGTGCAGGCCGTAGTGGAGGGCCTGGACACGCTCGTCGGCGGCCTGGACGCGAGCAAGGATGCGGCCGATCACGTGCCCGCGGAGCTGGACCGCTTCATCGGCCGCGAAGCCGACCTGGTGCGGCTCGCCGGCCTGCTGGAATCCAGCCGCCTGATTACGCTGACCGGCGTGGGTGGGTCCGGAAAGACCCGCTTGGCGATTCGCGTTGCGCGGCAGGTCGGTGGCTCCGGCAGTCCGTTTTCCGACGGCGCGTGGTTCTGCGATCTGTCCACGACCATCGATGCGAAACGCGTACCGGAGGCCATGACCGAGGCCCTCGGGGTCCCGGAACGCCCGGAGCTGGACCCGACCGACAACCTGGTGAGCTTCCTGTCCCGGCGCGCGCTTTTGCTGGTCGTCGACAACTGTGAGCATCTCATCGACGAAGTCGCGGAAATCATTACGCGAATTCTTGGTGAATGTCCGCAGGTTCGCGTACTGGCAACCAGTCGCGAACTGCTGGGCATTCCCGGCGAGTCCGCGTTTCCGGTTCGCTCGCTTGCGCTGCCTGCCAAAGACGCGACGTTGGAGGAATTGCTCGAGTGCGAGGCGGTGCGGTTGTTCGCGGATCGCGCCGCGTTGGCGGACCCCGCCTTTGGCGTGTGCGCCGACAATGCGAAGGCGGTGGGGGAGATCTGCCGGCGCCTGGATGGCATGCCGCTGGCCATTGAGCTGGCCGCGGCGCGCGTGCGGGCGATGGCGCCGCAGGATATTGCGGCGCGGCTCGAGGATTCCTTTTCCCTGCTGGTGGGACCGCGCACGGCGCTGCCACGACACCAGACGCTGGGGGCGACCATCGCCTGGAGCCATGACCTGCTGTCGGAGCGGGAGCGGGAATTGTTCCGGCGGCTGTCGGTTTTCGCCGGGAACTTCACCCTGGCAGCGGCGGAAGTGGTTGGCGCAGACGGGGAACTGTCTTCCGGAGACGTGGCCGACCTGCTGCTGGCGCTGGTGGACAAATCCCTGGTGGTGGTACAACGCTCGGAGAAGGGCACGGGTTACCGGCTGCTGGAGACGGTGCGGCAATTCGGCGCCGAGAAACTGCGGGAGAGCGGCGAGGCGGACGCGAGCCGGGAGCGGCACGCGAATCACTACCTGACCGCGCTTGGAAAAATGACTGCGGAGTTCCAGGGACCACGCCAACTGGAGTTGCTGGGAGACTACGACGCCAGCGAGTCCAATATCCGCACCGCCCTGGATCACCTGTGGGGCACCGGGCGCCGGGACGACGCCTTCTGGCTGGTGTCGCACCTGCACTGGGCCTGGGCGATTCGCAGGCTGTATTCCGATGGCCTGCTCTGGGGACACCGGGCAATGGAGGCAAAGGACGCGGATGCCCGCGCGCGCCTGCACACGCTGGTGGCAGCCACCTGGGTGTTGTTGTCCTGGGGCCATCACGAGATGGTGGTGTTTTCCGAAGCCGCCGTGGAACTGGCGACTGACGCAACTGACCGTGCCTTGGCGCTCACCATGCTGGGCAGCGCCTACGCGGCCACCGCCCAGGAGCGGAAATGCCTGGAGACCCTGGCCGAAGCGGAGGAATTGATCGATTCTCTCGGGGACCGCTGGCTGCAGGGGCTGGCGGCGTTCATGAAGGGCTACGTGGTTCGTCTCACCAGCGGTGACCTGGATTTTGCACAGCGCGAAACCCAGCAAGCCCTGCAACTGAACACTGACGTTGGCGACCCGACGATGATTGCCTTTTCCCGCTACCACCTTAGTGGAATTGCGCGCCTGCGTGGTGAGCTGGATACGGCCGGTGATCTGCTGCACCAGGCCCTGGAGCTGTTCGAATGCACCGGCGACCGCGAAGGTCGCGCAGCCACGCTTGGTGGTCTGGCGGCGGTGGAGATCGGACGCGAGAACTTCGACGCGGCGCGGAGCCAGGCACTAAAGGCAGGGGCGATCTACCAGGACCTTGGCGATGCCAGCGGTATTGCAGGTAAATTTGCCGATGCCGCCTGGGCGACGTTCCGAATCGGGGATCGGGCGGAAGCGGCGCGGCTTCTGATCCTGGGGTTTGCGCCGCTGGCGGATGCCGGTGACGAGGTCACCGGCATCCGCCTGGACCTGGACCTGCTGGAACCGGTGGAGATCGCTGCGGCGGTGCTGGCGGAGCTGGGCGCCCCGCAGGCCGCCGCCGTGTGCCTGGCGACCACGGCGGTAGTGCGAAAGCGCCACAAACGCTACAACCCGGGACCCGGCGCAGACGCGGTGGTGCTGGCGCGGGAAAAAATTGGGGAGACCAGTGCTGATGCCCTTCCGGGCAATGGCGCCGCGGCGATCTATGCCGCTGCCGAGCTTGCAAAGAGAATCTGACGCGGCTTAGCGCGGTAGTGCCAGGCAGGGCGCCGGCCCGGTGGCGGGCTCCTCGCAGATACGGCCCCGGACCACCGGCGCAATTCCTTTTTCTCCCGCGGTGCGGAGCGCCGCGAGCATCCGGTCCCGCAGATCCGGCGGCGTACGCGGATCAACGACCTGGTGTTTTCCCAGCATGGTGTAGCCGTCCTGGTCGCCTATGGACGGGTCCAGCAGGAAATTCCCGGTCACCGCGAGGATCGGTTCCTCATCGCGCACTGCACGCGGACCGGAATCCGTCAGCAATGTCAGTGCGCCGGCCTCGCCGGTGTTGACGTTGTGACGGAAGGCGAATCCGGCGATCTGCAACCAGCGGCCCTGGCCCGGATACTCGCTCACCGCGCGTTGCGCGACCTGCTTCAGGGTGCGGCCGTCGATCTGAATAAGATACAGCGGCGCCGGATAGGCAAACAGTTCCGCGATCTGCTGGTGGGTAATATTTCCCGGTGGCAGATCATAGTTGAGACGCAGGCTGCCCGCGTTGAGAAAGGCCACCTGGGCGCCGCTTCCGGCAAAGGCCGCGAGTGCCTGGTCCGCCAGCCAGGAACCCAGGTTGGATTCGGTGCTGCGGATGCGCAGTTCCTCGGCCTCCAGCGCAACCCGGGTGTGGCCCACCACCTGTTGCAGGCATCCCGGCGGCCGTTTCCGCTTCTGGCAGTACTCCCGATCGAAGCGCTCCAGCCAGCCGCCTGTGCGTTCCGCCAGCGCCGGGTCCGGGGCCAGCGATCCGTCCAGGCGCGCGAGCCGGTGGCGGGTTGTGACGCCATCAGCCTCCGCGTGGACCTGTACGACAAAGGCGGTCACGGCGTCCGCGTCCGCTTTGAAGATCCGCGGCACGCCGCCGATATTGCGTACCTGGTTGAAGTGTTCGTGGCCGCCAAAAATCAGGTCCGGCCCGTCGTCTCCGAGGGCTTCGATCAGCTTCACATCCTGCCCCATGTCCAGGTGGCTCAGGGCGATCACCACCTCGGCGCCGGCAGCACGCAGTTCCCCCGATGCGCGACGGGCCGCTGCGACAGGGTTTTCGATGCCCGTGACATATTCCGGAATCTTCACGTCCGAAGTCAGCCCGAAAATTCCGACCTTGATGCCGCCCGCCTCGACAATTTGCGTCGCAACGTGGTTGGGCGCCGCCATCAGGGATTGGCCGGCGCTGTCCTGTGCGAAATGCACGTTGGCATTCAACCAGGTGAATTGGGAATCCTGCAGGCGCTGGCGTAGCTCCGGGGCGTGCTTTGCTCGAGCCCGGTCAAACTCGTGGTTGCCGAAGGTGATAAAAAAGCGCGGATCGAAGGCTTCATTGTCACCGTCCAGGCCATTGAGGATGTCGATCATCTGCGCGCCCTTGTAGACGCGGCTGAGCAGAGACGGGAACAGGGCGTCCCCCGCGTGCAGCACCAGCACCTCTTCGCCCCGGGCTTCCAGTTGTTTGCGCAGCGAGCGAACCCGGGCAAGGCCTCCGGCGGCGCCGTTTTTTACGCCCTCGATGCGATAGATATCGTTGACCGCGATCACGGTAAATGAGCCGGACGCATCGGGCCGTCCGGGTCCCGGGGCGCAGGCGGCCAGCGTTGCCAGCGCAAGCAGCAGCGCCGTCGCGCGCACCCGTTTCCAGCGTTTCATGGAGGATCCGCTCAGCGGTTCATGAAGGCGACGACCACGCCGGTAATGAGCATGGCGATTCCGGCATAGACACACTGCCGGAGGGCCAGGTCGAGAGGAAACTGGGCGACCGCGTGGTAGATCAGGTAGCTTGGAACCACGGCGGCAACCACGAAAGCAAGACCGAACCGAATTCCTTGTCCGAGCCAGGGCTTGTTCTCGCGCCCAAGCCGGTACAGCCAGGTCAAACCGATCCCGATCAGCGCGTGAGCAAACAACATCCAGACGAAAGTCTGTTCCTGTTCCGCCTGCGGCCGCATCACACCAGGAAGGGCCGCATAGTCGTTTGCCAGCAACTGGGCGTGGACCACGAAACCAGCGACCAGCGAAACCAGGAACATGACTACGGCGGAAATGGTGAACTGCTTATTGAACTGCATGCGGTTGCCTCCGTATGGTGTGTCCGGGGGCGGATTATATCCGCCCCCGGCGCCGATCAGTTAGCCGGGCAATCGCCGGAAAGCAGACGCTTTTTTCGCGGCGGGAGCTTGGCCTCGCCGGGCAGGGGGATGCGCTGCCAGCCCAGGTACAGTTCGAGGTTTTCCAGCCGCGGCGAACCCGGGCGGCGCTGTTGTTCCCACCGGCGGCAGAGCCAGTCCACCAGCGCCGGGTGGTACCGGTTGTTTTCGGCGCGCGCCAGGCGACCGATGAGGAGCCGCCAGCGCCAAAGCGGGAATCGTCCCTCGCGGGCGGGGCGGGAGAAATCCGGTTCTGTTTCACGCAACCCCCAGGCATCCACCCCGCTGCCATCGCTGCGCCGGCCGCGCACCACAAACCACTGGTCGCGCTTGCCGGGCTCCGGGGCGAACATTTCCCAGCTCTGTTTGAGGTGCAGCAGTTTTTGCACCGGAACCAGGGCCTGGGGAAAGGACAAACCACTCCAGGGAAGTACGGTCACGTTCCAGTACAGAACGAAGGTTGCCAGGATGGCAATGAGCAGTACCTGCAGCGGGCCCGGAAGCCAGTGGGAGTTGCTGCGCATAGGCAGTAGCGCCGCCGTACTCATCGCGAGCCGCTCGCGATGGGCGCCCACCCATTGGTACAGCCGGTCGCCCAGTGCCCGCAGCGGGCGAAGCGCCAGCAACGAGGAAAGCGGCGCGAACAGCGGCGAGTGCCCCACCAGCACAATCATCGCCGGCCAGGAATGGTGAAAGCCGGAGCGATCCGCGATTACCCAGCTGAAATGTTCCTCGCGCAGGCGATCGGCCTCCACGCACACCGAGGTGGGCTGTATGGGCGTACCCGGAAGCAGCAGAAAAGTTCGCAGCAAAAGGCAGACCTTGCCGCAGAAACCGCAGTCGCCGTCGAAATAGATCACCAGCCGCGGATCACGCCGCCGGCGCAGGCGGCTGTCCAGGCGGTCCCATACGCTTCCAGGCAACAGGATCGTGAGCAGGGTGATGTTGACCAGCGGGAACAGGCCGATCTTGAGGAATGCCAGGAAACCCAGGTGCATCAACACCAGCGCCACGTATCCCACCAGTCGCAGCGCCGGCTGCCAGAAGGGAAGCAACACCAGCAGCGGAGCAAGTAGTTCCAGGCACCAAACGAAGTAGGTGAGCAACCGTAGGACGCCGGGAAACGCCAGCGCGTAGTCCGCCAGCCCGGTGGTGATGTAGTCCGAACTGAGGGCGTAGTAGACCGCGGTGCCCTCCGGCATCCACACCGGGTTGGTCTTGAGCAGCGCGGTGAAAAAGTAAAGCGCCAGCAACTGCACCAGCAGCCCGGCGGTGGCGGCGGAGAAACAGGAATCCGGGTCCGGCCGGTCCCGGGAATCCAGCGCGGAATCTACCGACCAGCGCGCACCCAGCGGCAGAAACAGGCACCAGAACAGCGCTACCCGCATCAGTGCGTCGGCACCGGAGAGTACGAATGGATTTCGGTTTGCCAGGGAAAGAAACAGCAGCCAGCAGGCCAGAACCGCCAGCCGGGTTCGGTAGCCGGCCAGCAGGGCAAGCGCCGCGAGACCGGCGAGGACCGCAAGCAGCCCCTGCACGAATGGGTACCCGCTTACCAGGTGCAGCGAAAATGGGTAGTCCCGCCAGTTGGGATCGTGCAGGAATATCGCCCGCGGCACCAGGCCTTCGTCGCCCAGGAAAGCTCCGATCCAGGGGGCGCGCAGCAGCAGATCGCTGAGGATTAGTAACGCAAGCCCGACGCGGACTACCGCGAGGGCGCGCAGGTCGATGGAAAACAGGCTTCGCAGCCGCTTCAAGAGTGCGGTATTCCGGGGGGCAGCCGACGGTGCAAAACGACCATGAACAGCCCGGCCGCCGCGGACCGGTCTGGCGGCGGCCGGTGGCTCAGCGACCGGTGTCAGCCGTTGGCGTCTCCACGCAGGGATTGTGCGTGGGCGGAGCGAATCGGCAGTGCGGTGGCGGCCATGGAAACGATTGCCGGGGCGACAAACCCGGTGGCGATCAGGCGCCGAAACGCGTTGCGCCGGGTAACATCAGCCGGTGCCGGCGAAGCCTTCGTTCTCGTTATTTTTCGTCCTGGCTTCCTGTGCGGAGAGGCTTTCATCTAACCGCCGTCCGGCTGCAGTGACTGGGCATGAGCGGAACGGATCGGCAAGCTGGACGCCGCCATGGTTACGACGATGGGGGCTACAAAGCCAGCGGCCAGAAGACGCCGGACGCTAGCGCGCCGGTGGGAGTCGACGGCATTTTCGATGCGCGCACTGGAAGGTTTTTTCACAGTTGTTCTCCCGACTAGTGGTTTTTTTGCAGGTCCCCAGTTTAGCATTGCGCCCCGGCCACTTCAGCCGCCTCGACGTGGAATTTCGACTGCTGTCAGGCGGGCAGGATCATATTTAACAAGTTGATTTAAATGTGGGTAGCAAGTTATTGTTTTTGAGCAGAACTCGCCGCAGCCTCGTAGGCCGGACTGGCGAACGGGCCGGTCGATTTTGGCGACGGATTGAAGTTTTGCCGCTATCCACTCAAGATGCGTTGCTCGCGGCGGATTCCCGCCGTGACCAATCCTGGAAGGCCAATTGAGCGAAGCCGAACGCAGACTCACGGTAATTGTCAGCGCCGACGTGGCGGGCTACTCGCACCTCATGGAGGTGGACGAGTCGGGAACGGTCAGCCGCATGAAGGCCCTGATCGAGGAGGTGATCCGGCCGGTCATCGCGGCACACCACGGGCGACTCCTCAAGCTGCTGGGAGACGGCTTCCTGGCGGAATTTCCCAGCGTGCGCGGTGCGGTGCAGGGCATGCTGGAGATGCAGGCGAACGTTGAAAGCAGCGAATCCGGCGCCCAGGGCGAGAAACCGATCCACTTCCGGGTTGGCGTCACCGCCGGCGATATCATCATCGAGGATGACGATATCTACGGCCGTGCCATCAACGTGGCGTCCCGCATCCAGGGGCTGGCGGAACCCGGCGCGGTATTCATTTCCGAGGCCGCGCGCAGCCAGCTCGGCAACCTGGAGGGCGTTGCCTACCAGAGCCTCGGCGCTCACAGCGTAAAAAACATCCGTGAGCCGGTGCGGGTTTACCGGGTCGCTGCGGCGGACGGTGGCACCAACGCGGTGACCCGCTGGCGTCGGCACGCGTTCCTTGACCCCAAAAGCATGCGGTTCCAAACCATCGTGGTGCTGCTGGCCGCGGGCGCCGTATTTGCCTGGCGCAGCCTGCCGGAGCCGGACCTAACGCCGCCCGCGGAACAACCTTCGGTACCGTCCGCGGCCCAGCCGGCGAGCGGGCCAGCACCGGCGGCGAAACCCGCCGCCGTCCAGGAGGCCTCCATCGCGGTGCTGCCGTTCACGGATATGAGCGCCGCCGGCGACCAGGAGTATTTCAGCGATGGTATCGCCGAGGAGCTCCTCAACCTGCTGGTTCGGGTAAAGGGCCTGCGGGTTGCCGCGCGCACTTCTTCGTTCGCCTTCAAGGGCCGCAACGAGGACATTCGGGACATTGGCAAATTGCTGGGCGTATCCACGGTGGTGGAGGGCAGCGTGCGCAAGGCAGGGGACAAGCTGCGGATCACGGCCCAGCTGATCAACGTGGCGGACGGCTACCACCTGTGGTCCCAGTCCTTTACCCGGGAACTCACCGACATCTTCGCCATCCAGGACGAGATCGCCAACGCCGTGGTAGCGGCGCTGAAGGAAAACCTGCTGGGAGAGGAACTGGCCGCGCCGCCGGAAACCATCACCTCGCGGGTGCCGAACATGGAGGCCTGGGACCTGTACCTGCTGGGCCGCCACCATTTTCACCAGCGAACGGTTGAATCCCTGGGCAAGGCCGCCGAGCTGTTCCAGCGGGCCATCGCGCTGGACCCGAACTATGCGCCGGCCTACACCGGGTTGGCGGACAGCGCAATGTTGCTCTCGGGTTACGGCGGCCTTTCGCTGGACGATGCCATCGTCCGGGCGCAACCGGCAATCGAAAAGGCGTTGCAACTGGATCCGAAACTCGGCGAGGCTTACGCCTCGCTGGGTTTGTTGGAGGATGGCTACCTGGGCGACAAAGCGGCGGGCCTGAAGGCGTTTCGCCGCGCCATTGACCTGAACCCCGGTTACCCGATGGCCCACATGTGGCTGGGAAACCTCTACAGCAAAAACGGACAAATCCGGGACGCGGTGCAATCCTATACCCGCGCCCACCTGCTGGACCCGCTGCACCCGACCATTGCAACCAACCTGATTGGAATGCACATCGCCACCGGCGAGTACGCCAAGGGCGGGGCGGTGGCGGACAAATTGCTGGCCGCCGGTGTCACCAGCCCGATCATCTACCGTGCGCTGGAAAACCTGGAAGATACCTTCGGCCACTACGACAAGGGCATCCGTTGGGGACACGAGGCGGAAAAAGCCGCGCCGGGACAACCAGCGACGATGCTGGCGCTCTCCAACAGTTACGGAGGTCTGGGGGATTTTGACGCCGCGGAGCGGTGGCTGGCGGCGGCGGAGAAAGTTGCTCCGGAGAATTTCCAGGCGTTCGGCCAGCGTTTCGGTCTGCTGTTCACGCTGGGCGACTTCGATGGCCTGCTGGCACACGTGGACCGCCGCCTGAAGCAGGTAGAGGGCGGCGACCCCTCATCGGTGGTCTACCGGAGCTTCCGGGCGTTTGCCGCCACGGCACGCATGATCATTGGCCGGTATGCGGAAGGTGTGGAGATGTTCGACGGAGTGCTGCGGCCCGACGGTACCACCGGTTTCGGCATTCAGGCGGATTTCCAGATTCTTGGCGCACTGGTATACGCCTACCAGAAGTTGGGGCGGGCGGCGGAAGCGAAAAAACACCTGGCAACTATCGAACGACTGGGGAACGATGCACGCAACCAGGGCTTTGACGGTCCGGCGTGGCTGCCCGGTGAGGCCGTTGGGATGGTGCTTGGCGGCAAGCCCCAGGCGGCGGTAAAAAACCTGCAGGCCGCCTATGCCGCCGGCTGGAGGGATTACTACACGCTCGCGACCGCGCCGGTATTTGAAGGGCTGCGGGAGCGAGACGATGTGAAGGCCTTGCTCGCACGCATGAAGGCGGACCTGGAGGTCATGCGCGCGCGCGTGGACGCGATGAATTACCCGGGACCTGAGGTATGACGAGGACGCAATAATGACGATACAGATCGGTGATCGGGTCCCGGACGGGATCCTGTACGAGTCCATTGGCTACCTGGACGAGGCCCACTGCCCGGCGCGACCCTCCGAGGTGCCGGTTGCGGAGGCCCTGGCCGGCAAGCGGGTAGTGATTTTCGGCCTTCCGGGGGCGTTTACGCCCACCTGCTCGGGCCAGCACGTTCCCGGTTACCTGAAACACCACGATGCGTTGGTGGCACGTGGCGTGGATGAGATCTGGTGCGTGTCGGTGAACGACGGCGCCACCATGGCGGCCTGGGCTAAGGACCAGGGCGTAGGGCAACGGATCCGCATGCTCGGCGACGGCAGCGCCGCCTGGACGAAGGCCCTGGGTCTGGATTTCGACGGCGGCGGTAACATGGGGACGCGCCTGCAACGCTGTTCCCTGTTGGTGGAAGATGGCATCGTGCAACAGTTGAACGTGGAGGCCCCCGCCAAGTACGGGGTCTCGGATGCGGAAACGATGCTCGGACAACTGGGCGCATGAGCAGCGCGCCGGAGGGTGGGCGCTACTTCGAGGACTTCGCCGTCGGTGACGTCTACGATCACCCGCTGCGGCGCACCATCAATACCGCCGACAATAGCTGGTTTTCGCTACTGACCCAGAACAACGCGGCGATTCATATCGACCACCATTACGCCGCCAAGACCGAGTTCGGCAAACCGCTGGTGAATTCCTGCCTGACCTTGTCGCTGGTCACCGGCCAGAGCGTGGCGGACACCTCCGGACAGGTGTTCGCCAACCTGGGCTGGGACGAGGTGCGCCTGCCCCGGCCGGTGTTCGAAGGCGACACGATCCACTCCCGTACCGAGGTGATCGAGACCCGCGCTTCCGCCTCGCGGCCGCAACTGGGGATCGTGACGGTGCGCACGACTGGCTTCAACCAGCGCGAGGAGCCGGTTATCAGTTTCGTTCGCACTCTCATGGTCTACAAACGCGGTCACGGTCCTTCCGGCTGATGCCGGGGGAGCAGCGATTTCCGGAACTGCGAGCGGGCGTGCATGAATTGTGTGCCCGCTATCCCGACCGCTACTGGCGGGAAGTGGATGCGGCCGGCCGCTACCCGGAGGAATTCGTCGCCGCGCTCACCGCGGCGGGTTGGCTGGCGGCCCTGATCCCGGAGGAGTTCGGCGGGTCGGGTCTGGGCATCAGCGAGGCCTCGGTGATCCTGGAGGAAATCAACCGTTCCGGGGGCAACGCCGCCGCCTGCCATGCGCAGATGTACACCATGGGTACACTGTTGCGTCACGGCTCGGCGGAACAGAAAGACCGGTACCTTCCCGCCATCGCCGCTGGCGAACTGCGCCTGCAGGCCTTCGGCGTTACCGAGCCGGACGCCGGTTCGGACACCACGCGCATTCGTACCAGCGCCGTGGCCATTCCGGGCGGTGGGTACCGTATTACCGGGCGCAAAGTCTGGACTTCGCGGGTGCAGCATTCGGACCTGATGCTGTTGCTGGCGCGCACCACGTCGCTGGCGGAGGTAGGCAAGAAAACCGACGGCCTGTCGGTGTTCCTGGTGGATCTTCGCGAGGCGGTGGGCAACGGACTCACAGTGACGCCGATTGACGCCATGATCAATCACGAGACCAACGAGCTGACCTTTGACGGTCTCGAAATTCCGGCAGAGAACCTGGTCGGCGAAGCGGGCAGGGGATTCCGTTATATCCTCGATGGCATGAATGCCGAGCGCATCCTGATTGCCGCCGAGTGTATCGGCGACGGTGACTGGTTCCTGGAACGGGCCGCCAACTATGCCCGTGAGCGTCGCGTTTTCGATCGGCCCATCGGCCAGAACCAGGGCGTTCAGTTTCCCATCGCGCGGGCCTATGCCAACGTGCGCGCCGCGGACGGGATGCGCTACCGGGCCGCGGAACGCTTCGACGCCGGCGAGCCCTGCGGGGAAGAATCGAACCTGGCCAAGTTGCTGGCGGCGGATGCTTCCTGGGAGGCGGCCAACGTGGCCCTGCAGACCCACGGCGGCTACGGCTTTGCCCGGGAGTACGACATCGAGCGGAAATTCCGCGAGACCCGTCTGTTCCAGGTAGCTCCCATCTCCACCAACCTGATCCTGGCCTACGTCGCGGAACACGTACTCGGCCTGCCGCGGTCCTACTGAGCGTGCATTGATGGGCGTGCTGGACGGGGTTCGCGTGCTCACCCTGGAGCAGGCAGTGTCGGCGCCGTTCGCCTCGCGGCATCTCGCCGACCAGGGCGCCGAGATCATCAAGCTGGAGCGCCGCGGCAGCGGCGACTTCGCCCGCGGCTACGACACCAGCGTACTCGGCCAGTCCAGCCATTTTGTCTGGCTCAACCGCGGCAAGCGCAGCCTGACCCTGGACGTGAAACACCCGCGGGCGAAGGAGGTGCTGGACCGGTTGCTGGAACGCAGCGACGTATTTCTCCAGAACCTGATTCCGGGCGCGGCCGGCCGCCTGGGCCTGGGTGCGGAGCAACTGCGCGCGCGCTTTCCGCGCCTCATTGTTTGCAACATTTCCGGCTACGGGCCCAACGGGCCCTATCGTGACCGCAAGGCCTACGACCTGCTGGTGCAGTGCGAGTCGGGCCTGGTGTCGGTCACCGGCGGTCCCGATGCGCCCGCCAAGCCGGGTATCGCTACCGCGGACATCGCCGCGGGCATGTATGCCTACAGCGGAATCCTGTCCGCCCTGTACCGGCGGGAGCGAAGCGGGGAGGGTGCGGTGGTCGAGGTATCCATGCTCGAGGCGCTGGCCGAGTGGATGGGATATCCCATGTACTACACGGAATACCGCGGCGAGCCGCCGGCACGAACCGGAATGCGCCACGCCACCATCGCTCCCTATGGACCCTTTCGTACCGCGGATGGCGGGACCGTTGTGCTTGGTGTCCAGAACGAACGTGAATGGCAGGCCCTGTGCGAGCACCTGCTGGGGCAACCGCAGCTGGCCCGGGATCCTCGTTTCGCCGACAACAGCCAGCGGGTAGCGAATCGCGAGGAGCTGGAATCGCGGATCGCGAAGGTAATCGGCGGCATGGACGCATCGGCGGCCACCGCGCGGCTGGACGCCATCGGCATCGCCAACGGGCGCATGCGCAGCATGGCGGAGTTCATCGAACACCCGCAACTGGCGGCACGCGCCCGCTGGCGGGAGGTGGACAGTCCGGCGGGGCCACTGCGGGCCTTGCTGCCACCGGTGGATCTGTCCGGCGAGCAGGCAAGCATGGGACCGATCCCCGGGCTGGGGGAACACAACGACGAAATCCTGGACGAGCTGGGGTTTGACAGCGATTCCATCGCGGGCCTGCGGGAGGCAGGGGTGATCTGAGGCCCGCCCGCAGCGGATCGCCGGCTCAGGACTCGGGCGAAACCGTGCGCAGGCCCCAGCGGTTCAGGACCTGCAGAATCGCGGACCGATCCGCTGCGGCGGGTTCACCGGATAAGGGGAACTGAAGCTGAAGGCAACGAAACCCGCGGCGCGTGGCCTTCAGTTGCCAGTCCAGTAACAATGCATCCGCCGCGCTGACCCCGGAGTCCGGTACCGCGCCGGCGCTGACCACCTCGCGGCGGACCAGCAACAGCCCGTGGGTGGAACTGCTGAAGCGCCCGGCTGGAATACCGGCGAATGGTTGCGGCAAGGTTATGGACTGCGCCGGGTCCGGCTTGTGGCTGAGTACGCCCAGGTCCGCTTCATTTTCGGAAAGCAGGGTGATCGCCTTCTCAATCGGCGCGCCGGGCCGGATTCCGTCGGCACCAAGCAACAGCCAGTCGGCATTCTCCCGCCGTACGCGGTCTACCAGGTCTGGTGCGGGTACCAGTGGCAGGTCCAGCGGTGCCCCGGGTCCACGTTTCCGTGGCAGGGGCTCCCAGCGGAAGGGTGGTTTCTCACCGACCCGTTGCAATCCAAGCTGGCGGCGCGCCATGGTCGCGTCCGCCAGTCGTCGCCACATCTCGAAGGCGCTGGCGGGACCCAGTTCGTGGCTGGTGCGCTGCGGGTTATGCCGGTAGGAATACAGGCAGTCGTCCAGCAACTCGATGTCCGCGTGTTCCTCCATCTGCAGAAAGATGTCGCAATCCTCTCCCGCGCCCTGAAACTCGGCGAAGCCGGACCAGCCGGTGGTGCGGGAATAGATTTCGCTGCGGAGCAACGCAGGCTGGGAGTGGTTGAACACATCACAGGTCATGCCGCGGTGGTACCGCCGTGGTTGGAAGGGAAACCAGTCCTTTTCCGGTCTCGTATTGCCGGCCTCATCCACGAAACGGCGGCGGGCTCGCACGATGCCCGCCCAGGGTTGCTGCGCGGCGATCTGCTGGAGACGGCGCACCGCCGACGGGTCCAGCAGGTCGTCGTCGTCCAGGGCGAGAATGTATTCACCTTCCGTCATCTCGCTGAGGGCCCGCCGGGCGCCGGCCACGCCCAGGCGCTTGTCGCTGAAAGCCACCCGCACTCGGGGATCTGCCCGGTCCCGGAGGTCTTCCAGAATCCGGCGCGATTCTTCGTCGCCCTGGTCCCAAAGCAGGTTGAGGTGAAAATCCGGGGAATCCTGGTCCAGCACCGACGCAACGCATTGACGCAGCCAGCGGCCCTTGATGACCGGTACCTGGATCGAGACCGTCATCGCCTGCGTCTACACGGGGCCCGGGTTTCCGCGCCAGTCAGTTCTTGTCCCCGCTGCTGGGATAGCGATGCGAGGCAATGCGGACAACCAGTATGGCTATCGCCAGTATCAGGATCGCACCGGTAACGGTGAGCAATTCCAGGTTGTTCATATGCGTGGCATCGACGGCCAGTTCCCGTGTCAGCGCGGTGATGGCGATGTAAAGCAGGAAACGGACCGGCAGGTGGTTGGTCTTGAAGTAGATCCCCACCATGGCGCCAAGCTCCAGGTAGATGAATAACAACAGAACGTCCTGCACGGTGGGTCCGCCGCGCCCGACGATCGCGAAGACCTCCGACCAGGACGCCCACAGCACGGCGGCGCCAATGACAAACAGCCCAAGCAGGTGAAAAGCCGCCACCAACTGGTTGCCGAAGCGCTCAAGCTGCAAAAACGTACGCAGCACCGTGTCTGGCTCGTTTTTTTTCGTGCCTGCGCTCATGGGGTGCGGGTCCGGGGCGTCTATTTGTTGCCCCTACCCTAACCGGGGGCGGCGGCGCTGCCAAGGGCGGGTTTCCGGATTTTCGGCCTGCCTGCTAATCTGTGCTTCTCAAAGGGACAGGGACTACAGGGAGGTCCGCATGCACTACCAGCGATTTATCGTGGTACGCGAGGCGATTGGTCGTCAGGCCGCTGTCGCACACGCAACCAGCGTTCCCGCCACCTGGCAGCAACTCACCGAAGACGCGCGAATCGAAATCGCCGACGTGGACAGCCGCGCCGGACTGCGCGAACTGGTTACGGATCCGTCGATCAGCAACATCGCCCCGGCGATGCCGGTGCGCCTGATCGCGCCCCTGGCCGGCTCGGGAATCGGCCTGGACCCACCGGGCGCCACCTGGGGGCTGCAGGTCTGTGGCGTGCTGGAAAGTCCCTTCGACGGTGCCGGTGTCCGCGTCGCGGTGCTGGATACCGGTATCGACGGGAAGCACCCGGCATTCGCGAATCTTCGCATCGTCGAACGGGACTTCAGTGGCGATGGCGACGGGGATGGCAATGGTCATGGCAGTCACTGTGCCGGCACGCTGGTCGGGCAGCCCGTTCAGGGCCGGCGCATCGGTGTCGCGCCGGGAGTGGATGCGTTGCTGGTTGGCAAGGTGCTGGATCGCGACGGGGCAGGCTCCACGGACCAGATTTATGCCGGCCTGCTGTGGGCGCTGGAGGAGGGCGCCAATGTAATCTCCCTGTCTCTGGGACTGGATTTTCCCGGGTTGGTAAAGCAACTGGTGCAAGAGCAGGATGTTCCACCGGATCTTGCTACCTCCATCGCCTTGCAGGGCTATCGGGCCAATATCCGGCTGTTTGACCGCCTCGGTGCACTGATTCGCGCCCGTTCGGCGTTCGCCGACGGTACCGTCGTCGTGGCGGCGGCGGGCAACGAGAGCCGCCGCGATATCAATCCGGAATTCGAGATTGCGGTCGCGCCACCGGCGGCGGCAGAAGGCATGATTTCGGTAGGCGCGCTGGCCAGCGCGGGTCCGCCCCACCAGGGCCTGGTAGTGGCGGATTTCTCCAACACCGGGCCGGACCTGTGCGCACCTGGTGTGGACGTGTTGTCCGTCCAGGCCGGTGGCGGGCTGGTGGCCCTCAGCGGCACCAGCATGGCGACGCCTCACGTGGCGGGACTGGCGGCCCTGTGGGCCCAGCGCATGCGGCAGCGCAGTGGTGGTATCGACGCGGTCCACCTGGCCAGCCGGCTGGTAGGCAATGCCCGCGTCGGGCGGCTGGCGGCGGGCTTCGATGCCTCGGATACCGGTACCGGCCTGGCACGCGCGCCGCTGGACTGAACCGCGCGAGATGCCAGCCGGCGTCCTTACTCTTTCTTTTTCTTTTTCTTCTTTTTCGGTTCCGGCTCGCACTCGACTTCGGGGGCCGTGGCCGTTCGGCCCCGGGTAGATGCGACAACTTCTACCTTTTCGGCGGCGCGATTGTCGCTTGCATCGCTGACGGTCACCGGCGCCACCGCTTTGGCCTTTTTGCCGGCGGCTGGTGCGCAGGGATCCACCTCGGCCGTGGTGCGGCCACGGGTATTGGTGGTCTTCACCTGCACCTCGGGGGCGGCGGCGCGGGAGTTGCCGTCGGCGGATGTGTCGCTGGATTGCGCCAACACCGCCGGTGACAGAAACGCGGCAGCCAGCGCCAGGATAAAAACGAGTCTCATTGCGGTCGCCCTCGTAGTTAGGAGCTCGTATTCTAGCAACGGGATTTCGGTTTTGAGATGCTTGCACCGATCAGTCGATCCCTGTAAAGCCCGGGCATGAGCCGCGACACCCAACTGGTGCACCTGCCGCTGTTCCCGCACCTCCGAGCAGGACCTCCGGGCCCATGCCCTGTTCCTGAAAAAGACCCGCGGCACCGATTTCGCGCGCACCCTGCGCCAAAGCCGCGTGGTATTGCACGCGTTTCGCTGAGTTTTCCGGCGGGGTGCCGCCGGGTTGCCTACCGCGGGTGGGTAACGGACAATGGGCTATGCGACCGGGTGGTGCCCTGGTTTCGCGGAGGAATTTTCGACATGAAACGTATCCTGCTTGCCGGCGCTTGCGCTGCCGTCCTGGCGGCCTGTGGCCATATGAATCCATCTGCGCCCGCTCCCGCGCCGGAAATCGGAGCCTGGGGCTTCGCCGTTGACGATATGAAACCCGCGGTTCTTGCGGGAGATGATTTTTTCCGGTACGCCAACGGCAAATGGCTGGATAGTTTTGAGATCCCCGCCGACTTCAGCAACTACGGTGCCTTCACCGTTCTTTTCGAACGTTCCGAAGAACACGTAAAGGCGATCATCGAGGAGGCGGCGTCCGGCAAATCGGCCGCGGGCTCCAGCGAACAAAAGATCGGCGACTACTACGCCACCTACCTGGATACCGATCGTATTGAAACCCTGGGCCTGGAACCCGCGCGCGCGGACCTGGCTCGGCTGGCCGCCCTTAGGACGCACGAGGACGTGGCCCGGGTCATGGCGCAGCCAGACATTGCCACCAACAGTCCGATTGCCGGCTTCGTCAACATCGATGCGAAGAATACTTCCCGCTACCTGTTCTACCTGACCCAGGCGGGACTGGGCCTGCCGGACCGGGATTACTACCTGGACGACAAGTTCGCCGATAAGCGCGATGCCTACACACCCTTCATCGAGCACATGCTGAGCCTGGCGGGAATCGAGCATGCCGCCGAAAAGGCCAAGGCAGTTTTCGCATTGGAGAAACGTATTGCGAAGGTTCATTGGGACCGGGCCAAACGCCGCGACCGGGACCTAACCTACAACCGCATGACCCGCGAGGAATTGATTGCGTACGCGCCGGAATTCCCGTGGGCGGTTTCGTTCCAGGCGGCTGGGCTGGACAAGGAAAAGGAGTTCGTGCTCCGGGAAAAGGATGCGCTTCGCAACTCGGCGAAGATCTTCGCGGAAACGCCGGTGGATACCTGGGTGGCCTACCTGCAGTTTAACTACCTGTCCAACAATGCGGACGTGTTGCCGAAAGCGTTTGATGACGCCAATTTCGAGTTTTTCGGAAAAACCCTGCGCGGTCAGCCGGAGCAACGCGCGCGCTGGAAGCGGGGTGTAGCCGCGGTCAACGGTGCCCTGGGCGAGGCCATCGGAAAGGTCTACGTGAAAAAGTATTTCCCGCCGGAATCCAAGACCCAGATGGTGCAGTTGGTAAAAAACCTGCGGACCGCGTTTGCACATCGCCTGGATGAACTCGACTGGATGTCCGAGGAAACCAAGGTGGAGGCGCGCAAGAAGCTCGCCAAGTTCATTCCGAAAATCGGTTACCCCGACAAGTGGAAAGACTATTCAACTTTGAACGTGGTGCGTGGTGACGCCATGGGCAATGCCCGGCGCGCAAACGTCTGGGGATGGAACGACCAGATCGGCAAGCTTGGTGGTCCCATTGATCGTTACGAATGGTTCATGAATCCGCAGACGGTAAATGCCTATTACAGTCCTACCCGCAACGAGGTCGTGTTTCCGGCCGCTATCCTGCAGGCACCGTTTTTCGATCCGGCTGCCGACCCGGCGGTAAATTATGGCGCCATTGGCGCCGTGATCGGTCACGAAATGGGGCACGGTTTCGACGACCAGGGGCGCAAATCGGACGGGGACGGAATGCTGCGGGACTGGTGGAGCAAGGAGGATGCGGACCGCTTCCAGGCCAAGGCCGACCGGCTGGGCAATCAGTACGCGGTCTACGAGCCGGTGCCCGGGTCGAAGCTCAATCCGAAACTGACCATGGGCGAAAATATCGGTGACCTCGGTGGCCTCAGCCTGGCCTACGCGGCCTACCGGCTTTCCCTGAAGGGCAAGCCGGCGCCGGTGATCGACGGCTATACCGGCGACCAGCGGTTCTTCCTCGCCTGGGCGCAAGTCTGGAAACGCAAGTACCGGGAGGACGAGCTGAAACGGCGGGTCGCGACGGATCCCCACAGCCCGTCCGAGTTCCGTTGCAATGGCATCGTGCGCAATATGGACGCCTGGTATGCCGCTTTCGACGTCAAGCCGGGCAATGCCCTGTATCTGCCGCCGGAAGAGCGGGTCACCATCTGGTAGTTCGCCACCTGGGAATTCGCCATCTGGGAATTCGCCATCTGGGAATTCGTAAGTGGAATACGAAGCCGGGCACCGTTGCGGTTACGG
>JAJDOE010000126.1 GCA_022340345.1 Gammaproteobacteria bacterium
AGAAACCGAAGTAGCCGCCAACGGCCACCAATAGCGTAACCACGATCAGGCCCGTGGCGGAAAACATTGCCAGTCCGATTGCGTCGGAGGGATCCACACCGCTTATCGCAACGATGGTCGGGCCTACGTTGTCCAGGGTGAGGTCGGCAATACCGTGGGCCGGCGACTGGGAAAAATCAAAAAAGGCGTTCAGGGCCGGAGCCAGGACGAAGGGGCGAAGACTCATGAGGGAGCCCACCGCCACGTTGGCTACAACCGCCCCCAGGATCGCCTTCCAGTACGGACGCAAAAAGCGCCGCGCCAGGAATCTGGCGGCGCTGATATCCCGGGACATTTCGCTGGGGTTCAATCCGGTGCCTGCTGATCGCGTTTCGCCCGGCGCGCCAGATTCAGGTCCTCGAATGCCATTTCCCGCACCAGCTCCGCGAAGCCGGTACGCGGTTGCCAACCCAGCTTGTCCCGGGCGGCGCTCGCATCACCCAGCAGGGTCGCCACTTCCGCGGGCCGGTAGTACCGCGAATCCACGTTAAAAAGCGCGAAGCCGGGCTGCAGAACGCTCTCCGGATGATCGCTGCTCACCACGATACCCTTTTCCGCCTCCCCTTCGCCCTCCCAGCGGAGCGTAATACCCAGTTCACCTGCCGCCAGGGTCGCGAATTCCCGCACCGAATGCTGCTCCCCGGTGGCGATTACGAAATCCTCGGGCTTTTCCTGCTGCAGCATCAGCCATTGCATCTCCACGTAGTCCCGCGCATGGCCCCAGTCGCGCAAGCTGTCCAGGTTGCCCAGATAGACCCCCTGTTCCAGGCCAAGCAGGCTTCGGGCGACGCCGCGGGTGATCTTGCGAGTCACAAAAGTCTCGCCCCGCCGCGGGGATTCGTGGTTGAACAGGATGCCATTGCAGGCATACAGGCCATAGGCCTCACGGTAGTTCACCGTAATCCAATACGCATACAGCTTGGCGACGCCATAGGGCGAGCGTGGATGGAAGGCAGTCCCCTCATTTTGTGGACTCTCCCCCACCAGTCCATACAGTTCGGACGTGGAGGCCTGGTAGAAACGGCAGCCATCCCCCAATCCCAGGTTGCGTACCGCCTCCAGCATGCGTAGCGTCCCTAAGGCATCCGCATTGGCCGTGTATTCCGGTTCCTCGAAAGACACCGCAACGTGGCTCTGGGCGGCGAGGTTGTAAATCTCGTCCGGCCGGACCTGGGCAATGATATTCATCAGGCTGCTGGAGTCCGTCATGTCACCATGGTGAAGCCGAAAGTTGCTATTGGCGGAATGCGGGTCTTCGTACAGGTGATCGATTCGTGCGGTATTGAATAGTGAAGTTCGCCGTTTTACGCCATGCACCTCGTAACCTTTTTCCAGCAGAAACTCGGCCAGGTAGGAACCGTCCTGGCCGGTGATGCCGGTAATCAGCGCTCGCTTCATAATTGCACTCCGTAGTAGTCGCAATACCAGGCAACAAAGCGGCTGATTCCGTCTTCGACGGAAGTGGCCGGCTGGAAATCCACGGCGGCAACCAGTTCCGAAACATCCGCGAAAGTAGCGGGTACGTCACCGTCCTGCATCGGCAGCAGGTCCAGGCGCGCCTTACGCCCCAGGCATTGTTCAAGCACCTCCACATACCGCATCAATTCAACGGGTGCATTGTTGCCAATGTTAAACACGCGATAGGGGGCGTAACTGCGCGCCGGGTCCGGTGCATCGCCAGACCAGTCCGGGTCCGGCGCCGCCGGCTGGTCAATCGTCCGAATGACTCCCTCCACGATATCGTCAATAAACGTGAAATCCCGCACCATCTGGCCGCGGTTGAACACTGGGATCGGACTGTCCTCGAGGATGCCGCGCGTAAACTTGAACAGCGCCATGTCCGGCCGACCCCAGGGGCCGTACACGGTAAAAAAGCGCAGCCCGGTGCACGGTAGTTCGTACAGGTGTGCGTAGCTATGCGCCATCAGCTCGTTAGCCTTCTTGGTGGCTGCGTACAGCGAGACCGGGTGGTCCACATTCTGGTGCTCGGAGAACGGCAAACGGGTATTCGCCCCATACACCGAACTGGAAGAAGCGAACACCAGGTGTCCGACCTGGTTGTGACGACAACCCTCCAGGATATTTCCGAAACCGACCAGGTTCGCGTCCACGTACGCAGCCGGATTCTCGATGCTGTAGCGCACGCCCGCTTGTGCGGCCAGGTGCATTACCGCATCCGGCCGCGAGTCTGCGAACAGCGTAGTCATGGCCGTGCGATCTGCGATGTCGAGACGGTGAAATTCGAAACCCGGCTGCCCAGCAAGGCGTTTCAGACGGGCCTCCTTCAACGTGACGTCGTAGTAATCGTTCAGGTTGTCCACTCCAACCACCTGATCACCACGGGCCAGGAGCCGTTGGCTCAGTGCGTGACCAATAAAGCCGGCAGCGCCGGTAACCAGAATTTTCATATACCTTCCGTTTTTGAATCAGTTTCTACAGGCGCCAACAGGCCAGGCCCGCCGCCGCAATGGTTTCCCGGTCCAGCACCGATTTCACATCCACGACACAGCCGCCCTCGCACAGAATCTGCCGCAGTCCGTCCACGCCTCTTTCCAGAAACGCCTGGTGGGGAACCGCCAGGACCACCGCATCCGCGGCGGGCAAGTCCGCCCAATCCCGCAGCTCAATGCCGAACTCCGCCCGCGCCTCTTCCGGGTCCACCACCGGATCGTGTACCGCCACATCCACTCCGTAACTTGCGAGTTCCGAGATGACGCTGGTGACGCGCGTATTCCGCAGGTCCGGGCAGTCTTCTTTGAAGGCAAGTCCGAGCACGTTGACCCGCGCGCCACGAACGTGATCGCCGCTCTGGATCAGGCGCTTGACGGTCTGCTCCGCGATGAACTTGCCCATGCCGTCGTTAATCTGACGCCCGGCGAGGATTACCTGCGGATGGTATCCGACCATTTGCGCCTTGTGGGTGAGGTAGTACGGATCCACGCCGATGCAATGCCCCCCCACCAGGCCCGGCCGGAATGGAAGGAAATTCCACTTGGTTCCGGCTGCCTGCAGCACGTCCAGGGTGTCCAGCTGCAGGTGATTGAAGATGATGGCCAGTTCGTTCACCAGCGCGATATTCAGATCCCGCTGGGTGTTCTCGATCACCTTGGCAGCCTCTGCCACCGCGATGCTCGCGACCCGGTAAACCCCTGCCTCAATGATCTTTTCGTACACCTGCGCAGTTCGTTCCAGGGTCTCCGGCGTGTCTCCGGCTACCAGCTTGGTAATCCGCGCCAGCGTATGTTCGTGGTCCCCGGGATTGATGCGCTCCGGGGAATACGCCACGTTGAACCCTTCGCGCCAGCGCATGCCGGATTCCGCCTCCAGTATCGGGATACATTTTTCCTCCGTCGCTCCGGGGTACACGGTGGATTCGTACACCACGGTCGCCCCGGCCTTCATGTGACGCCCCACCATGCGGCTGGCGCCGAGCAAGGGAGCGAAATCCGGTTGGTGAGCCGCATCCACCGGAGTCGGCACGGTGATAATCAGGAAATCGGCGTCGGCGATCGAGCCGGGATCGGCAGACAGGCTCAGGGTGGTGGCGGACTGGAAGTCTGCTCGCGATATCTGTCCTGCCGGGTCCCGTCCCTCCCGGTATATGGCGATCTTTTTCTCGTCGGTATCAAAACCCACCACCGCAAAGTGGCGGGAGAAAGCAACCGCGAGAGGCAGGCCTACGTAGCCGAGGCCAACTACTGCAATTTTCGTCATCGTCTGGGTATTCTCCTTCTGGGTTCGGGCACGCTACCGCCATGCAGAACCCGGGGTTCCGCACCAGCGCCACACCCTGGCGCAGGATTTCCCTGTTGTAGCGGCGGCCTCGCCCGGTCAGATATCGGGCTCGGTCGCGTGGTTCTTCAGGCTATCCAGACCCAGTACCGCGGGGACTTTGATCCGCTCCCGGTCCACCTGCGCCTCCAGGGTCCGAAAGGCGTCAAGCGGGGCACTGAGATCGGTGAGCAATACCGCGTCCCAGTCCGGAGCCGTGGCCAGGTCGGGAGACACCGGGTGCTGGAAAAAGCGCTGCCGTTGGCCACTGGGATCCACCACGCCGACGATTTGCAACGCCGCATCCGCGCTGCGCAGAAGGGCGATTTCAGCCAGATCGGATACGCCGTACAGCAGGATGCGCCGATGGCCCTCCCGCTCGCACTCGGCGAACAGGTGCAGGCAGGACTCCGCCGCCTGCCGGTAAAAACGCAGGGAGGTGCTGAGATACTCGGCGGTCAGTCGCGCCTTCTCGGCGAAGCCCGTGGGGGTAAGGTAGTAAAGGCAGCGGTTGGCCGGGGCCTCGCGAATCTTGATATACCCCTTGCGCGCGCAGCGCTTGAGATAGGAATTTGCCAGTCCCAGGGCCACGCCCATTCCGCGGGCCAGGTGGCGCTGGCTGAGGTCGCTGCGCTCCTCGATGGCACTCAGCAATTCAAGGGTCAGGCGATCTTGTCGGGCCTTATCGTTCACGATATGAACACTATACTTGTCAGGCAGTTACAGCGTCAATTTAAGGTCGGGTCGAAACCCGGATCAGAATGGTCGCTCGAGGGCGCTGGCCTCGAGCTTGAGCTTCACGTGGCGGCCCACGATATCCAGCAACACCAGCACCCGTTCCGCGCCGCTGCGGGCCACGAAAATTCCCTCGTAGCCGGCCATCGGCCCGTCCGCCACCCGCACCTTCTGGCCCGGCCGGAATTCCGCCTCCGGCAAGTCCTGGATGCCGGCGTCATCCGCCCGCTGCCGGACCATTTCCACCAGCTCCCCGGGCACGATGGCGGGCTCCTCGCCAAAGCGCACCAGCTGGCTGACCCCCAGGGTGGAGCGGATCGGCGCCCAGTTGTCCTGCACCCGGTCCAGCCGAATGAAAAGGTAGCGCGGGAATAACGGCTCCACCTGCAACCGCCGGCGTCCCAGCCGCCGCCGGACCTGGCGCACCAGCGGCAGGTAGGTCTCAAATCCCTGGCGTTCCAGGTTGACCCGTGCCAGTTCTTCTCCCCGGGGCTTGCTGTAAACCAGGTACCAGTGCTTCATGGGGCCGTGGCCGCCCGGGCCACCGGCTGCGGGTCCACTCGCGGCCTCTGCCCTGCCACGAAACCCGGGATTCCCTCCTCCACGGGACGCAGGGGCGCACGGTAGCCCGCCGCGCGCAGGCCCCGCAGACAGGCCCGCGTAAAGTGCTGATACCGGGGCGCCAGATGCGCCGGCATATCGAAGAACTCGATTCCACTTTCGCTGCCTGCCGCCGCCAGCAACACCTCCGCCATCCGCCGGAAGCTTGCCGCGTGCCCGGTGCCGACGTTGTAAATACCGCTGTGTGCGCGGCCCTCGAGAAAGTGCAGGTTTACCCGTACCACGTCATCCACGTGTACGAAATCCCGCTGCTGGCCGCCCGCCGGGTAGCCGCCACTGGCGCCGAACAGCCGGATCGGCTCCCCCCGCAGGCAGCGCTGGTAGCTCTGGTGCACCATGGACGCCATGGCGCCCTTGTGATCCTCGCCGGCGCCGTAGACATTGAAATAGCGCAAGCCGACCAGCGGCGCGCGAAGCCCGTTCCCCAGGTGGCTGCGGACCTGGGAATCGAATCGCCGCTTGAATTCGCCGTAGGCGTTGAGCGGTTCCTCGTTGTCCGGGCTTTCGCTGAAGTTCCGGGCATTTCCGTAGACCGCCGCCGAGGACGCGTAGACCATCGGAATTCGGCGTCTCTGGCAGAAATCCAGCAACCGCAGGGAGTAGTCGAGATTATTGCGCTGCAGGAACGCATGATCATCAATGCGCGTATCCGTGCAGGCGCCCTGGTGAAAAACTGCTTCGATTCGGGGCAGCCCGTCACCGTTCAGTCGGGCGATGAAGTCCTGCTGCTCAATTCGATCCGTGTTGGCGTCCAGCCTGCTGGCCAGCTCGGACGGGTTGTCCACCGCGCACACCCGGTAGCCGCGTTCTCCCAGCGTCCTCAGCAGGTGCGATCCGATGAACCCGGCGGCCCCGGTAACAACGATCATCGTGAGGATCAGGCCCCCGCCTGTAAGGCGGCATGGATCTCCGCCGGCGTTGCCGTGGCGGTACCGAGTTTCGCGATCACAACTCCGGCGGCCGCGTTGGCGATGTGCAATGCGTCGCCAGGGTCGGCCCCGGCCGCCATCAGCAGGCACATCGCGGCGATGGTGGTATCGCCGGCGCCGGTTACGTCGAAGACCTCGCGGGCCCGCGCCGGACCGTGCAGTTTGCGTCCGTCGGCAAAATACAGGGTCATCCCTTCTTCGCCGCGGGTAATGAGCAGCCGTTGTAGCTGCAATTCGGAAATCACGCTGGCCGCGCGTTGGTCCAGCCGGGACTCGTCCGGGCAGGCACCCGCCTGCTGCACGAACTCCCGCAGGTTGGGGGTCAGCATGTCCGCGCCCCGGTAGCGCGAAAAGTCATCGCCCTTGGGGTCGACCATTACCGGCTTGCCGCGCTCCCGTGCCGCGGCCACCAGTCGCTCCGCCCCGGCGAGACTGCCCTTGTCGTAGTCCGACAGGATCAGGGCATCAAAGTCGTCCAGGTCGGATTCCACCGACTCCTGCAGCCGCTGCTGCGCGGCCACATCCGGTTGGCCTTCGAAATCCAGGCGAATCAATTGCTGATGCTGTCCCAGGACCCGCAATTTCACCGTGGTAGCCAGTCCGGTTGCCTTTTCCAGTCGCGGCGACAGTCCGTGTTTTTCCGCCAGCGCCACCAGCCGTGCGCCCGCATCATCGTCGCCGATGATTCCGGCCAGCACGCAATGAGCGCCCAGCGCCGCCACGTTGCAGGCGACATTGGCGGCACCCCCCAGCCGTTCCTCGACCGTATTCACCGAAACCACCGGTACCGGCGCCTCGGGCGAGATGCGACGGACGTCGCCGGACCAGTAGCGGTCCAGCATGACATCACCGGCGACGAGTACTTTCAGTGCGCCCAGGCGCTCCAGCTCAAACATCAGACCGCGCTGCGACCAATCCCGTAATAGCTAAATCCCGCGGCCGCAATCTGCTTGGGGTCAAAAATGTTGCGACCATCGAAAATCACTTTGCCGGCCATGTTCTCGCTCATGAGCTCCAGATCCGGCGTGCGGAACATCTTCCATTCGGTAACCACGATCAGGGCGTCCGCGTTCTTCAGGGCATCGTAGGGGTCTTCATGCAGACGCAGGTCCTTGCGCTGCCCGTATATCCTGCGAATTTCATGCATGGCAACCGGATCGAAGGCATCCACGCTGGCGCCCCGCTCCCAAAGGCCCTCCATGATCACGCGGCTGGGCGCCTCGCGCACGTCGTCGGTGTCGGGCTTGAACGCCAGCCCCCACAGGGCGAAACGCTTTCCGCTCAGCTTGGCGCCGAAGTGGGAATCGATCTTATCCAGCAACACGCGTTTCTGGCGCGCGTTTACGTCTTCCACCGCCCGCAGGATCTGCGATTCGTGGCCAGCCTCCTGGCCGGTTCGGTACAAGGCCTGCACGTCCTTGGGGAAACACGAGCCGCCATAGCCACATCCCGGATAAATAAAGTGGTAACCGATGCGAGGATCCGAACCGATTCCCTGGCGCACCGCCTCGATGTCGGCTCCCAGTCGTTCCGCCATGCCAGCCATTTCGTTCATAAAAGAGATCTTGGTCGCGAGCATCGCGTTGGCGGCGTACTTGGTCATTTCCGCGGAACGTACGTCCATGAAAATTACCCGGTCGTGGTTGCGATTGAAGGGATGATACAACTCGCGCATACGCGCTGTGGCGCGCGGGTCATCCGAGCCGACCACCACACGGTCGGGTTTCATGAAGTCATCCACCGCGTTGCCCTCCTTGAGGAACTCCGGGTTGGATACCACGCCGAAATCAATCTGCTGGCCGCGTTCTTCCAGCGCCGCGTTCACCGCCGCGCGAACCTTGTCCGCGGTACCCACCGGCACCGTTGATTTGGTAACAATCACCCGATAATCCTGCATATACGTGCCGATACCGCTGGCCACTGCGAGCACATGCTGGAGATCCGCGGAGCCGTCCTCGTCCGGCGGTGTGCCGACCGCGATCATCAGCACGTCGCCGTGGGCAACGCCTTCCGCCAGGTCGGTCGTGAATTCCAGGCGCCCGGCGCGGTGGTTTTCCAGCACCAGGGGTTCCAGCCCGGGTTCGTAGATCGGGATCCGCCCCGCCTTGAGCCCACGAACCTTGGCCTCGTCGGTGTCCACGCACAGGACGTGGTTGCCAACCTCCGCGAGGCAGGTTCCGGATACCAGGCCCACATAGCCTGTGCCGATAACGGTAATGTTCATTGGGCTCCCCTGATTTACGGAACGAAAAGGCGCCGGGATGTGCCGCGCTGGTAAAATTCAAAGGGGCGCCACGCGCCCCTGGCCGGCAATTATACGCGGTTGGGCTGGCGTGCGGGAGGCACCCGGACCGGCGCGCCCCGCGGGGAGGAAAAGGATGCCGCGGGACGCAAACAACGCGTCCCGCGGCGGGAGGAAGGCTAGCGGGCGGCCTTTTTAGCCTTGGCCGGCGCCGGAGTATCCAGCTTCAGGTCCGGGCGAATGCGCTCCAGCAGTCGCGGGCCGATGCCCTTGACCGCCAGCAGCGCCTCGGGACTGCGAAACGGGCCGTGGGCCTGCCGGTGGGCAACGATGGCCTGAGCCAGCACCGGCCCGACGCCGTTGATATTCGCGGCCAAGCGGTTGGCGTCGGCGGTGTTGATGTTGACGGGCTGGGCCTGGGCCAGCGAACCCACCGCCAGCCACAACCCGAACAGGGCGTACTTGATCGTGTTCATCCTGAACAACCTCCTTGTTTCCATGAGAATGCCCCTGACGAGGGGCACGGAGTCCCATTGTAGGTCCAGCCACGGGGATCAGGCGGTTTCCTTCAACGCCGGATGAGCGAGGCCCTTTCCCGGCGGGATTCCCGCCCCCGGCCCGGGATTCGGGCCTGCGGACCCGCCATCACGGCGCCTCTCTTCAGGAGGCGATCTCCCGGTTGATGGCGGCCAGTGCCTCGGCCGGGTTGCCGGCAGCGGTTACCGGGCGGCCGATCACCAGATAATCCGCGCCCAGTGCCACCGCCTGCCGGGGACTCACGACGCGTTGCTGATCGCCACGCTCGGCGCCCGCCGGGCGCACCCCGGGGGTCACGATAACGAAGGATTTACCCTGTTCCCGGCGGACCGCCGGGGCCTCTGCGGCCGCGCAGACCACCCCGTCGAGGCCACAACCGGCGGCCCGCGCCGCCAGCGCCGCCACCCCCGCCGGGGCATCGCTGACCCCCAGAGCCGCCAGTTCGGCCGGACCATGGCTGGTCAGCAAGGTGACCGCCACCAGCAACGGAGGATGATCGACGGCCGCCAACGCCCCGGCCGCCGCGGCCATCATTGCCTCACCACCCAGGGCATGCACATTGAGCATCCAGGCGCCGCTGGCCGCCGCGCTCCGGCAGGCGCCGGCCACGGTGTTTGGAATGTCGTGAAACTTCAGATCCAGGAACACCCGGAATCCACGGCTGGCCAGGCTCTCCACCACCGCGGGCCCGGCCGCCACGAACAGTTCGAATCCCACCTTCAGATGGCAGTCGGCAGGATCCAGTCGCGCGGCAATTTCCAGCCCGGCCCGGGCCGACCCGGCATCCAGCGCAATGATGACCCGGGGCTCAGTTGGCATGCTGCCGGCTCAATGGACGTACCGTACTCCAGCTCCGGCAGCCGGGACATTGCCAGTGCAACTGGCGCCCCTCGAAACCGCATTGCCCGCAGACGTATCCCTGCTGGTGCTCCAGCCATTGCCCCACCATGGTCTGCAGGATGGTGAGGTCTTCACGCGCCTGGCCACTGGCCGCAGCCAGGTTGAGCTCAATGAGGCGGTTGAGGCCGTGTACGGATGGGTTCTGCCGCAGCCATTGCACCACGAATTGCTGGGCCGCTCGGGGGCCGTCCCGTTCCTTCGTGAGGTCCGCCAGGGCCAGCATCAGCTCCACCGCGCCGTAGCGCTCGAGTCCCCGGCTGAGAAACTCGTACAGACCGTCCTCGTCGCCCAAGGCGCGGTACGAATTGCTGATCGGGGCCACCGCCTCGCCGACAAAATCCGGGTCCTGGTCACCTACCTGCCGCAACAGTTCCAACGCCGCACGGTGCCCGCCGCGTCCCCCTTCGATGCGCGCACGCAGGATGGTCGCGCGCACGCAGTGGGAATCCGCACCGATTGCGCGCCGCGTCAGCGCCAGCGCCTCGTCCACACGTCCAGCGCGTTCCGCTTCCTCGGCCAATTCGCAATCGTAGTGGGCGATGATGCGGTCCTGGCGCTCCCCGGTCACCCGCACCAGGCGGCGCAAGGTCGCGGCGGCCTTTTCCCATTCGCGCTCCTGTTCGTAAATCTGCACCAGGCCCTTCAACGCGGGTTCACTATGCAGATTGACCTCCGCCAGTTCCAGCAACAGGTTCTCGGCGCGGTCGAACAAACCGGCTTTGAGATAATCCTGGGCCAGCTCGAACAATGCCTGGGATCGTTGCAACGGTTCCAGGCTCGGCCGTGCGATGAGGTTCTGGTGAATACGCGTGGCACGTTCCACCTCGCCACGGCGTCGAAACAGGTTGCCTACCGCAAGGTGGGTTTCCACCGTCTCGGTGTCCACTTCCAGGACCTTGACGAAGACCTCGATGGCCTTGTCCGGTTGTTCATTGAGGAGGTAGTTGAGGCCCTTGAAATAGGCCGAGGGAAGATCGTAGCGCTTGCCCGCAGGTTCCTGTGGGCGTCCGCGAGCCGCCATCCAGCCCGATGCCGCGGCTGCCGGCAAAAGGATCAGCAGCCACCACGTGTCAATCACCTATATGGCGTCCCTGATCGGCAGGGCACGCAGGTTGGTGACTTCCTGTTCCATGGCACGGATCTCCCGCTGACGGAGCGCGAGCTGCGCTCGGGTCCGCATCAGGGATGCGGCGCTGCCAACGGCCCCAAGCAAAACGCCAATGCCGGCCGCCGCAATTAGCGCGATCGCCAGCGATGTTTGCCATTGCAGATCCGGATAAAAGTGAATCACCACGCCCTGCGGGTTTTTCGTCGCGAACAGGACGCCTACCAGGAAAAATAAAACGAAAAAGAAAGCGTAGACGTATCGCACCAAAATCCTCCAGGACCGGGAATACCGGCTACCGTAAAAACAGGCCTATTTTGGCCCGAAATGCGCAGCGGGAGAAAGGCAGAATCCGCGACTGGATTCCGCGCCGGGTCACGACGAGCCCGGATCGGATTTGCCGTCGTCAACCCGTTCCCGGAGCTCCTTACCGGGCTTGAAGTGGGGAACGTATTTATCAGGAACCTGCACCGCGGCCCCGGTCTTGGGGTTACGACCGATCCGGGACGGGCGGTGGTGCAGGGAAAAGCTGCCAAACCCCCGCACCTCAATGCGCTCGCCATCCACCAGCGCGTCGGACATGCGTTCCAGCAGGCCCTTCACCGCCAGCTCCACGTCTTTATAGACGAGTTGCGGCTGGTCGGCCGCGAGCTTCTCGATGAGGTCGGATTTCGTCACCCGCCCGTCGCAATCCGGTCACTCTACGGGATCGCCGGACTGGCCCGCCAACTGCTCCTTGAGCTTGTCGCCCAGGGTGGTCGATGCGGGTCCTTTCCGTTTGTAATCGTTGACGACCTGGTTTTCCTGGTCAATCTCACGAGCCTTGACCGACAACGAGATTTTGCGGTTCTTGCGGTCGATGCTGGTGATCTTTACCTCGATCTCCTCACCTTCCTTTAGAACGTTGCGCGCATCTTCGACGTGGTCGCGGGCCAATTCCGAGGAACGCAGGTAACCCTGCACGCCATCACCCAGATCAAGCACCGCACCACGGGGGTCCACTTCGCTGACCGTGCCCGCCACAATGGCGCCCTTTCCGTGCATCGCAACGTAGCTGGAAAAGGGATCTCCCTCCACCTGCTTGATGCCCAGCGAAATTCGTTCGCGCTCCGGATCGACGGCAAGCACCACCGCTTCCACTTCGTCGCCTTTCTTGAAGTCGCGCACAGCCTCTTCACCCGGGCGCTCCCAGGAAAGATCACTGAGGTGGATCAGGCCGTCGATGCCGCCATCCAGGCCAACAAACACGCCGAAGTCGGTGATCGACTTGATGGTACCGGTGACCTTGTCGCCTTTTTGCTGATTGACCGCGAACTCGTCCCAGGGATTGGCCATGCACTGCTTGATGCCCAGGGAAATCCGGCGCCGCTCCTCGTCCACATCCAGCACCATGACCTCGACCTCGTCGCCCACGTGCACGATCTTGGACGGGTGGACGTTTTTGTTGGTCCAGTCCATCTCGGAAACGTGTACCAGGCCTTCGACGCCTTCCTCGATTTCCACAAAGGCGCCGTAGTCGGTGAGGTTGGTAACCTTACCGAACACCCGGGTGTTTTCCGGGTAACGTCGCGGCAGGGTGGTCCACGGGTCCTCGCCGAGCTGCTTCATGCCCAGGGAGACCCGGTTGCGCTCGCGGTCAAACTTCAGAACCCGCGCCTCTACCTCGTCACCCACGTTGAGCACCTCGGAGGGGTGCTTAACCCGCTTCCACGCGATGTCCGTGATGTGCAGCAGGCCGTCGATACCGCCCAGGTTCACGAACGCACCATAGTCCGTGAGGTTCTTTACCACGCCCTTGACCACCTGCCCTTCTTCCAGGTTCTCGAGCAGGGTGTCCCGCTCGGCGGACATTTCGTTCTCCACCACGGCGCGCCGCGAGACCACAACGTTGTTGCGCCGGCGATCGAGCTTGATGACCTTGAATTCGAGGTCCTTGCCTTCCAGGTAGCCGATGTCCTTGACCGGACGTATGTCCACCAGCGAACCCGGCAGGAAGGCGCGGATCGTGTCGATGGACACCGTGAAACCGCCTTTCACCTTGCCGGTGA
>JAJDOE010000137.1 GCA_022340345.1 Gammaproteobacteria bacterium
CATCGCCGCGGCAATGGACCAGCTGGACGACGACGACGGCATCCGCGTGGCCATTCTGACCGGGGCCGGCGGCACCTTCTGCGCCGGTATGGACCTGAAGGCCTTTGTAAGCGGGGAGATGCCCTTCGTGGAAGGACGTGGATTCGCGGGGCTTACCGAATCCACTCCGCGCAAGCCACTGCTCGCGGCAGTCGAGGGCTACGCGCTCGCCGGCGGCCTGGAACTGGCGATAGCCTGCGACCTGATCGTGACTTCTGAAGACGCGAAATTCGGCATTCCCGAGGCCAAGCGCGGCCTCGCGGCGGCTGCCGGCGGCCTGATGCGGCTGCCGCGCCAGATTCCGCCGCGTATCGCCATGGAACTCGCAGTTATTGGCGATTTCATTTCCGCGCAGCGGGCCTATGAACTCGGCCTGGTCAACCAGATCGTGCCCGCCGGCACGGCGCTGGAGGCTGCGAAGGAGATGGCAGCGAAAATCGCGGCCAACGGGCCGCTGGCCATCGCCGTCAGCAAGAAGGTCATTCTGGAGTCGGTGGACTGGTCGGCCGACGAGATGTGGCAGAAGCAGGCCGACCTGGTGACTCCCATCTTCAGTAGCGAGGATGCCATGGAAGGGTCGATCGCCTTCGCCGAGAAACGCGCACCCAACTGGAAAGGCAAGTAGGAGTAAAACCATGTCAGAAGCCTGGATCATCGATCACTGCCGCACCCCGCGGGGCATCGGCAAAAAAGGAAAGGGGGCGCTGGCCGACCAGCACCCGCAACACCTCGGCGCCACCGTGCTCAAGGCCATCGCCGAGCGCAACGACCTCGACACCGCGGAGGTCGGGGACGTCATCTTCGGCACCAGCTCCCAGCGCGGCCGCCAGAGCGGCGACCTGGCGCGCATGGCGGCACTGGAAGCGGGCTACGATATCCGCTCCAGCGGCATGACCCTGGATCGCTTCTGCGGCTCCGGCATTACCTCGGTCAACCTCGCCGCCATGAACATCATGTCCGGCAGCGAGGACCTGGTCATTGGCGGCGGCGCGGAGATGATGTCCACCTTCGGCGAGGAGGGCGCACCCATGAGTCCCTTCCTGGACAACGGCAACGAGGCACTGCGACAGATTCACCCGCAACCACACCAGGGCGTGTGCGCCGACGCCATCGCCACACTCGAGGGCATCGAGCGCGAGGCGCTGGACGCACTGGCATACGTGTCCCAGCAGAATGCGAAGAACGCCATCGACAACGGTTACTTCGACAGGAGCCTGGTGCCGGTCTACGCCACCGACGGCTCCCTGGTGCTGGACAAGGAGGAGTTCCCCCGACCCCAGACCACCCCCGAAGGCCTGGCGGAACTGCAGCCTTCCTTCGCGGCGCTGGCGGATTACCCGCTGGACGAGACCGGCATAACCTACCGCGCCATGGTGCAGCAGAAATACCCCGACCTCGAAATCATCCACATGCATCACGCGGGCAATTCGTCCGGCGTGGTCGACGGGGCCGGCGCCGTACTGCTGGCTTCGCCGGAGTACGCAAAAGCCCACGGCATGAAACCCAGGGCCCGCATCCGGGCGATGTGCAACATGGGCGACTGCCCTACCCTGATGCTGAACGCCCCGGTGCCGGCGGCGAAGAAGGTGCTGGAGAAGGCGGGGCTCACCCTCGACGACATCGACCTGTTCGAGGTGAACGAGGCCTTTGCCGTGGTCACGGAGAAGTTCATTCGCGACCTGGATATCGACCGCGACAAGATCAACGTCAACGGCGGCGCCATGGCGCTGGGCCACCCGATCGGTGCGACCGGTTCCCTGCTGATCGGCACGGTGCTGGATGAACTGGAGCGGCGGGATAAAACGATTGGCCTCGTGACGATGTGTGCGGCGGGGGGGATGGCACCGGCGATTATTATCGAGAGGATCTAGTTCCCGGCAAGTCCACTGGAGTCACGCCTGTCGGCGCGGCTCCCTATCCTGCGTCCGTTGTCCCCGTGCAGGCGGGGACCCAGTTAGACAGAAATTTGAATTCTGTAGAGTAGTCCAATGGAGATGGGGTCACCGACCCCTGCACATACAGAAACATGCTGTGCAGATTTCTCAATATCTGGATCCCCGCCTTCGCGGGGAAGACGTTAACACACCACCGAGCACGCTAACTTCCCGGAGACCCGATGTTCACCTTCAGCGAAAAATCCCTGCGGTACCAGGAACAGCTCTCCGCGTTCATGGACGAGCACATCTATCCCCGCGAAAAGGAGTACGAGGAGCAACTGAACGCTGCGGAGGATCGTTTCAGCTATCTCCCCATCATGGAGGAACTGAAGAGCAAGGCGAAAGCCGTGGGGCTGTGGAACCTGTTCATTCCACCGTCACTGGCGGAATTCAGCGAGCACGGCGGCCTGAGCAATCTCGACTACGCGCCGCTGGCGGAAACCATGGGCCGGGTGCTGTGGTCACCGGAGGTATTCAACTGCAACGCGCCGGACACGGGCAACATGGAAGTCTTCATGAAGTACGCCACACCGGCGCAACGGGATCAGTGGCTCATACCCCTGCTGAACGGCGATATCCGCTCTTCCTACGCCATGACGGAGCCGCAGGTGGCCTCCTCCGACGCGACCAATATCGAACTGGGTATCAAACAGGAAGGCGACGAGTGGGTACTCAACGGGCGCAAGTGGTTCATTACCGGCGCGCCCTACGAGCGGTGCAGGATTTTCATCGTGATGGGCAAGTCCGACCCGGACAATCCAAATCGCCATCAGCAGCAGACGCAGGTGCTGGTGCCCAGGGACACGCCGGGGTTGGAAGTGATCCGGCCACTCACCACACTCGGTTACGACGACGCCCCCATTGGTCACGCGGAACTGCGTTTCGATAACGTGCGCGTGCCGCTGGCAAACGTATTGCTGGGCGAGGGCCGCGGCTTCGAGATCGCCCAGGGCCGATTGGGTCCCGGACGTATCCATCACTGCATGCGACTGATTGGTTCGGCCCAGCGGGCGCTGGAACTCGCCTGCCGGCGGGTGACCACCCGCACGACTTTCGGACGGGAGCTTTCCCAGCACCAGTCCGTGCGCGAGGACATCGCGAAGAGTTTCTCCGAGATCGAGATGATGCGCCTGCTCGTACTCAAGACCTGCCAGCGGATGGACGAGGTCGGTGCGAAGGCCGCGATGGAACTGATCGCCGCCAGCAAGACCAGTGTGCCGGTAATGGCACAGATCATCATCGACAGGTGCATGCAAATGCATGGCGCCGGAGGCCTCACCGCCGATTACCCCATGGCGGAGGCCTTCAACTATGCCCGCTGGTGCCGGCAGGCGGACGGCCCCGACCAGGTGCACCTGATGGCCCTGGGCAAGCAAATCATCAGACGTTACAGCGAGTCCTGATCGGGCGCCGTCGCCAGGAGATTCTCCGGGTATCATTGACCGGCGACACACCCGCGCAAGCAGCGGCCCGGCGACGGGGAATGAAAAGCGTCAAATCAACCGGAGGCGTCCGGGTGTGTCAGGCCGCCTCCCGGGACCCGCGCTGACCCTTTTTCAACGGCTTTTTACCGCCTGCCGTTGACTTGCGCGAGGAGGCGTTCTTCTTGCGCGCGGTCGACCGCTTCCGCGCCGCCACGGGTTGGCCCTCACGGTGCCTGACATCCCGCTCTCTCAGGGCTTCCCGGTCCGCGCGGGTCGGCGGCGGACGGCGTCGCGAGGCGCGCGGCCGGTGGTATTCTTCATCCCGGGGGCGCAGGTCGCCGTGCTCGAAGCGCTGCAGGATTTCCTCCATGGTGCGGCTGATCCGGGTACAGGTGCGTATCGCCTCCACCACGGGGTAGGTCGTCCGGCGGCCGCCCTCCATCAGGGCAATCAGGTCTTTTTCCGACAGGTGCGAGAGCAGCTTGGCGGGGTTGTACCAGCCAAAATCGGGGACGATGTTGATATCGCCGCTGTACTCCTGGTCCATCAGCGCGTGGATGCTGCTCATCAACAAATTGAAACGCGGCCAGGTCTCACCGCGTTTTTGCACCATGCCACGATAGAAATTGAGCACCTCC
>JAJDOE010000019.1 GCA_022340345.1 Gammaproteobacteria bacterium
GCTGAGTTCGAAAATCGAGCGCTTCGTGCGCAACATCGACGAGAAGGTGGCGGGCGGAGAGGAAATCAAGCTTTACAACAACCTGCCGGCCACGTACCACGCGGCACTTAGAGCGGCCATCGCCTGGCGCTCGGCGCGACGTTAAAAAAAGGCCCGCGCCACCCCGTGCAGCAGGGCGGACGCGGGCCAACCGGGGACAATGACGGTTGTCAACGCCTCTGGCTGTTACGGACCTGCTGCTCGATCGCCGCGCGCACTGAGTTGCCGATTTCCAGTCTGGTCGCACTGACGGTACTCAGGGAAACCGTGAAGGTACCGCTGATCGTGGCGGTCAGGGAGACGCCGACGGCATTGGTGCAAGTCACCGAGCCGCCAATCGTTCCCGTGATTGTCGTGCCATTGACCGTGCCCGCGTAGTTCAGCGTGACCACGGTGCAGGTCAGGCCCTGAATGGCCCCGAGCGAAAAGCTGCCGCTGGCTGAAATACTGGCTCCGGTGATCGACCCAGCGAACTGGTTGCCATCCACATTCGTAATGGTCACGGATCCGTTGGCGGCGACGGTGATGTTGACCGCGAAAGTACCAAGGCTGACTGCAGGTACGCCCGGCGCGCTCAGGGTGAGGGTCTCCGTTCCGGTGTAGGTCCCGGAGAAACCGGGAGGCGGACCGCTTTTGCTGCCACCACCTCCACCGCTGCATCCGGACAGCGCCAGCAGGAGCGCCAGGGTTGATCCGAGTAGTCTTCCGTTCATGTTTTCCTCCTTGCTTGGTTGGATAGGCGCCGGTTCAACCGGCGGTCAGCAGGACACCGAGAAGCGCCTGCTCTCCAGCTGCCGGCCGTCCACCAACAGCTTCAGGAGCCATTCGCCGATGAACTCCTGCATTCCGTCCGCGGAGTCCCGCAGAAAAAACCGGGCAAAAACGGTTGCCCTTGGCGCACGGAGTTCGAGCCACGCCCAGGTGCGGGTGCGTGCGGTTGCAATGTGGAAGTCATAGCGGGTGCGTTCCCGGACCCGCCGATAGGGGTCCTGCCACACCACCTCCAGCTGGTGGGTACCGCGGGGATAACCGTCAAGTTCCACCACCGCGTAGATGCGCTGGAAGCAATCGAATTCCTGCGCTGGCGCGCGCCGAGGGACGTTGTTTTCCGCGTTTGCCGTCAGGTACAGGTAGTGCCCGGGTGAAGCCGCCTGGAGGATCGACGAGGGACACAAAAAAAAGGCCGCTGCAGCGATGACTGGTCGAATCCGCATGCCGGTTCCTCCTCTTATTGGTGGACAGGACATGCGCGCAGTGTCCGCAAAGACCGCTGCCAAGGCCTGAGCGAAAACATTCTTTTTCCTCCGGGAATGCTCCCGGGGGCCAGGTCAGGCCCGCAATGATCTCGGGAAGATGCCGCGGCCCCGCTTACTCAGCCACCATCCGGGGCGCCTGCTACTATCCGTATTCAAATCACACTACCGAAGGAATGCACCATGTCCCGCCTGATGCCCCGCCAGCCGGTCCCGGCCCTGTCTGTTCCCACCCTGGACGGCGAACCCTGGGAGCTCGCAGCCCGTTCCCCGGAGCGCTTCAGCATGCTGGTGGTCTACCGCGGCGTGCACTGCCCGGTATGCCGCAGCTACGTGCCGGAACTGGACCGCCTGCTGGGTGACTTCAATGAGCGCGGCGTGGACGTGCTGGTGCTGAGCAGCGACACGGAAGAACGCGCGCGTATGGCCCAGGAGCAGTGGAAACTGAAGAACTTGACGATCGGCTACGGACTCACCATCGAATCCGGCCGGGAATGGGGACTGTATGTCTCCACCAGCCGCGGCAAGACCTCCATCGGCATCGAGGAGCCGGCGTTGTTCACCGAACCGGGGCTGTTCCTGGTGCGCCCGGACGGAACCCTCTACTGGGGCGTGGTGCAGACCATGCCCTTCGCCCGTCCCCACTTCAAAGAGATCCTGGCGGGGGTGGATTTCGCTATCAAGGTGGACTACCCCGCCCGCGGCGAGGCCTGAACCGCCACCGGCAAAATTCCCGCCGCTGGCTCCGGGCATCCGCCGCGGGTCGCGCCCCGGATAGGCCACCGCCGCAAACGGTAACCTGCGAACGAGCCGGCCGCTAACCGCGAGGAAATGCAGTGCGGTTTATGGTTTCGCCCGCAGCACCGGGAGATACCACTTTGGCCGCATGCGCCCGAAATCGGTACGTCGGTTGCTGCCCAGGCCCTTCCGGGAATCCAGCACGCAGGCGCCTGCTTCTTCCCGGACAAACACCACCCAGTGCCAATGCGGGGTTCCGCTTTCCCGATGCCATTTGATCGCGAGCAGGGCCAGGTCCGGCAGGCCTTGCCACGACCGGAACGGTATCGTGCGCGATCCGGTGCGAATGCCGAGATGGCCAAGCAGGGTTCGTACCGGCACGGTTTGCGACCACAGGCGCGGGTCCCCGGCATGGATTCCCAGCCCGGCCGCGATCGACCGGGCCTTGCCGTAGGACAATCCCGCGATGGCGGCGACACTGGCGATTCCGCAACCGGTGGGCTCCCGTTGAATCACCGGTTTCACCCGGAACAGATCCCCGCGGCCAGCACCCGGACCCATGCTCAGTCGAAGACGATCGTGCGTGCCCGATCAATCCAGACACGATGATTCACATGCAGACCCACTGCCCGGGCCAGCACCTGGATTTCCAGGTCACGCCCGATGGTGACCATGCGTTCCGGTTCCTTCCGGTGATCCACGTGCGCCACGTCCTGGGCAATGATCGGGCCGGCATCCAGGTCCTCCGTCACGTAGTGGCTGGTTGCGCCGATTAGTTTCACTCCCCGGGCGTAGGCCTGGTGGTAGGGCCTGGCGCCCACGAATGCCGGCAGCATCGAATGGTGGATGTTGATGATCCGGTTTGCGAACGGTGCGATGAGGACCGGCGTGACAATTTGCATGTACCGCGCCAACACGACCAGGTCGACCTGATTCTGCTGGAGCAAGTCGACCTGCCTGGCCTCCTGTTCTTCCCGGTTGCTCTTGTCGACCGGGAAGTGGTGATAGGGAATGCCGAACCGTCCTGCCTCGGTTGCCAGGTCCGAATGATTACTGACCATCAGCACCACCTGCGCGTTCCACTGGCCGGAAAGGGTGCGCACCAGCAAATCATGGAAATGGGCCATCTCCCGGGTAACGAAAATCGCGATGCGCGTTTCCCGGTCCTGGAAATGCAACTGCCACTCCATGTGGTACGGCTCCGCAAGTTCGCGGACAAAGTCAGCACGGGTTGCCTCGGGGGTGGAATCCGGGTCTGCGGGCAGCCACTCCACACGGGAAAAGAACCGGCCCTCGTTCGTGTTGACGTACTGCTCATAGTCCACGATCTTGCCGCCGCGCCGGTAGACGAACTGACTGATTTCAGCCGCGACGCCCTGCTGAAGAGCACAGCTCGTCAGCGCGACGATCGACGGCATCGATTCTTCTGGCGGGATGTCAGGCATTCCGATCTCCTCTGCCCGTGCAATTTCTCCGGGACCCATCCGACACCACCGCCAACCAACCGGCCCGGATCAAGCCATTCTGTGGACTGCGGTCTGTCATCGTAAATCCGGCTCTCCGGGATCGGAAGATAGGCCAAACGAACAAAAAAATCGCGGCGGGAAGGGGTGGTGTGGGCCGCATCGACGCAGTCGCGGATTCTATTTGACGATCAGGAACACCGGCACGGATGGGGCGCTGGTCTTGGTACCTCGCACGCTGCTGAAATACAGGGTGTAAACGCCGGCCGGGACGCCGGTGGCCACTACCTGGTTGGTCCCCACCACGCCACAGGGATCACAGACCCCGGCGACAGAAATCCCGTAGCCGTCGACACCGGGCACGGCGTCCCAGCTAAATTCCACAACATCTCCGCTGACCTGGTACTGGATGTTGGTGGGCGGCACCAACGCGCCGCCGGAGTTGCCGCCGACGGTCACAACCACCGGAGCCGTGTACGCGCTGGCCACGGAGCCACTACGGGCACGCACCGCGATGGCGTACTGCCCCGCCGGCACCGGGTCGGCGATGATCACCGTCTGCGACACGCTGCCACAGGGTTCGCAGATACCAAGCACCGCGATGTCGTATTCCGCGGCATTGGCCACCGGGCTGAAGGAAATCGTCAGCTGGCTGCCCTTGGCGCTAACCGAAAGGTTCTGGGGAACCGCCAGGACGGCCGGCGGGGTCGGCGACGTTGGCACAACCGGGGGGACACCGCCGCCGGAATCGGTCGGATACAGGAAATTGAGACCCGCCAGATCGGTCCCGTCGAGGCTCGGGTCGCAGGCGGCGCTGTTGACGGTGGCGTACAGGATCGAGTCACGGTCACCGCTATGGCCAAATCCAATCGCATGACCCACTTCATGCATCAGGACGTGGGAGCGACAGGCGGAGTTGCCGAAGAAGCTCGGGAAATGTGCCGTGTCTTCCGTAACGATGTCCGCATTAACCAGCCGGTAGGCGGTCACGCCGCTGACCTGCATGGACTCGCCCCAGGTCCAGCAAACATACGTCCGCGCGAGGATACCGCTGTTGGTTCCGTTGCCGCTGTTGTCGATCTCGTCCAGCGGGTCGTCGTATACCACCCGGTTGCCATCATCACAGGACGCGGTGGCAAAGGATCGGGTCGCGAACGGCGCGAAGGAAATAACGCCATTGGCTCCCCAGGCCCCGAAGCTCGCCAGCAGATCGGAATCCGCGCCGCCGGTCACAGCGAAGGGGACCGGGAAGTCCGATTCGAACCAGCGAGTCGGGGACGGACCGATGAATGTAAAATCGTCCGTGGTAGCGTCCTGCGGTATCGAAGCCGTGACCCGACCGCGAAACGGGTGCCGGCGTGCCTGGCGACGCAATTCATCCAACGGCCAGTACAGTTCCCAGAACTTCGACGAGCCAAACCGCGATTCGCGCACCCGGGCCGCGTATTCCGTGTTGCCCACGCGTCGCACCTGGAATTTGCCACCGGCGGCGCCGCGTAGCCGCGCCCATCCGCCCGGGCCCTGGCGTAGCAGCAGCAGCACCTCCTCCCCCACCCGGAAGCTGGGATTTCCGGATAACCACGCACCCCGGTGCCGCTGGCGACCTCCGCGCTGGCGCATCGCCACCTGGTGGATGGTCTGCCCGGAAAGCGCTTCTTTGACGTCCACCACGATATAGGACAGCGGCTCACCACGCACCGTGGTAACGATGCGCGAAACCGTGCCCTGCACCACCAGGTCGCGATCGGACAGCGCCGGGACCTCCGTGCGGGCACTCAGCGCATGCGCCTGGCCGGGCAGCAGGGCCGTTGCCACGAGGAACAACACGCCGGCAAATCGCGCGCAGGGACCAGCGGATGCCAGCCGATCCGGGGCGCATCGG
>JAJDOE010000026.1 GCA_022340345.1 Gammaproteobacteria bacterium
AAGCGCGACAATGACAAGTATCTTGATCAGCATGGCGGGTCGGAAGCGAAAAGAAATGGCGGCTGATTATGACAGAACCCCTGGCGGCGAGCGATTTGCCCCCGGAGCCTGGGCCAGCGTGCTGGCGGTGTTGGGCTTCGCGGTGTTCTGCGCCCTGGGCCTGTGGCAGCTGGATCGCGCCCATGAGAAGCGCCAACTGCAGGCCGAACTGCGGATACGCAGCCAGCAGGCGCCCCTGTTGCTGGGTCAGGCAGTGGTGGAAGCCGCCCGGGTACGCTACCTCCCGCTGACCGTGCGTGGGCATTTTGAGCCCGAGCGTGAGTTCCTGCTGGCCAACCAGGCGCACCAGGGACACCCGGGTTTTCACGTGATCACGCCCCTGGCCATCGAGGGCGGTCCCATGCACGTGCTGGTCGACCGCGGCTGGGTGGCGCAGCGCTTCGACGGCATCGATCCGCAAGTTAGCCCGCCGCCGGCCGGTGAAGTGAGCATCCAGGGCCACGCGGCGGTTCCCGCTCCGGGGGTGCTCGGATCGGGGCCCGGGGATGCGCGGGTCCAGATTGCGATCGATCTGGAGCAATTGGCGGCCCGCTGGCAGGTTCCGCTGCACCCGGTACTGCTACGGATGGACCCGGCCAGCGACGGCGGTCTGCCGCGGGACTGGCAGCCGGTCCAACTGCATCCGGAGCGCAGCACGGGGTATGCTTTCCAGTGGTTCGCCATGGCCCTGGCGAGCCTCGTTGCATGGTTCTTTTATGGCGTACGGCGCGCGCGAGGCACGGCAGAATGACGACGCAAGACGGCAATCCACCGCGCTCCGGTTTCTGGGGCCCGCTGCAGATCGTGCTTATCGGTCTGGTTTTCATCGTGCCGGTGCTGGCGGCGTTTTTCTACCAGCCCGAAGGCTTCGTCAACCACGGCGAGCTGGTGCGACCAGCTCGGCCGCTGGAACCCTTCGCGCTGGCGCGGGCGGACGGCACCCGCTTCGACCTGGACGCGATCCGCGGCCGGTGGAACCTGGTCTATTTCGGTGCCGCGGCCTGCGGCGCCGGATGCCAGGCGGCGCTCTACGACATGCGCCAGGTGCGACTCGCCCAGGGCAAAGACACGCACCGGGTGCGCAACCTGTGGGTGCTGGCGGACACCGCGGCGCCGGCCCCCGGCCTGCTGGCGGAGCACCCGGACCTGGAAGTGCTGTCCGCGTCCCCCGTGGCGCTGGAGGAGCTGCGCGCGCAGTTCGAGTTGCCGGCGGGGCTGCCCGGCGACGTTCCGGGTCGCATTTATGTGGTCGATCCGCTCGGCAACCTGATGATGAGCTACCCGGCCGGGGCCGATCCCAGCGGCATGCGCAAAGACCTGGTGCGCCTGTTGCGGGTCTCAAAGATCGGCTGATGGCAGCGCCCGGCCAGATCGATAGCGGCAACACCGCCAGCCCCTTTCGCGGGCGGCTGCGGGAATACTACGAACTGACCAAGCCGCGCGTGGTGGCGCTCTTGGTGTTCACCGCGGTGGTGGGCATGTTCCTGGCTACGCCGGGCATGGTGCCGCTGGACTCGCTGGTGTTCGGCACCCTGGGCATTGGCCTGGGCGCCGCATCCGGGGCGGTGATCAACCAGGTAATCGACCTGGCCGCGGACTCGGTGATGCACCGTACCCGACGGCGGCCACTGCCCACGCAACAGGTTAGCGTTACCGAGGCGGTGGTATTCGGTATTGCCCTGGGGGCGTTGTCCATGGCCATCCTGCTCCTGTGGGTCAACTGGCTGACCGCGGCGCTGACCTTTCTGTCGCTGATTGGCTACGCGGTCATTTACACGGCGTTTCTCAAGCGCATTACGCCGCAGAACATCGTCATCGGTGGCGCGGCCGGCGCCTCGCCTCCGATCCTGGGCTGGACCGCGGTTACGGGCCAGCTGGATCCCAGCGCCCTGTGGCTGTTTCTGATTGTCTTCGTCTGGACTCCGCCGCATTTCTGGGCGCTGGCCCTGTATCGCAAGACCGACTATGCCCGCGCCGGGATTCCCATGCTGCCGGTAACCCACGGCAGCGATTACACCCGCCTGCAGATCCTGCTGTACAGCCTGATGCTGTTCCCAACCACGGTGATGCCCTTTGTTACCGGGATGAGCGGTTGGTGGTACCTGGCGGCTACCGTGCCGCTCAACGGTCTGTTCCTGTACCACGCCTGGGGCCTGTACCGGAATTATTCCGACCTGCGGGCCCGCAAGGCCTTTGGGTATTCCATCCAGTACCTGGCGCTCCTGTTCGGCGCGCTGCTGATCGACCATTACCTGTGAGCACCGGACCCCGCTTCAATGTAGGCGAACTGGTGCAGCACCGGCTGTTCCACTACCGCGGGGTAATCGCCGACGTGGATGCGGATTTCCAGGGCAGCGAAGAGTGGTATCAGCAGGTGGCCCGAAGCCGGCCTCCGAAAGACCGGCCCTGGTACCGGGTTCTGGTGGACGGCGCCGAACACCAGACCTATGTGGCGGAACGCAATCTGGAGTCGGACCCGAGTGGCGAACCGGTTCGCAACCCGGCCGTCGCCTCCACCTTCCAGGCCTTCCGGGATGGCCGATACCAGCGCGCACAGCATTGAGCCCGCCGATGGTCGGTCTGCAGCGAACGGTTGTCCGGACCCGGATTTTTCCCGGCCAGACTCCCTTGTATTTCCGGCCGGTAAGCGTATTTTGATCCGCGTGAGAACTTCTCTGCGAACATTGTGGGCCGTGTGCATCCTGGGCCTTTCCCAGGGGGCGGCGCTGGCTTCCCAGCCGGCCGGCCTGCTGTCGGCAGGTGCCGGGTTTTCGCTGTTCGGTAACGGCCTGGGTGCGCCAGTGGATCTGAACCCGGAGGCTGCCGACAGCCCGTTGCTCGATCCGTTGCGTCTGGGCGGTGGAACCGTGCGCCTGGGGCCACGGTGGCAGTTGCTGGGCGAATCCACGACTCATGTGTATTACCTGCGCGGCCAGCAGCGCGGCCGCGACCCGGGAGTGGGCGATCTGCTGGTGGAGACGGAAGTGCAGGGCGCCGGCGTTGCCCAGTCGCTTGAGCTCCCCGGAGCCCGTCGCGGCGAGTTGCGTTTCGAATACGGCTTCGAGGACCACGTAGGCCCGGATTCGCGCCTGGCGGTGCATAGGTTCGACCTGAGTGGGACCCTTGCCCTTACGCCGCGCCTGAAGGCCCTGGTGGGCGCAGATTTCGGCCTGTTGCGGGTTCCGGACGGCGCCGGACAGCGGGAGGGCGCGCGATTTGGATTTCGCGCCGGAGTCAGTCATAGCCTGGGTGACTGGGCGGAAGCGGGTATCAACTACCGCTTTGCCGAGGACGCCTTTGATAGCGGAGAGCTGTCCCGACGCGAGCAGGTTTTCGGCCTCAATCTGCGCATGCGCTACTAGGCCCGTTCCGTAGCCGCGGCGTTGGGGTAGTATGCCGCCCATGCCCGACACGCGACCGATTCCCGACGCCTACCAGCTGGTTCCCACCCGCCTGCAGCAGCGGCTAGGCGATCAGGTGCAGTGCAACCTGTGCCTGTGGCGCTGCAAGCTGGTGCACGGACAGCGTGGATTCTGCCAGGCCCACGTGAACCGAAACGGCACCCTGTACAACCTTTCCTACGGAATTGTTTCCGCGATCGAGCTCGGACCCATCGAGGCCAAGCCGGTTCGCCACTTCCGGCCCGGCACCCGGGTGATGAGCGTGGGCAGCTTCGGTTGCAGCTTTCGCTGCGGTGGTTGCCACAACCTGGAGATCTCCTGGGGCACCGAGGCGCTGGATGAGCTGGCGCGCGGCAAATCCCGGCAAGCCTACGTGCCACCGGACGAGTTGGTCGCAGCCGCCCTGCGCCACGGTGCCGATGGCATCGCCTTCACCTATTCCGAACCCGCGGTGTGGCTGGAGTACGTGCTGGACGCAGCGACCCGGGCGCAGGCGGCGGGCCTGTACACGGTTTACGTTTCCAACAGCTTCGTAACCGACGAAGCACTGGAGCTGATCGCGCCCTGTATTGACGTGCTGTGCTCCGATATCAAGAGCCTGGATGAGGATTTCTATCGGGAGATCTGCGGTCGCGCGCGGGTTGATCAGGTATTAAGCTCCATCGAGCGGGCGGCGCAGCTGGGGATCCACGTGGAAACCCGCACCAATGTCATCCCGGGTCGCAACGACGACCCGCAGATGCTTGGCGAAATCGCCGCCTGGATTCGCGACCACCTGGGGGCGGATTCACCGTGGCACCTGACGCGCTTTTTTCCCGCCTACAAGCTGTCTCACCTTCCGGCCACCCCGGAGGCGACCCTGGAAGCGGCCCACGCCGCCGGCCTGGCCGCCGGGCTCTCCCGGGTCTACCTGTATGCCGACACCGGTTGTGACTGCGCGGCGGAGAATCTGCCGGTATCCACGTGGCTGAGCCGCGATCCCCTGGACCTGGCGCAGGTCAAACAGTGCGCGGCGGACTGTTGTGGCGAAGAGGGTGTGTTGTTGAAAAAATACGAGCTGGCAGCGGGTTGATCGGAAACTGTCAACCGCTCCATTCGGCACGTGTTACTCAGGGTGGAAGCCCGCAATCGAGGAGAATTACCATGAGTCGTCGCCTGTTTATCGTTTTGTTGCTGACCCTCGGGGTGAGCCTGCCGGCCTTTGCCGCTCCCGGGGACTGGGAGATGCTCGGCAGACGCACCGTGAACATGGGAGTGGACCGGGACGAGATCGTCGTGGGCCGCCGTGACGGGCGCTTTTCGCGCATCAAGCTGGTCGTTCGCGGTTTTGGTATCCACCTGCTGGATATGAAGGTGGTTTTCGGTAACGGCAGTGTTTTTGACGTGCCGGTGAATCGGTTCATTCCGGCCAACGGCGAGACCCGGGTAATCGACCTTCCAGGCCAGCGGCGCGTGATTCGCAAGGTGGTACTGGTCTACAGGTCCGCCGTGCCGGCGCGCCGTGCCTGGCGCCCGTGGCGGAGGCGTGTCGTCGACCAACCCGATGTGCTGGTGTTCGGGCGGCACTGATACCCGGGCTGGAAACAGCCATCCCAGGCCTGTTCCAGGCCCGCTCGCCGCGGCGCAGGTCCGCGGCGGGCGCCAACCCACGACATCCGGACGCCACCCGAAGCGGACATATCCCTGTGCCGGCAGGGGGCGTGCGAGCGTCTGTCCGTAGCGGCTAACGAGGTTCTCCGCTGCGTTTCGGAACTCCGTATTCCGAGCCCCGGTGAAATACGGACTACGGCGCGGGGTTGGGGTGCGCCACGTGAATGGCATCCACTGCCTGCGCCAGTTCCGGTGTCCAGGCGACCGAAACGCTTGCCAGGTTTTCTTCCAATTGTTCCAGCGTGGTGGCGCCGATGATGGCGCTGGCGGTGAACGGCTGGGCGGACACGAAGGCCAGCGCCAGGCTCGCCGGGCTGAGACCGTGCGCCAGCGCCAGCTCCAGGTAGGACTCGGTGGCAGCAATCGCGTACTGGTTGGTATAGCGGCCGTAGTTGGGGAAGCGCTCCAGCCGGGATCCGGATGGGCGTTTTCCACCGGCATATTTTCCGGTCAGCACACCGAATGCCAGCGGTGAATACGCCAGCAGGCCGACATTCTCGCGCAGGCTCATCTCCGACAACCCGATCTCGAAGATCCGGTTGAGCAGGTTGTAGGGATTCTGGATGCTGGCCACCCGCGGCAGGCCCGCCTCGTCCGACAGTCGCAGGTAACGGGCCAGCCCCCAGGGGGTTTCATTGGAAATGCCAATGGCGCGCACCCGGCCGGCGGCGACATGCCGTGCCAGCGCCTGCAGGGATTCCTCAATCGGAACTCCATCCTCCTGCGGACGGTGCACGTAGCCCAGCCGGCCGAAATAGTTGGTGGTGCGCTGGGGCCAATGCACCTGGTAGAGGTCGATATAGTCGGTCTGCAGCCGGCGCAGGCTGTCGGCCACCGCGCGATCAATGTGGCTGGCGTCCAGCACTGGTCCGCCGCGCAGGTGCGCCATCTGGCGCCCCGGACCCGCGACCTTGGTGGCGACAATGACCTGGTCGCGAACCCCCCGGTCTTTCAGCCAGCTACCGAGGATGCTTTCGGTCTTTCCCTGGCTGCCGGCTCGCGGGGGAATTGGGTACATCTCGGCGGTGTCGATGAAGTTGATCCCGGCCGCGAGGGCCCGGTCGAGCTGCGCATGACCCTCGGCCTCGGTGTTCTGTTCGCCCCAGGTCATGCTGCCCAGGCACAGGCGGCTGACCCGCAGTCCGGTGGTTCCAAGTTTCGTGTATTGCATGGTCTGATCGGGTGGGCCGGAAACCGTGGGGCGCGGAATACCCGTACGCTCGTTGCCGCGCGCAGGATCTCTGGCGGAACCGCTAGAACGTCTTGCCGTCCCAGCCCCACATCGGCCGGGGAACATCCACGAACTCGATGAAGGTGCGATCCGGCGGAATGCCGAGTTCGCTCTGCACCAGGTCGCACAGCATGCGGGCCATGGGCCCGGTATCGTTTTCCGGGAAGCCGATGGACTTCATCTCCAGGTAGCAGCAGGGAGCATCGGAACCGGCAAATCGCAACGCCGTCTGGTCCTCCAACGCTACCATCATGTACTTCTCGGGCTTGTTCAATGCCTGGGCCACGGTGCGCGATGCGGTTTCCAGGAAATGCGCCCGGCGGACCGGGTCGAGGGTGTCGTTGGTGAAGGCTTTGAGATAGGGCATAGCCGAAGCTTAGCGGGCATGCGCGCGCCGGGGAAGCGGGGCCCTTCCCGTGCGCCGGCCCGGCGGCTATGGTTGCCGGATGCTGGTCAGCGCACCCGCCTGCGAACGCAACCGCGAACCGATCGGGAATCTGCTCTCCGAGATTTTCCTGCGTCCCGGCCGGGTGCTGGAGATCGGTAGTGGCACCGGCCAGCATGCGGCCTGGTTTTCCCGGGCGTTGCCGCACCTGGAGTGGCAGCCCAGTGATCGCGGCGACCTGCAAGCCATCGAGGCCTGGCGTCGGGCCGAGGGCGGAGAAAACTGCCGGCCGGCCTTGTCGCTGGACCTGTTCCAGGATCCCTGGCCGGTGGATCGGGCGGAGTACGTGGTGTGCGTCAATACTCTGCACATCGCTCCCTGGCCGGCGACCGCGCGGCTGATGGCCGGCGCCGCGCGCATTCTTTCCCCCGGCGGATTGTTATTCGCCTACGGTCCCTACCGCTACCGCGATCGGCCGCTGGAGCCGAGTAACGCGCAGTTCGATATCTGGCTCAAAGATCGCGATCCCGCCAGCGGCATCCGGTTGTTCGAGGAGGTGGACGCGCTGGCGGCGGAAAATGGACTGACGCTGGTGGACGACCGGCCGATGCCGGCGAACAATCGTGCGATCTGGTGGCTGAAATAGGGCGACAGAAAGACCTTCTTCCAAACTGTCTTTTTGTCCCCTCAATTGTTTGCGCATACGTGCGCAGACAATTTCTTACGGGAAATTGGGAAATTGTGATCTGACCCCCTTGGCGTGATTTCGAAGGGCTTCCGATAGCTGAGTAAATGCCGACAGCTCTCGGAAGCCCTTCGGCATCACTCCTTACACAGTTGCCCAATTGGACCGACGGGGACCGCGCGTGGATCGGTGAACGCCATCACGTCCGTGGGGGAGTGGGTGTAAGGGGAGGGCCAAAGCCTCCGGAAGCCGTGGGCATATACCCAGCTGCCGGAAGACGCACTGCGGCGCCCAGGCTGCCGGGTAGTGGGCATCCTTCCGGATGCAGAAGGCCTTTGCCTCTTGGTAGTTAAAGGATCTTATCCGCGCTCACCACGATGCCGTCGGTGTCCGCGTAGACGAAATCTCCAGGGCGGAAATCCACATCCGCGAAATGCACGGGGATATCGGTCTGTCCTTCCGATCGCTTGATGCTCTTGCGCGGATTGCTGGCAAGCGCCATGACTGCGAAGTTCATCTGTTCTATTTCCAGTCGGTCGCGGATGCAACCGTTGATGATCAGGCCCGCCCATTGATTCTGGATAGCCAGCGCCGCCAGCTGGTCGCCCACCAGCGCGTAGCGCAGGGAACCTCCGCCGTCCACCACCAGCACCGACTGCTCGCCGGGTGTCTGCAGGGCGGCACGCACCAGCGCGTTGTCCTCGTGGCACTTGATGGTGCGGATCATGCCACCGAAGCAGTTCCGCCGACCGAAGAGGTGGAAACACGGGCTGGCTACGGCGAGCTTGTCGCCGAGGCGATCGTACAGGTCCGCGGTCTTGAACTTCATCCCGCTGCCGCCTCGTAATTTCCCGCGGCGGCGATTTCCATGTGCTTCATGACTTCATCTCCGAACCCGGAGGTGCTGACCAGGGTGGCGCCGGGGAGGATGCGCTGGAGGTCTTCGTCCACGTCCCGCCGGGTCGGGCGCTCCTGGTCCGGTTTCCCGGTGGTGGGTTTGCGCGTCGCCATGCCGGCGCGCATGCGTGCCAGATCGTAGGTTACCGTGCGCGCGGCGATGGCGCCTGCCACGCCTTTCAGGATCAGTTCCGCCGCCTCCGTCCAGCCCATGTACCGCAACATCATCTCCGCCGACAGGATGATGGAGCCCGGGTTGACGCGATTCTTGCCGGCATAGGACGGAGCGGTGCCGTGCGTTGCCTCGAATACCGCTACCGCGTCACCGATATTTCCTCCCGGGGCGATGCCGATACCGCCAACCTGGGCGGCCAGGGCGTCGGAAATATAGTCTCCGTTGAGGTTGAGGGTGGCGATTACGTCGTAGTCCTCGGGACGCAGCAGAATCTGCTGCAGGAAATTGTCCGCGATTACGTCCTTGATGATGATGTCACGCTCAGTGCGCGGGTTGCGAAATCGGCACCAGGGACCGTCATGAATGACCTGGGCGCCGAACTCCTCCCGCGCCAGTTCGTAGCCCCAGTTTCGGAATGCGCCTTCGGTGAACTTCATGATGTTGCCCTTGTGGACCAGGGTCACCGAGCGGCGATCGTTATCGATGGCGTAGCGAATGGCCTTGCGGATCAGGCGGCGGCTGCCCTCGCGCGAAACCGGCTTGATGCCGATGCCGGAACTGTCCGGGAACCGTATCTGGTGTACCCCCATTTGCTCCTGGAGGAAACGGATCAGTTGCCGGGCCTCCGCCGAGTTGGCGGGCCATTCGATACCCGCGTAGATGTCCTCGGTGTTCTCACGAAAGATCACCATGTCCGTGGATTCGGAATCCCGCAGTGGCGTTGGCGTACCGGGAAGGTAGCGGATCGGGCGGACACAGGCGTACAGGTCCAGGTGCTGGCGGATCGCCACGTTCAGGGAGCGCAGACCGCCACCCACCGGGGTTCCCAGGGGCCCCTTGATGGAAACCAGGTAGCGGGACAGGATTTCCAGGGTCTCGTCCGGCAGGTAGTCCTCGCCGCCATAGAGTTTGATCGCCTTCTCGCCGGCGAATACCTCCATCCAGGCAATCAGCCGGTCGCCGTTATAGCTGCGGGCCACGGCAGCGTCCACCAGTCGACGCATCACCGGGGTGACGTCGATGCCAATACCGTCGCCTTCGATGAAGGGGATGACGGGGTGGCTGGGCACGTCCAGCGAACCGTCCGGATTGGCGCGGATACGATCCCCTTCCGCGGGGCGCAGAACGTGCTGATAAGTCACGGAAAAATCCGGCGAACGGTGTGGCCGCAAAGGATAGCGAATGGCGCCGCGGCAGGCAAAACGCGAATAGGCAAAAAAAACCGGCAGCCGATTTGGCTGCCGGTTGGCTCAAGTTCGACGGTGAGAGGGAGAGCCGAAGCTGAGGGTGCTCGGATCGTTCAGGAAGCCTGGGCCTTGCCGGCGTCCGCCACGGGTTCATCCTCGAACTGCTCCTCTTCCGTGGATCCGGCAAGCGCACTCAGAGAGGAGGTGCCGCCGGTGATGGTCTGGGTGACCGCATCGAAGAATCCGGCGCCCACTTCGCGCTGGTGCTTGGCAGCGGTGTAGCCACGGTTCTCGGAAGCAAATTCCGCTTCCTGAAGTTCCACGTAGGCCGACATTCCGGATTCGCGGTACTTGTCCGCCAGGTCGAACATGGAGTAGTTGAGCGCGTGCCAGCCCGCCAGGGTGATGAACTGGAACTTGTAGCCCATGGCGCCCAGTTCCCGCTGGAACCTGGCGATGGTGTCGTCGTCCAGGTTCTTCTTCCAGTTGAAAGAAGGAGAACAGTTATAGGCCAGCAGCTTGCCCGGGTGCTCTTTGTGAATGGCCTCGGCAAATTTGCGCGCGAATTCCAGGTCGGGCTTGCCGGTCTCGCACCACACCAGGTCCGCCCAGGGCGAATAGGCGAGTCCGCGGGAGATCGCCTGGTCGATGCCATTGTTGACGCGGTAGAAACCCTCCACCGTGCGCTCACCGGTGCAGAACGGCAGGTCGCGCTCATCGATATCGGCGGTCAGCAGGTTGGCGGCTTCGGCGTCGGTGCGCGCCACCAGCAGGGTCGGTACGCCGCTGACGTCCGCCGCAAGGCGCGCCGCCACCAGTTTCTGCACCGCATCGGTCGTGGGCACCAGTACCTTGCCGCCCATGTGGCCGCATTTCTTGGCGGATGCCAGCTGGTCCTCGAAGTGCACGCCGGCGGCGCCCGCTTCGATCATGGCCTTCATCAGCTCGTAGGCATTGAGGACGCCGCCAAACCCGGCCTCGGCGTCGGCGACGATGGGAACGTACCAGTCGATGTGGTCCTGGCCCTCGGCGTGGTAAATCTCGTCCGCACGCCGGAAACAGTTGTTGATCTTTCGAACCACGCGGGGAACGCTGTCCGCCGGGTAGAGGCTCTGGTCCGGGTACATCTGGTAGGCATTGTTGGCGTCTGCCGCCACCTGCCAGCCGGACAGGTAAATGGCCTGCAGGCCGGCCTTGGCCTGTTGCATGGCCTGGTTGCCGGACAGGGCGCCCAGGGCGTTGACGTAGTCCTCGCTGTGCAGCCGCTTCCACAGCTTCTCCGCGCCCATGCGCGCCAGCGAGTGTTCCACAGCAACCGTGCCGCGCAGGCGCACAACGTCGGCCGGCGCATAGCCACGTTGTACTCCCTTCCAGCGGGGGTTGTTGTCCCAGTCGATCTGCAGTTGCTCGGCGGTCGGCATGCTGTTCATGGGAATCTCCGCGTTTTCTGGATCATGGGAAGCCTTCCCGGCAGGTGGGGCAGGCGATTCGTGAAATTCTGTGGCAGGGCCATGTATTTGACAAACCAATTCTTTCAATATTTACTATTTGCGGGGTTAATCAAAGCAAGCGCGTCATGTCCCAGCACCCGGCGGTTTACTACAAGCAGAATCGTCTCAAGCAGTTGCGTGCCTTCATCTATGCCGCCCAGTCGGGCAGCATCACCAAGGCCGCCGAACGCCTGTTTCTCTCCCAGCCCTCCGTTTCCCTTCAGGTGCAGGCGCTGGAGCGGGAGTTGGGCACCATCCTGTTCGAACGCCGCGGGCCCAATATCCAGCTCACCCCCGAAGGCAAAGTGCTCTACGAACTGGGCCTGCCGCTGGTACAGGGCATGGACTCCCTGCCCGAGACCTTCGCCGCCCATTGCGGGCGGCTGGAACAGGGGGAGCTCAACATCGCCGCCGGAGAGTCCACCATCCTCTACCTGTTGCCGGAGGTGACCCGTCGTTTCGCCGAGGAGTACCCGGGCATCAGCCTCAAATTGCACAACGTCACCGGCCGGGACGGACTGGCCATGTTGCGTGCGGACGAGGCGGATTTCGCGGTGGGCTCCATGCTCGATGTGCCCGAGGACATCACCTATTTTCCCAGCTTCACCTTCAGCCCGGTGTTGATCACCGCGCTGGACCACCCGCTGGCCCGGCCGCGCAAGAAACCGATTACGCTGAAAGAAATCAGCCCGCACGGCCTGATCCTGCCGCCGCGGCACCTGAGCACCTGGCGCATCGTTGACCTGGTGTTCCAGCAACACAAGGTGGCCTACCAGGTGGCGTTGGAGGCGGGCGGCTGGGAGGTTATCAAGACCTACGTGGAACTCGGGCTGGGTGTCTCCATCGTTACGGACATCTGCCTGACCGGCAAGGAAAAGCTGGCGAGCATCAAACTGGATCACTATTTCCCACGGCGTGGCTACGGCGTGGTGTTGCGCAAGGGAAAATTTCTTTCGCCCCAGGCCAAACGTTTCATCGACATGATGGACCCGGAATTTTTCCAGCGCCTCGCGCGCGGCGATCGCCCGGAGCCGCTTACCATTCCCTCCGCCGGCAGCCAGCTGGACGAATAGTGTTGGGCGCCAACCGACGGTTGTGGCTTGTCCTCGGCGGGCTGCTGGCGGCCATCTGGCTGGTACTGGGACTGGCCTGGTGGTGGCAAGCGAGCCACCCCGGCGACGCCGCTGGCCTGGCGCTGGTGCTGATGGTCGGGGCGCTGGCCAGCGCCGCGGCGGTCGGCGGCCTGGCGGTATGGCTGCAGCGTGGGCTGCTTCGGCCGCTCCGGTCGCTGCAGGCGGCGGCGGACGTCATGAACAGCGCCAACCCCCAGCATTCACCGGAAATGCCCCGGGGCCACTTGCTCGGTGGCCTGCCCGGGGAGGTGGATCAGCTCGGTAACGCCCTGCGCGATGCACGCCGCCAGGTGGCGGCCGCCCTGGCCACCGGCGCCGCCCAGGCGGACCAGCAACGGCAGCGCCTGGAAATGGTGCTGCGGGAAATTCCCGAAGGGGTAGTGGTCTGCGACGCGGACGCCCGCGTGTTGCTGTACAACCCCGCCGCCCAGCGGATTCTCGATGACCCCCAGGCGCTGGGCCTGGGACGTTCCCTGTTCGCGGTGTTCGAGGAACAGCCGGTGCGGCACATGCTGGACACGCGCTTTCACGCCGCCTCCGCCTCCGGCCAGGCGAGCGAAAACCGGTTTATCTGCGGGCAAAAGGGCCAGGATCGTTTCCTGCGCTGCCGGCTCGGCCGCATCGAGGCCGAACCGGGCGAGGTGGGAAGCGGGTCCGGGGGTGGTTTCATTCTCGTATTCCGGGACGTCACCGGCGCCCTGTCGGGACGCCGCCAGCAGGCGGCGGGCCTGCAGCACGCGCTGCTGGAACTGCGTGCGCGGGTAGCGGCCCTGCCGGAGGCCGGCAAGGTCCTGGGTGAGGCGCTGGAGCGGGTGCAGAATGAAGGCCGTGCCCTGGCGGGACGGCCGTGGCTGAGCTCGGAGATGCACTCCTCGGACCTGGCGCGCGTGGTGGCCCTGCAACTGGGGCCCGATCGACCCCTGAGCGAAACGGGAGTGCCGGTATGGCTGCGCGCCAACAGCCACGCGGTGGCCAGCGCGCTGGCGTTGCTGGCCAAGAGCCTGCCGCTGCCGGCGGGCGAGGGCTGCGACCTGGAGACCGGCCCCGGGGAAGCCCGGGTGGCGATATCCCTGGTATGGCGGGGCGAACCCCTCAGCGAAGAGGAAATCGTGCAACTCTGTCGCACTGCCCTGGTGGAGGTGGCGGGGACCCCGAAGGTGGGGGAAGTGATGCGCGCCCATGGCGCGGTGCTGCTGTCCTCCCGCCATCGGCGCAGTGGCTATGCCCAGCTCGGTTTCAGCCTGGAGACCGCCGAGGCCCCGGAGCAACGCAAGGACCTGCCCCCCCGTCCGGAATTCTACGATTTCGATCTGGCGGCGCCGGAGGTCGAAGCAGAGCTGCGCGAACGCCGGTTACTGGATCTTGGCTTCGTGGTCTTCGATTCGGAAACCACCGGCCTGCGGCCCTCCGACGGCGACGAGCTGGTCGCCCTGGCCGGGGTGCGGGTGGTGAACGGGCGGGTGCTGGGCGGCGAAAGCTTCGATCAGCTGATCAACCCGGGACGCAGCATTCCGGCCAGCTCGATCCGCTTCCACGGGATTACCGACGAGGTCGTACGGGATCAGCCGCCGGCGGAGATCGTGTTACCGCGCTTTCGCGAATTCGTGGGGGACCAGGTTTTGGTGGCCTACAACGCGGCCTTCGATATGCGCTTCCTGGAACGCAAACAGGTGGCCGCCGGGGTGCGTTTCGATGACTGTCCGGTGCTGGATATCCTGCTGATCTCGGTGTTCCTGCACGGTGATGCCCTCGAGGACCATTCCCTGGACGGCATCGCGAAACGCTATGGTGTGCATGCGGCGGATCGTCATTCGGCCCTTGGGGATTCACTCACCACCGCGCAGGTGTTCGTGCGCCTGCTGGACGTGCTGGCCCGGAGGGGAATCACCACCCTGGGCGAGGTACTGGATGCCTCCGAGCAGGTCGTGGAGATTCGCCGTCAGCAAGCGCAGTTCTGAGCGCGGCAAAAAAAGCCCCCGCGGGGCGGGGGCTCGGGAGTCAAAACGGGTCCGTCGCAATCAGTTGGCGTCGTCCTTGCCGCCGAACCAGCGGGACAGGTATCCCTCTTCTTTCTTTGCGGTCTTTGCCGGGGTGGCCGGTGCCCTGGCGGAGGCGGTTCCGGTGGTCTGACCGAGGACTTCGCTATACGTGGCTGCCTGGCTCCAGCCGGCATAGGTCCCCGTATCGATGAACGCGGCGTAGTTATCCAGCTGGAACGGCTGCAGGTAGTTGGCCGGATTGAGTGCATGCACATAGGCCTGCGGGGTCATCCAGTACAGCCAGGTGTTCGGGTCCATGAACACCGCGTAGGAGGCGGGGTTCATCCAGGCCATCAGGTTCTCGGGTTTCAGGAACTCGAGGAAAAAGTCCGGTTTCAGAAACTGGGCATAGTTGGCCGGGTTGGTAAATGCCATGTGCCAGGCGGTGTGGCTATTGGGATCCACGATTACCGCCCAGCCTTCCGGGCGCGCCGGGTTGAACACCATGGTGGAGCCGGGCTGGGGTGCGTTGGCGAACCAGGAAGCCGGATTGGTCAGTTCAATGGACGCGTCGCTGTGCAGGCCGTGGCCCGTGTGGGGGCCCTCGGTGCTGGCGAGGACGCCGCCCAGCGCGAGCACGCCGACGGCGGCAGCGGCAAGCAGGGTCAGTTTTCGCATGGTGGGTGCCTTCCTGTAATCTATTGATTAACAATAAAAAAGCCGCAGGCCACGCCGGCGGGCGGCTAATGAGCAATTAAGTATATTAGAAACTGCTAACTTGTCAATCGGGGCCGGGGGGGTCGTCCGCATCGAGATCGCGGTCGCCGAGGGCCGCGGTGATTTCCGCCCCCACCAGGACCACCAGCCAGGACAGCCACACCCAGATCAGGAAGATGGGGATGGTCGCCAGCGCACCGTAGATGATCTCGTAGCTGGTGACATTGAGTACAAATACGGTGAAGCCCTTCTTGGTGATTTCGAACAGCAGCGCGGCGGCCAGGCCGCCCACCAGTCCGTGCCACAGGCGCACCGCCCGGTTGGGCATTACCGTGTACAGCAGGAAGAAGGCCAGCACCTCGAACAGCAACGGGACCCAGCTAAGGAATACCGAACGCGCGGTCGCCACCTCCGGGTCGGACAGCGCGCTGCTGACCAGGTAGGAGGTGACCGACAGGCTGGCGCCAATCAGTACCGGACCCAGTGTTAGCATGGCCCAGTAAGCGAGTATGCGCTGCACCACGCGACGGCCGCGCTTCACCCGCCAGATCGCGTTGAAGGTTTCTTCGACGGTTACCAGCAGCAGCAGCGCACTGGCGATCAGCATTGCCAGACCCACCGCCGTGAGACGCCCGGTCTTTTCACTGAACTCGCTGAGGCGGGCGCGAACCACGTCCCCGGTGGCGGGTACGAAGTTCTCGTATACAAAGCTTTCCAGGTCTCCGGCCCAGTGCTCGAAAACCGGGAACATGGACAGGGTGGAAAAGGTCACCGTGACCAGCGGCACCATGGCGAGCACCGTGGTGAACGCCATGGCGGAAGCATTGGTGGGGCAGTGGTCGGCGAAAAACCGTTCAAACACGCCTTTGAGGAAGTGGCCGAACGCGTGCAGCCGGTCCGCCAGCGGCTTCAGGGAAAAGCGGTTCATCGCGGGCATCATGGCACCGTTGGCCGACGTGCCGCAATGCGTTGACCGGCAGCTATTGCCCTGGCCCCGATTGGGTGCACCCGCGCGTGGCGGGCCAGGCCTGGCCTTGTGAATTTGTTCGCGCAGCATGCGCGAACAATTGATGGAAAAAAGGACGGCTCAACAAGAACGTCCTTTTTTGACTAAAAAACATCACCGGTCATTTCGGTTTTCACCCGGTCCTTGAACCCGGCGATGATGCGCAGCGCCTCGCGCAGCACGCGCTTTTCCAGCAGCGGCAGAGCTGACGGGGGCACGTAGGCGGTCACCGGCCGGGCCTGGCGGAAATCCCGGATCTGCTGGCGCAGCACGATGCGGGTCAGCAGGCTGAAGGCGTCCGCCAGCGAGGCGTGTTCGTCGTTGTCGACCTGGCCGCCTTCCAGCAGGGCGTCCAGTCGTTCCAGGGTGCCGGTGGCCGCAACCCGGTGTCGCAGCGCCATCAGTCGGGTGGATTCCACCAGCGGCATCAGGCCGTGGTACTTGAGGTTGAGGTCCCCCCGGTGCGGGCCCGGGCTGTTGTCCGGGGTCAGCCGGCCGAACAGGCCCAGTGCCACGTTGTGGTCGGCCTGCACCGCCTGCATCTGGCGCAGGAACCCGTGATGTTGCGCCACCCGGCCGGTGAGGTAGTCCCGCAACCGGGTGGCGAGGGTGGCGTTGCCGGAGACCGAGGCAAAATCGAAAAAGATATCCGACAGGCGCAACGTGCGTTCCCCGGGATGCTTCAGCCAGCCGCCGATCTGCTGCTGCCACTGGCTGATGGACTTGCGCCACAGGGGATTGGTCGCCATGACGAATCCCCGGCACAGGGTGATGCCGACGTCGTCCAGCGCCCGGGTCATGCGTTCGCCGAGCTCGATGAAGAAGCGGTCCACCCGCGGGTGCTGTTCGTCCGGGTAGTCCTCGAGGATGAAGCCGTTGTCCTGGTCGGGAAACAGGAAACTCTCGCCGCGCCCACCGGAACCCATCACGATGACGCAGAAATCCACCGGCGGGTCCCCCCATCCGCCCGCTCGCATATCGGCCATCACCAGCTGCACGATGCGACGGTAGATGTCGTTGTTGACCTGGGTGAGCAGCCCCTGGATCTCCGGAACCGGTACGGATTCTTCGAACAGGCGCTCCGCCACCTCCACCTGGGCCTCCTTGACGTGTTGCAGGCCCTCCAGGCTTTCCTCGTGGGTCAGGCGGTCAATCTGGTGCAGCAGGCGGCCGGCCGCCACCGCCATGGCCTTGTGCAGGTGCAAAATCCCCACCACCCGGCCATCGGCATCACAAACCGGCATGTGGCGCAGCTCGCGGCGGCGCATGTTGGCGATGGCGTGGTAGAGGTAGTCGCTGTCCTGCACGCTGTGCAGGGGCGTATTTGCCAGTTCCCCGGCGCGCTGGCTGGCGGGATGGGTCAGGCGGCGCACCGCGTCGCGTTCCGTGATGATGCCGGTGGGCCGGCGGTCGCCGTTGTGCACCAACACGCTGGAACTGGGTGTCTCGCGCAGAATGCGCAATACCTCGGCACCGGTGGTGTCGGCCTTCACCAGCGGCGGTGGCGGTTCCATGTGGTCGCGCACGATGTGTCGGAACACCGCGATGCGGGGGAATTCACTGCGTTTCATGTCTGCCTCGCGGCTCGTTCCCCGGACAGCGCTTGCTCCAGGCTGCTGGCCCGGGCCGCGTGTACCCGGCGCGACAACTCCGCCAGGATCCTGCCGACCACCGCCGGGCCCTCGTAGATCAAGGCGGTGTAAATCTGCACCGCGCTGGCTCCGGCGGCCAGTCGTTGCCAGGCCTGTTCCCCATCGAATATTCCGCCACTGGCGATGACCGGGACCGCGCCCGCCAGTTCGTCCACCACCGCCGCCAGGGTCGCCGCGGCCAACTCCGCCAGCGGCGCGCCGCTCAGGCCACCGGCCTCGCCGGCCCGGCGATCCGCTTCCAGGCCCGGGCGCGCCAGGGTGGTGTTGGTGGCGATCACGCCGTCCAGGCCGGTCTGCCGGACCAGCCGCGCCGCCTGGCGGGCGGCGTCCGGCGACAGGTCCGGGGCAATTTTAACCAGTACCGGAACCTGCCGGGCATATTGCTGCGCGAGTTCGTCCCGCCGGGCCGCCACCTCCGCGAGCAGGCCGGCCAGCGCCTCCACGTCCTGCAGCTCGCGCAGTCCGGTGGTGTTCGGCGAAGACACGTTCAGCACCACGTAGGCCGCGTACCGGTACACCGCCGCCAGTCCGGTGCGGTAATCGCGGGCCGCCAGGGCGTTGGGGGTATCCGCGTTGCGGCCGAGGTTGATGCCCCGCGGCAACGGCGTGCGGGACTGCTCCAGTCTGGGCACGAATGCGGTCAGTCCGCCGCTGTTGAATCCCATGCGATTGATCAGTGCCCGCTCGGCAGGCAGACGAAACAGGCGCGGTCGCGGGTTGCCCGGCTGCGGTTTCGGGGTGACGGTGCCCAGTTCCACGAATCCAAAACCCATTCGCTGCCAGGCGGCGGTACAGCAGCCCTCCTTGTCCAGCCCGGCCGCGAGCCCGAGCGGATTTTCGAGGGCCAGCCCCGCGAGGCTGGTGTGCAGGACCGGATCCGGCGCCGGCCGGGTACCCACGAGCCACGGCATGCGCGAAAGCAGCGCCAGGCTCAGCTGGTGGGCGTGCTCGGGGTTGAGCAGGAACAACAACGGGCGGGCCAGCCGGTAGGGCAGGTTCAAAATGCCTCTCCCGGCCGCAGTAGCCGCCATTTGCCTTCCGGCAGGCTGCCCAGTCGCACGCCGCCGATGCGCACCCGTTTCAGTCCGCGCACCTCCAGGTTCACCAGTTCGCACATGCGCCGGATCTGACGCTTGCGACCCTCGCGCAAAATGAAGCGCAGCTGGTCGCGGTTGAGCCACTCCACCTGCGCCGGCTTCAGCTGGCGGCCGTCCAGCTCCAGGCCGTGGCACAACAACGCCAGCCCGGCTTCGTCCAGGCGGCCGGCGACCCGCACCAGGTATTCCTTTTCAACCTCGCTGTCCGGGGCGATCAGGCGCCGCGCCACGCGGCCGTCAGCGGTGAGCACCAGCAAGCCCTGGGAATCGATGTCCAGCCGCCCGGCGGGCGCCAGGCCCCGCGGCCGGTCCGGGAATGCCGGTCCACGGTCGGCGGGGTCCCGGTTGCCGGCGCGGATCAGCGTGGCCGCGCTGCGGTAGCCTTTTTCCGGTTGGCCGGAGACGTAGCCCACCGGCTTGTTGAGCAGCACCGTGAACGCCTGGCTCTGGTGCTGCGCAACCCGCGGGTCGAGATCGATCCGCGCTTCCGGTGCCACCCGGGTATAGGGAGTGGTCACGACCTCGCCGTCCACGCGAACCCAGCCGCGGGCGATGAAGTCGTCGGCCTCGCGGCGCGAACACAGGCCGCGCTGGGAGAGCGTCTTGGAGAGGCGCTGGTTTTCCATGGGTTTTCCGGAAACACGCTATCATCGGTGCCTGCGCGCTTTCAAACCGAGGATGCCATGCCCCAGGCCCGTTCGTCCCGACCGTCTCTTCCCGCGACCCAGGAATTGGATTTCGGGATCACCTGCGTGGACACCCATCTGTACCGTCCCCGCCTGGCGGCCTGTTACCTGCTGGAGGCCGGCGGAGAATACGCCTTCATCGATACCGGAACCCACCTGATCGCGCCGGCGATGCTGGCGATGCTGGCGGATCGCGGCATCGCCCGGGAGCAGGTGCGTTACGTGATGCCCACCCACGTGCATCTGGATCATGCCGGAGCTTCCGGGGCCCTGATGCAGGCCCTTCCGGAGGCGACCCTGGTGGCCCACCCGCGGGGCGCGCGTCACCTGATCGACCCGGCCCGGCTGAAGGCCGGCGCCATGGCCGTATATGGCGAATCGGAATTCCAGCGCGTGTTCGGCGACCTGCTGCCGGTGGACGAGCAGCGCGTGATCCTGGCCGAGGACGGTTTTCGCGTGGATTTCAACGGACGCGAACTGTTGTTCCTGGACACTCCGGGCCATGCCCGCCACCACTACTGTGTGTGGGATGCGACCAGCCGTGGCTTTTTTACCGGCGACACGTTTGGCATATCCTACCGGGAGCTCGACCAGGAGGAGGGGGCATTTATCATTCCCACGACCAGCCCGGTGCAGTTTGATCCCGCTGCCTGGCAGCAGACGCTGGAGCGCCTGATGAGCTTCGCGCCGGAGCGCATGTACCTGACGCATTTTGGCCAGGTTTCGGGCGATATCGCGTCGCTGGCGGCGGACCTCGGCGCCGGCATCGAGAAGCACGCGGAGCTGGCGCTGGCGTTGCAGGACGTGGAGCCGCGCGAGGACCGCATTGCCAGCGCGCTGTTGGACTGGATGCTGGCCAAGCTTGCCGAACGGGGCTGCGCCCTGGAGCTGGGCGAGCAGCGGGAGCTGCTGCGGTTCGACGCCAAAATCAACGCCCAGGGACTGGAAGTATGGCTGGAGCGGACGGGAGGCGCATGAGCGATTCCTTTGACAACATCAAGGCCTGCGTTTTCGACGCCTATGGCACCCTGTTCGACGTGCATTCCGCGGTCGGCCGGTACCGCGAGCGCGTCGGTGATGACGCCGAACGGCTGTCCAACATCTGGCGCGACAAGCAGCTCAGCTACACCTGGCTGCGCAGCCTCATGGGCCGGCACGCGGATTTCTGGGAGGTTACCGGCGAGGCGCTGGACTACGCGATGAGCAGCTGCCGGATCGACGACCCGGCGCTGCGCGACGACCTGCTGAATGCCTATCTGAGCCTGGATGCCTACCCGGAAGTGCCCGCGGTGCTGGCGGCGCTCAGGAATGCCGGCCAGCGACTGGCGATCCTCTCCAATGGTTCTCCCGCCATGCTCGAGGCGGCGGTGCAATCCTCGGGCATCGGCGATCTGCTGGAGGAAGTGCTGTCGGTGGAGAGCGTCGGCATCTACAAGCCCGATCCGCGGGTGTATGCCCTGGCCAGCGAGCGGCTGGGGGTGACCGCCGGTGAGATCGCCTTCCAGTCCTCCAACGCCTGGGACGTGGCCGGGGCCTCCAGCGCGGGATTGAAGGTTGCCTGGATCAACCGCTTCGGCCAGGTACCCGAGACGCTGCCCTTCCGGCCCCACGCGGAATTGCGCGACCTGGGCGGCCTGCCCGCTCTGTTGCAGCGGAACTCCTAGCCTACCCGCAATGAACCACCATCCTGGCGAGGCGTTGATGCAACCTTCGAATTCAACAGGAGACGACGCATGACGGACTACCAAACTGCCTACCGGCAATCCATGGAGGATCCGGAAGCCTTCTGGGCCGAGGTCGCGGAAGGCATTGACTGGAGTCGGCGCTGGGACAAGGTGCTGGATGACAGCAACAAGCCGTTCTACAAGTGGTTTGTGGGTGGCGAACTGAATACCTGCCACAACGCGCTGGACCGGCACGTGGATGGCGGGCGCGCGGACCAGGCGGCGCTGATCTACGACAGCCCGGTGACCAATACCCAGGCCACCTGGAGCTACCGGGAGTTGCGCGACGAAGTGGCGAAGCTGGCGGGCGCCCTGCAGGGGCTGGGGGTAGGCAAGGGCGACCGGGTGATCATCTATATGCCCATGGTGCCCCAGGCGGTGATGGCCATGCTCGCCTGCGCCCGTATCGGTGCGATCCACTCGGTGGTGTTCGGCGGCTTTGCCGCGGCGGAACTGGCCACGCGCATCGATGACGCCAGGCCAAAAGCGATGCTCAGTGCCAGTTGCGGTATCGAGGTCAACCGGGTGATCGAGTACAAACCGCTGCTGGACGAGGCCCTCGAGCTGGCCACCCACAAACCGGGTGCCTGCATAATCCTGCAGCGGCCCCAGGCGGTGGCCACCCTGGTGGACGGCCGTGACCACGACTGGGCCTCGCTGGTGGCGGCCTCCGGCCCGGCGGACTGCGTGCCGGTACAGGCAACCGACCCGCTGTACATCCTGTATACCTCCGGCACCACCGGGGCGCCCAAGGGCATCGTGCGCGACAACGGCGGCCACGCGGTGGCGCTCAAGTATTCCATGAAGGCGGTCTACGATACCGACCCCGGCGACGTGTACTGGGCGGCCTCGGACGTGGGCTGGGTGGTAGGACATTCCTATATCTGCTACGCGCCGCTGCTGCAGGGTTGCACCACGGTGCTCTACGAGGGCAAGCCGGTGGGTACGCCGGATCCCGGCGCCTTCTGGCGCGTAATCGCGGAGCACAAGGTAAAGGCGATGTTCACCGCGCCCACCGCGTTCCGCGCCATTAAGAAGGAAGACCCGGACGGTGAATACCTGAAGAAATACGACCTTTCGAACTTCCGGATCCTTTTTCTGGCCGGCGAGCGCTGCGACCCCGACACCCTGCACTGGGCGGAACAAAAGCTTGGCATTCCGGTAATCGATCACTGGTGGCAGACCGAAACCGGCTGGGCCATCGCCGCCAACTGCATGGGCATCGAGGCCGCTCCGGTGCGCGCCGGTTCTCCCACCCGGGCGGTGCCGGGTTTTGACGTGCGGGTGCTGGCCGACGACGGCAGTGAGAAAGCTGCCGGGGAACTGGGCGATATCGTCATCAAACTGCCGATGCCGCCGAGCTGCCTGCCAACCCTGTGGAACAACGACCAGCGCTACCTGGATGCCTACCTCAGCAAGTACGACGGCTACTACCTGACCGGTGACGCGGGCTACAAGGACGAGGACGACTACCTGTGGATCATGAGCCGCACCGATGACGTCATCAACGTCGCCGGCCACCGGCTGTCCACCGGGGCCATGGAAGAGGTACTGGCGGAGCACCCGGACGTGGCGGAATGCGCCGTGATCGGTGTCGCGGACGAACTCAAGGGGCAGCTTCCGCTCGGCTTCGTGGTCCTCAAGGCCGGTGTGGACCGGTCGAACGCGGAACTGGTGCCGGAACTGGTGAAACAGATGCGCGAGCAGATCGGTCCGGTGGCCGCCTTCAAGCAGGCCACCATCATCAAACGGCTGCCCAAGACCCGCTCCGGCAAGATCCTGCGCGGCACCATGGCCAAGATCGCGGACGGCGTGGATTTCAAAGTTCCGGCCACCATCGACGACCCGGCGATCCTGGACGAGATCACCGAGGCGTTGCGGGGAGTGGGCTACCCCAAAGCCTGAAGCACGGCGTGGCGCCGGCCTGCCCGGCCGGCGACCCCAAAAAAAAGCCCCGTTACCTTTCGGTAACGGGGCCAAAAATCCCTCTAAAGGAGGAGGAGCTTGCTCCGGTGAGGAGCAAGGAGGGGTTCTTTACTTCGTGGCCTTGCTGGCGGCCTTGGTCGCCTTCTCGGTCACTTCCTTGGCCTGCTCGACGACGAACTCGGCGCTGGTTTCGACCCAGGCGGAGACTTCCTCGCGGGTGCCATTGGCCAGCTCAATCGCTTTTTTGGCGTTGACCTGGAACTGTCCGGCGGCCTGCTCGGCCAGTTCGACCTGGCCCTTGACTACGTCTTCGTAGCCCTTCGCGTCGCGCAGCACTTCCATCTGTTTGACGCCGGCCTTGAAGGCCTGGTCCAGTACGTGCAGCTGGAGGGCCATGACCTGGTCAAAGGCCTTCAGGCTGATGGTGTTGAGTTTCTTGCCGGCCTCGAGGGCGGTATTGGCGGTGTTCTCGTACATGGTGTTACCTCGTCTCGGTTACAGATGTTGATTGTTGCGGCGCAGCAATCTTGTTGCAGTGCACAATAAAAGACCGGGGATGGCTTGTCAAGCATTTTTTGCTGCGATGCAGCAAAATCGCTAAGACATTGGTTTTATGTGAAAAACGGATGTTTTCCGGTGGTTCCGGCGGGTTTCCGGAGCGGAAAACAGGATGTTGCAGTGCGGGGTACGGAAGCCGTGGGACCGCCCGTATCCCGGTTCAGGAGCCCGACTTGTCCTTGTCCGGATCCTGGCCCGCCGCTGGCGGGGCGCCGAAGCCCTGCCAGGCCTCGATATTGCGGCGGGTCATTTCGGTCATCATCGAGGTCCAGGGGTTGGAGCCCGCGGCCTTTTCCACCGCCTCCTGGAATGCGCTCTGGCTCTGTCCGAAGAGCTCGAAGCTGCGCTGCAGGAAGTTGCCGAATACCCCGTCCATGGCATCCCCGTAGGAGCGGATGATCTGGGTCAGCATCTCGTTGGTGAATACCGGGTTGCCCGTGCCCGCCTCCTGCTCGGCGATAATCTGCAGCAGCAGCGAGCGGGTCAGGTCGTCGCCGGAATTGGCGTCGCGCACCTCGAAGTCCACGCCGGCCATCACCAGCTGCCGCACCTCGGCCAGGGTGATGTAGCGGGACTGTTCGCTGTCGTAGAGGCGCCGGTTGGGGTACTTCTTGATGATGCGGGTGTCGCTCATGGAGTGGATCGTACCTGCTTGTCGGGATATTGAGAATCTGTCGACCGCAATTGCGGTGGTGGGGCACAAAAAAGGGCGTGGACCGGCCAGGTCCACGCCCTTGGGACGAAACCGGTATTTCCGTCCTTCGGCTAGTACATGTGCTGGCCGCCGTTGATGGAAAAGTCGGCACCGGTCATGAAGCCGGACTCGGGGGCGCACAGGAAGGCCACCAGGCGCGCGATCTCGGCGGGCTCTCCCAGGCGTCCCACCGGGATCTGGGCGACGATCTTCTGCCGGATCTCCTCGGGAACCGCCATCACCATCTCGGTGGCGATGTAGCCCGGCGAAATGGTGTTCACGGTGACGCCCTTGCGCGCCACTTCCTGGGCCAGGGCCATGGTGAAACCGTGCACGCCCGCCTTGGCGGCGGAATAGTTGGTCTGTCCCAGTTGGCCCTTCTGCCCGTTGACCGAGGAGATGTTGACGATGCGGCCGAAGCCACGGCTGGTCATACCCTCGATCAGCGGACGGGTCATATTGAACGCGCTGTTCAGGTTGGTCTGGATGACCGCGGTCCATTGTTCGGCGGTCATCTTGCGCAGGGTGGTGTCGCGGGTGATCCCGGCGTTGTTGATCAGGATGTCCACCGGACCGACGTTCGCCTCGACCTCCGCCACCGCCTTCTGCGCGGAGTCGAATTCCGATACGTCGCACTGCACCAGTTGCACCGCAAAGTCCCGGGCGGCCTGCCAGGCCTTCGCCTTGTCCTCGTTGCTATGAAAGGTGGTGACCACGGTGGCGCCCTCGGCCGCCAGGGCCGCGCAGATGGCGGTGCCAATGCCGCCGGTGCCGCCAGTGACCAGCGCTACTTTGCCTTGCAGATTGCTCATTGCCTGATTCCCTCTGGTTCGAATTCGCTACTTAAAAACAACATCTATCAATCAACGTTCCACTGCGAGAGCAACACCTTGTATTAGGCGTCGGAACGGCTGTGTGCTCAATGCGTGCATTGCTGTTGGCAAACGGTTGTGCTGCCTACCGTTCAACGGCGAGAGCCACCCCTTGTCCGCCGCCGATACACAGCGTCGCCAGCCCCTTCTTCGCATCGCGGCGAATCATTTCGTGCAGCAGGGTGGTGAGCACCCGCGCCCCGGAGGCGCCGATCGGGTGTCCCAGGGCGATGGCGCCGCCGTTGACGTTGACGATCGCCGGGTCCCAGCCCAGTTCCTTGTTCACCGACAGGGCCTGGGCGGCAAACGCCTCGTTGGCCTCCACCAGCTCCAGGTCGCCGACACTCCAGCCGGCCCGTTCCAGGCAGCGGCGGGTGGCGGGGATCGGGCCGGTGCCCATGATCGCCGGGTCCACTCCGGCATTGGCCCAGGCGACGATACGCGCCATGGGTTCGATGCCCAGTTCCTTCGCCCGCGATTCCGTGGTTACCAGTACCGCGGCGGCGCCGTCGTTAATGCCCGAGGCGTTGCCGGCGGTCACGGTGCCTTCCTTGCTGAAGGCCGGGCGCAGTTTGCCCAGGCCCTCGGCGGTGGTGCCGTGGCGGGGGAATTCATCGGTATCAAAAATGATCGGGTCGCCCTTGCGCTGGGGGATCTCCACCGGGGTGATTTCGTCGGCAAAGCGCCCGGCCTTCTGCGCGGCTTCCGCGCGCTGCTGGGAGGTGGCGGCGAACTCGTCCTGTTCCTCCCGGCTTAGGCCGAACTTTTCAACGATATTCTCGGCGGTGGTGCCCATATGGTAGCCCTGGAAGGCGTCCAGCAGTCCGTCCCGCAGCATGCTGTCCTGCAGCGCCCAGTCACCGAGCTTGGCGCCGAGCCGGGAATTGGGCAGCAGGTGGGGGGCGGCGCTCATGTTTTCCTGGCCACCGGCGATGATGATCTGCGCGTCACCGGCGAGGATCGCCTGGGCCGCCAGGTGCACGGACTTGAGTCCGCTGCCGCACAGCTTGTTGATGGTCATGGCCGGGACCATGTGGGGCAGGCCGGCGTTGATGGACGCCTGGCGGGCCGGGTTCTGTCCGGTGCCGGCGGTCAGTACCTGGCCGAGGATGACCTCGTCCACCTGCTCGGGCGTCACCCCGGTGCGCGCCAGCACCGCGCGGATAATGAGGGAACCCAGGTCGCTGGCGGGAATGCCGGCCAGGGTGCCGTTAAAACTGCCGATGGCGGTGCGTACCGCGCCGGCGAGGACGAGTGTGTCTGCCATGGTCTGGAATCCTCCGGTGAATCGGCCCCGGATTGCTTCCGGAGCCACATTTTGTTGCAGTGCAATATAGCAAATGATAGCATGAATGCTGCACTGCACAAAAGACCCCGCGACGGGGAATTCAGGAGCCGCAGTATGAACGCATCCGACAATCCGTTTTCCGCCTGGACCGACGCCTGGATGAACGCCCAGCGTCAGTACATGGACAAGATGGGCAGTTTTACGCCTCCCGCCAATGGCATGGGCGCCGCCGAGCCCCTCAAGCGCTCCCTGGACAGTTGGTGGCAGACCGTGCAGCCAGGTTCCCCGGAGCCCACCCGCGAACTGTTCAGCCGCCTGATCGGCCTGGGCAAGCAGTTTTTCGCCCTCTCCGAGGCCATCGCCAGGCAGTCCAAGTCCGTGGCCACCCTCGGCGAGGCCGGCGTGGACTGGCACAAGGCACTGGAGCAGATCGCCGGAGACCTGCACCCGAACGAGGATTTCGCCGGTCCCTGGGTGCAGATGCTGGGTACCTGGCAGGAGGCCATGAGCCGCATGGGCGACCTGGCGCCGCATGCGGACTCCCAGTGGGATCCGCGCATCCGCCTGAACCGGTTCCTGGAGGCCCCGGGGGTCGGTTACACCCGGGAACAGCAGGACGACGCCAAGGAACTGGCGCGACTGGGCATGGAGTACCTGCGCGCCCTGCAGGATTACAAGGCGGCCTTTGCGCGCATCGGCCTGCAGGCCATCGAGCGCCTGGAAGAGCGGCTGCGGGACATGGGCGAGGAGGGCAAGAAGCTCGGCAGTCTGCGCGAGGTCTACGACCTGTGGGTGGACTGCGGCGAGGAGGTCTACGCCGAGTACGTGTTCACCGAGGA
>JAJDOE010000032.1 GCA_022340345.1 Gammaproteobacteria bacterium
CCAGCAGGTTGTCCGGCAGCGCGGTACACAGGTCCACGTACTGCATCTTCTGTACCGCGGACCAGTCGTCCCGCGCCGCGTTCCACAGTTCCCGCACCGGCTCCCGCCAGCACGGTAACGCCTGGGAAAGCGGGGGGCGAAACAGGCGCCCCGGCCAGGCGCCCCGAAACGCTCCGCGGGTGCGGAAGCCACCGGAGCCGGGGTGCAGCAGCGCGCGGACCGCGCGTTCCGGCGCCGACATCCGGTACCGGCCGTAACCGGCGAACACCTCATCGCCGCCTTCGCCGGTGAATACCACTTTCAGCTCTGCCCCTGCGCGACGGGCCAGCGCCAGGGTCGGCAGGCTGGCATAGTCCAGCATCAGTTCATCCGCCGCCCAGATGCTGGTTGGCAGGCTGCCGAACATGGCATCGCGGTCCACCTCGAGCACCGTGTGGCGCGGCGTAAATGCCTGCGCCAGCGTTCGCGCCTGGGCCGATTCGTCATGATCGGCATGCCCGGAAAACCCCAGCGACAGGGCACGCACCGGATCGGTATCCAGTTCGCTGAGCAGTGCCAGCAGGCTGGAAGAATCCAGGCCACCGGAAAGAAACAGGCCGAACGGTACGTCGGTGCGCATGTGCTCACGCATCACCGTCTGCATCAGGGATTCAAACGCCTCGTTCGCTTCCGCCGCGCTCATGGGGGAGGGGGAGACATCGCGCAGGTCCCAGTAACGTCGGCGTTGCACGCCTAAGGAAGAGTCGATCCGCCACAGCTCGCCGGGCAACACGCGGGTTACCCCGGCAAGCAGGGTCGTGCGGCCGGTGGTGTACTGGGCGTTCAGGTACTGGGCCAGCCCCGTCGCGTCGATTTCCGGCTCCGTGGCCAGCAGCGGGCGAAGGGCCTTGAGTTCCGAGGCGAAGGCGATTCGCTCCGCGGTCTGGTACACGAACAGTGGCTTGATGCCCAACCGGTCCCGCGCCAGCAGCAGGCAGCGGTCGCGGCGGTCCCACAGGGCGAAAGCGAACATGCCGCTGAGGTGGTCGAGAAAATCATCGCCCCACTCGCGCCAGGCATGCACGAGGCATTCGCAGTCGGACTGGGTGCGAAACCGGTGACCGCGGGCTTCCAGTTGCTCGCGAACTTCCACGTGGTTGTAGATTTCGCCGTTGGCTACCACCACCACGCTGCCGTCGGCGTTGGTCAGCGGCTGGTCACCGCCGCGGACGTCAATGATGGATAGCCGGGTATGCGCCAGGCCCAGGGCGCCGTCCTGGAAAATCCCCTCGGCGTCCGGGCCCCGGTGGGCCAGTCGCGCGCACAGGCCGGTGAGCAGATCGCGCTCGACCGGCGCCCCGGTCTGCAGAACTCCGGCGATGCCACACATGGCGGGTCAGCGGTCGGGGATGCGTTCGCGCAGCGCGAAGCTGTAGCCGATGCCTCCGAACAACAGCCAAAGAAACCGCCAGTCCGGGTTGAGCATGCGGAAGTCGAAAAAGCTCCAGATAGCGATCAGGAACAGGCCACCCCAGGTAAAGGCGCTCAGGTCGGCGGGCATGTAACGCCGCGCGTGCCACAGGCTGCGGAAAAAGAAATAGGCGCCGGCAAGAAAAAACAGCGTGCCCACCACGCCCAGGCGCAGCAGCAACTCCAGGTAACTGTTGTGCAGGTCCTGGAACGGCTGGACACCTTCCGGCAAGCGGGTCGCCAGCAGGAACTCGGTGCCCCCGGGACCCCAGCCGGTCATCAGGCGTTGTCCCAGGAAATGAAATCCAAACCGGTGCAGGTGGACGCGTACGCTCAGGCTGTTGTTCGGATCCCAGGGAACCGATGCCGGGTCCAGGTCTATCAGCGAACCCATTACCGCGGTTTCTTTGGCGATCCGGTCGCCAAGGGTGTCCGCGTGGTACACCACCAGCGCCGCCAGGATCACCAGCGCAGCGGCTGCAGCGAAGCGCGACAGGCGCCGCGCGTCGGCGTCCATGCGCGAAAGGGAGTACCAGAGCACTGGCGGAAACACCAGCAGGGCGGCCAGCCAGGTGGCGCGGGACAGCGACAGAATGGTGGCCTGGCTGAAAAAGGCAATGCCGAGCAACCACAAGGGGATGCTGAACCAGCGGTGTTCCGGGCGGCCGATCAGGCGACCGGCGAAGGCAAACAGGCCCAGCAACACCACCACGCTGTACAGGCCGAACGATAAGGCCGCCATGCCGAATCCGCCGCGGTCACCGGCCAGCCAGTGTTCGACGCGACCCGGATCGAAGTGATACAGGGTCATGGCGAGAAAACCGGTGGCCGCCAGCACCAGGCCGAGGGCGATGCGCCGGGCATCGCCCCGGAACCAGTACGCCAGTGGCAGAAACAGCCACAACTGGAACAGTTTCTCTGCCCCTCGCAGGTGCTCTTCGTTGGCCACCGGCCAGCGCTCCACGGACCACCAGGTGAGGCCGATGAGATACACGGCGAACAGCAGCACCACGCGAACCATGGGGTCCTGCAACAGCGGCCGCCACAGGCGTGGCTGAAACAGCACGGCGAGGTGGCAGACCAGCAGACCCATGCTGGCGAGGGAGGTAGAGAGCCGCAGGCCGAAACAGAACATGCCCAAGCCCACTACGCCTACGTCATCCAGAACCCGGCGGGCGGGCTTGTTGTTTGCGGGGGACATCGGCGGGTTGATTATGCACCAAAAAGTCGCGGGCCATCCGCGCGGGCCCCGGCGGACCCCCATGGCACGGTCCCTTTCCGGAGCCATCCGTTATCCCGACGGTGTCGGCGGGCAGACCTGCGCGACACCCTAATACGCTGCTAGAATCCTCCGGATTCCTGCCCACCGCATGCGCATCTGCCTATTCATATCGAGTTTCGGCGACGGCGGCGTGGAACGCATGCTGGTGCACCTGGCGCGCGGTCTCGCCTCGCTGGACTGCGACATCTCGCTGGTGACCCGCGAGGGTCCGGCGCCGTTTCTCGACCAGCTTCCACCGGCCGTACGGGTGGTGCGCATTGCGCCGGGCTCGTCGCGGCAACGGCGCGATCAGCTACTGCGGCACCTGGAGGCCGAGCGGCCCCAGGCGCTGCTGTCCGCCAAACTGGCGGATGACCGGGTCGCCCTGGATGCCCGCGACCACCTGCAATGGCCGCTGCGGGTGGTGCTGCGTACCGGCACCACGTTTTCCGCCCGCCTGCGTGCCGGGCGCCGGCGCTGGTGGTCCGCCTGGCGCACCCGGCGCCAGGTGCGCGCAACCACGCGCCGTGCCGACGCGCTGGTGGCGGTGTCCCAGGGGGTCGCCGACGACCTGGCGGACATCGCCGGGGTCCCGGTTAGCACCATTTCCGTCATCCGCAACCCGGTGATCACCCCGGAACTGCTCGCCCGTGCCCAACAGCCCGCCGGTCATCCCTGGCTGGCGCCCGGGCATGAGGTGCCGGTGCTGATCGGGATGGGCGGGCTGCGCCGGCAGAAAGACTTTCCCACCCTGTTGCGGGCCTTCGCGCGCCTGCGGGCGCAGCGCCCGGTGCGTTTGCTGATCCTGGGCCAGGGGCGTCAGCAGCAACGACTGGAGAACCTGGCGCGGGAACTGGGGGTGCAGGACGACGTCCGGTTGCCGGGCTTCGTCGACAATCCGCACGCCTGGCTGGCGCAGGCCGACCTGTTCGTGCTGTCCTCGGCCTGGGAGGGATCTCCCAACGCGCTGGCGGAAGCGCTGGCGGTGGGTTGTCCGGTGGTCTCCACGGACTGCCCCAGCGGGCCACGGGAAATCCTCGCCGGCGGCCGCTATGGCCCGCTGGTGCCGGTGGCGGACGTCGCGGCGCTGGCGGAGGCCATGGCGCGGACCCTGGCGGCGCCACCGACGGCGGAGCGGCTGGCCGAGGCGGTGGTGGAGTACCACATGCAGCCCAGCGCGCGCGCCTACCTGGCGGTGCTTTCCGGTCCGGCCGACGGAGCCGGTGCGGGATGAAGCCCGACTTTGCCATCATCGGTGCGCAGAAGGCGGCCACCTCGTTCCTGCGCACCAGCCTGGGCCAGCACCCCGGAGTATGGATGCACCCGCGGGAGCAGACGTTTTTCGAAGACCCGCATTTCGATGCCAACGGTTTCGATGCCTTCTGCCAGCAGTTTGACGGACACGGCCCCGGTATTACCGGTTTCAAACGTCCCGACTTGCTGGCGTTGCCCGAGTGCCCCGGTCGCCTGGCGCGCCTGCTGCCGGACCTGCGCATGATCGCGGTGTTGCGCGACCCGGTGCGGCGCGCGGTTGCGGCCTACTATTTTCATATGCAGAAGGGACGCCTGCCGTTGCTGCCAGTGAGCCGCTGGCTGACGCAGCGGGCGGTTCGTTATCCGCAACTGGAACCCGCGGAATGCGCGGTGCTGGAGTATGGCCTGTACGCCAGCCAGCTGGAGCGCTATCGCGAGCACTTCGATGCGCGGCAGATGCTGGTGCTGCTGCACGAGGACCTCGCCGGCGGGCCGGAAGAAGCCATGGCACGGACCACCGGATTTCTCGGCCTGGGCGGCGAGTTCGTGCCGCGGCCGCCCCGGCGGCGGGTTAACCCGACGGTGTACTCGCTGGCGCGGTTGCGCCTGCGGGTACCCATGCGCCGGTTGGCGGGTGGCCGCGCGTGGCAGCGCCCGTTGGGCAAGCTGCTCAACCTGGCCGATCTGCTGTTACGGCCGTTTGCCGCCCGCCGGGCGCCGCAACTGACCGTGGCGGCGCGCCAGGTGCTGGAGGAGTTCTACCGCGATGACGTGGCCCGGCTTGCGCGGCTGCTGGAGCGGGACCTGTCCGCCTGGAGTTCCGCATGAATCGGCTGGCGCTGTTTCTCGCCACGTCCGGCCACAGCGGCGTGGATCGCATCATGAGCCACCTGGTTCAGCATCTCGGAGGCCAGGGGATAGCCATCGACCTGCTGGGCATCCGCGGTCACGGGCCCTACTACGACAGCGGCGCGCTGCCGGCGAGCGTGCGCCGTATTGATCTCGCCGTCTCCCATATCAATAGCAGCCTGTTGCCGCTGTGCCGGTACCTGCGCGAGGAGCGGCCGCAGGCGTTGCTGTGCGACAAAGACCGGATCAACCGCGTTGCCCTGCTGGCCCGCCGGCTCTCCGGCGTTCCGCTGCGCCTGGTACTCCGAACCGGCACCACCGTGTCCCGGGATCTCGCCAGCCGTGGCCTGTGGCAACGCGGTATGCAACGCGTGTCCATGCGCCTGCTGTATCGCTACGCAGACGCCATCGTGGTGCCATCCGAGGGCGCGCGCCTGGATCTGGCGAAGGTGGCGGGCTTGCCGGTGGAGCGGATTCGCCGGGTGCCCAGCCCGCTGGTTCCCGCGGACCTCGAACAGCGGGCGGCGCGCACGCCCGGGCATCCCTGGTTGCGTGACACCGGCGTGCCCCTGGTGCTCGGAGTCGGAGAACTGGGCGCACGCAAGGACTTCGCCACGTTGCTGCGAGCCTTCGCGCAGCTACGCGCGCAGCGCCCGGCGCGGCTGGTCATCCTGGGCGAGGGCCGCCGGCGCGGGCAACTGGAAGGCCTGGTACGGGAACTGGGCGTGGCGGACGACGTACTGCTTCCCGGCTTCAGCAACGAGGTGTATGGCTGGATGGCGCGCGCGGCGGTATTTGCCGCCAGTTCGCGCTGGGAGGGGCTGCCCGCGGCGCTGGTGGAGGCGATGGCGCTGGGGGTGCCGGTGGTGTCCACCGATTGCCCCAGCGGACCGGCGGAATTGCTGCAGGGCGGACGCCTGGGTGTGCTGGTGCCGGTGGGGGATGCCGGCGCCCTCAGCCGTGGGCTGGCGGAAATGCTGGATCAACCGACCCCGGCGGCGCGCTTGCGCGCAGCCATGAGCGAGTACGAAGTGGCCGCCAGCGCCGCCGCCTACCTCGCCGTTTGGCGTGGCCCATGAATGCCGCCAGCAAACGTCCTCGCATTGCCGTGCTGGCATCGTTTTCCGGTGGCGGCGGCGTCGAGCGCATGATCGCCAACCTGGTGTGTGGCTTGTCCGCCCGCGAGGTGGACCTGGATCTGTTGCTGGTGCATCAACGGGGACCGCATCTTGCCGGCCTGCCGGTCGGGGTGAATATCATTCCCCTGCAGGCGCGGCACAGTCTTACCAGTGCGCTGGCGGTGGCCCGCTACCTGCGCAGGGCGCGCCCCGACGCATTGCTTGCGGCAAAGGACCGGGCCGGGCGCGCGGCGGTCATCGCACGCTGGCTGGCGCGGGTGCCGGTGCGCCTGGTGATCCGCATCGGCACGACCGTATCGGCGTCCGTGGCCCACCGGTCCCTGCTGTCCCGCTGGTTCTGGCGTGTCGGAATCCGGTTCTTCTATCCGCGGGCAGACGCGGTGATCGCGGTATCCGAGGGCGTGGCCGCCGACCTGCAACGGCTTACCGGCATGCCCCGCGAGCGACTGCCCGTGGTCGACAACCCGGTGGTGGACGAACGCCTACTCGCCGCCAATTCCGCTCCCCGGCCCGCGGGCTGGCCGCAGGGGCAGGGGCCGGTGGTCATCGGGGTCGGCCGCTTTACCCGACAGAAGGATTTCCCCACCCTGCTGCGCGCCTTCGCCCGGCTGGAAACGCCCGCGCGCCTGGTCATTCTTGGTTCCGGACGCGGACTGGCCGCCGCCCGCGAACTGGCCGCGGAACTCGGCATCGCCCAGCGGGTCAGCCTGCCGGGCTTTGTCGATGACGCCGCAATCTGGATCGCCCATGCGGACCTGTTCGTGCTTTCTTCGCGCTGGGAAGGATCGCCCAACGCCCTCACCGAGGCGCTTGCCCTGGGCACGCCGGTGGTGGCCACCGACTGCCCCAGCGGTCCGCGCGAGATTCTGCGCGGCGGCGAAGTCGCTCCACTGGTGCCGGTGGCAGACGTTGCGGCCATGGCTCAAGCCATGGCGGAGGTGCTGGCAGCGCCGCCGGACTCGCAGCGCCTGCGCGAAGCCGCTTCCGGACACAGTGTGACCGCCAGCGCCGATGCATATTTGCGGGTGCTCACTTATGATGCAAGGCAGACCTGACCGATGCAGCCGTTGATGAAAGCTAAATCCGCGTACGCAAATCTGGTGGTGATGGCAAACGCCGCTTCGCGAATCCGGGAACAGGCCTGATCGTGCTGCTGTCCCTGAAGTACAAGTTCCTGTTCGTGCACATCGCCAAGACCGGCGGCACCAGCGTGCGTGCCAGCCTCACGCGACTGCGCTGGCGCGACCCCAACAACCTGGTGATGATGCTGTGTAGTCGTATCTCCCATCTGTACGGGCATCGCATCGGCATCAAGTTCCCGCGGCATGCCAAGGTCATTGCCGCCCACGAGATGCTGCCGCGGGATTTTTTTGACTCTCTGTACAAGTTCAGTTTCGTGCGCAACCCCTGGGATCTGCAGGTCAGCTCCTATCACCATATCCGGCGCGAGCGTCCGCATGTGCTGGAAGGCTGCGAGAATTTCAACGCTTTCCTGGAGCGCAAGCTGGATCCGGACCGTCCATGGAACTACCACCTGGATAACTCCATCCAGCGCCAGACGGATTGCCTGGTGGATATGGACGGCAAGCTGCTGGTGGACTTCGTAGGCCGCTACGAAAACCTGCAGGAGGACTTCGACACCGTCTGCCAGCGGATCGGCGTTGCCCGGCGGGAGCTGCCACACCGGCGACGGGCCACCGACCGAAGCGACTACCGAAACTATTACAACGATCGGACTGCCGCGTTGATCGCCGAGTACTTTAGCGATGACATCAAACGTTTCGGCTACCGTTTCGAATAGGCTGAGCGTAATTGCCCTGTGGTGGGGGGTGCCCCTGGCGGGGCTGGCGCTGGTGGCGTTGCTGACGGGTGATCTGAACCGCGAGTGGTTCGATTGGTTGAACCAGAACCCGCCGCGGGGCCTTCCCGGACCGGCCTGGGCGTCGATCACCGTGCTGGGGGATGCGCTGCTGCTGCTGTCGCTTGGGCTGCTGCTGGTCTACCGGGCCCCGGCGCTGTCCTGGAGCCTGCTGCTGGCGGCGCTGGTCGCCACCGCCGTCTCGCATACCCTGAAAGACCTGCTGGACGTGGCACGTCCGGTGGCGGCCCTTGGCCGCGACGCGGTGACGGTGATCGGCCCGGCGCTCAAACAGGGTGCGCTCCCGTCCGGTCATACCACTGCCATTTTTACCTTTGCCGGGCTGGTGGGCGTGGCGCGCCCGCGCTGGTTGCCGGTGCTGTTGCCGGTGGCGCTGGCGGTGGCCCTTTCGCGGGTGGTGGTGGGGGCTCACTGGCCCCAGGACGTGGCCGCCGGCGCGGCCCTGGGCTGGATGTGCGGTGTGCTGGGTCCGTACCTGGTGCCGGTGCGGCTGGCCGCCTGGCGGCCCGGGCAGCACCTGCTGGGAATGTTGTTTCTCGGCTGTGCCGCGTGGTTGCCGTTCCGGGATACCGGCTATCCCGGTACCCGCTGGCTGCAGGCGCTGGTGGCCCTGGTCTGTATCGCCGCCGGGCTGCTTAGCGCGTACCGTGCCCGGGCAACAAACACGCCGCCAGCGACCCGGTCCTCCTGAGCCGTTCCCGCTCCGGGGCGTCCGCCGGCTGGTCCGCCTCCAGGGTGGCGAGCACGATGCCGTAGCGGGCGTAGTCGATCCGCACCTTTCCCAGAAAGCCGAGCTGTTGCTGGCGGGTGAGCACCTGGTCACCGCTCCGCCGTGGTTGATCGTGGTTCACGGTGCGCTGCGTGTAAAACAGGAAACTGGGCTTGTTGATGCGCCACATATACAGCGGCGCAGCCGCTCCCGTGCGGGCGGCGGCTTCCACTACCGGCTGCTGCCAGACCGTGGCCAGCAGCGGAAGCACCAGCATCGCGTTTGCCACCGCCGAGGCCAGTCCGGCGGTGGCCAGTGCCGGCACCAGGGACAGGCGTGGCCAGAAGGCCAGTGCCAGGGCCAGCGCCAGTCCGGCTATCGCCAGCGCACTGAATCCCGGGATAAAGGCGTCCGCCGCCGCCATTTCCGACTGCAGGCGTCCCGCCGCCAGGCAACCAGCGGCCCGCGCGAACAGCCACGGCAGGGCCGCCAGCACGGCAAAAAACCCGGCCAGTGGCAACAGGTGCAGGGCGCGCCCGCGCAACTGCGGCACGCAGGCGGCCATGCACAGGGCCAGGCCGGTATAGCCGTACACCAGGTAGTGGGAGAGCTTGGTCCCGGACAGGGAAAAGAACACCAGCACAAAGCCGAACCAGATGAGCCCGAAGCGGGTCAACGGTTCCCGCCACAGGCTTCGCGCCCGCGCCAGCACGGTGATCCCGAGGGTTGTGAAGGGGCTGATCCCCAGCAGCAGTACCGGCAGGTAGTAGACCAGGCTGCCGCTGCGGCCGTGCAGTGGCGTGCGGAACCGCTCCAGGTTGTGGTGCAGGAAAAATCCCTCGACGAAGGCAAAGCCCTCGCGAGCCAGTTGCGCGCCGTACCAGGGCAGCACCAGCAGCGCAAACAGCAGCCAGCCGCGCGGATCCAGGGCGGCGCGCCACCAGCGGCCCAGGGAAGCGGTGCTGGCGAAGAACGCCAGGCTCACCGCAGCGGGGATCAGCAGTGCCACCGGCCCCTTGGCAAGAAAACCCAGCCCGGCGCAAGCATAGGCCCACAGCAGGTGACGGGTGCGCGGCTCGCGCCAGTACCGGAACACGGCAAAAAGCGAACCTGCCAGGAACAGGTTCAGCAACGCATCCGCGGTGGCGGCGCGCGCGATGAGCTGCACCTGTATGCCGGTGGCCAGCAGCAGGCTTGCCAGCGCCGGGTCAATCGCTTGCGGCAGGGAACGAACGAATCGGAACAGCAGCAGCATCCACAGGCAGGCGGCCAGTGCGGAGGGCAGCCGCGCCGCGAAGGCAGTCGGTCCGAACCAGCTCATGGCCCCGGCCTGCAGCCAGTAGGCCAGCACCGGCTTGTCGTAGCGCGGTTCGCCGTTCAGTTGCGGTGAAACCCAGTCGCCGCCGGCGAGCATCTCCCGGCTGGCCTCGGCGAAGGCGCCTTCGTCCACGTCAAACAGCGGTACCTCGCCCAGCCCCAGGAAGAAGGCGGCGGTGAGGGCCACCAGCAGCGCCGGCCACGGAAGCCGGCCGCGTGGATCAGTCTGCGCGGCTTCGATAGACTGCACGCAAGGACTCCCGAGGTTCCTGCATGTCCTGGATCTCCCGCCGGTGGAGCATTTTCATCGCGACAGTGATCTTCCTGGCCTTCGTTGGCTACGTCGAGTATGCCTTCCGCTGGGCGGAGTTGCTGCGCCCGTGGGCTGCGTTACCGCCGCACTATGTAGCGGCGGCGGCATCGCTGGTGATGGTGAGCTACGGCATCCGGGCGTTGCGCCTGTTTCACTATTTCCTCGGTGAAATGCGTGGCCGGTACGGGCTGTGCCTGCGGCTCTTTCTGCAGCATAACCTGCTCAACATCCTGCTGCCCATGCGCAGCGGCGAGCTCAGTTTCCCGCTGCTCATGGGGCGCTACTTCAATATCCCGGCGCGTCGCTCGGTGCCGGTGCTATTGTGGTTTCGCATGCTGGATCTGCACACGCTGCTGATGCTGGGCCTGATGGTGGTGCTGCGCGATCGTTACCCGCAATACTGGTACTGGGGCCTGTGGTTGGCGCCGTTTCCCTACCTGGCTTATCGTTTCTCGCATGCCGCCAGTCGCTTCGTGGAAAAACGTCGGGGCACCCGGATGATGGACCTGGCGGCGGACCTGCTGGCGAGCCTGCCGCGTGCCGCGGGCGCCTTCTGGTACACCTGGCTGTGGACCTGGCTCAACTGGATGGTGAAGCTGCTGGTATTCGCCTGGGTATTCCAGCTGTTCCTGGCGGTTCCGGTTACCCAGGCCTGGCTGGCGGCGATCGCGGGCGACCTGACCAGCGTGTTGCCGGTGCACGGACTGGCTGGCGCCGGCACCTACGAAGCCGGAATCGTGGCGGCGCTGTTGCCGTTCGGCGTGGCCGCCGAGTCCACACTGCCGGCGGCGGTTAACCTGCACCTGTTTCTTCTCGGCACTGCAATCCTCGCCGGACTGGCGAGCGTGGCGTTGCCGCGGCGGCCTGCGGAGGCAAGCGCATGATCGTTCTGTTTACGGATTTTGGCAGCGGAAGCCCCTACGTCGGGCAGATGCACAATGTGCTTGCGCAGCGGGCGCCCGGGGTTCCGGTAATCGACCTGCTGCACGATGTTCCACCCTGGAGCGTGCAGGCAGGCGCCTACCTGTTGCCCGCCTATATCAACGAGTTTCCGGAAAGCACCGTTTTCTGCTGCGTGGTGGACCCGGGCGTCGGTGGCCCCCGTCGTTGCCTGGCGATGCATGCGGACCATTACTGGCTCCTGGCGCCGGACAACGGCCTGCTGAGTATCGTGGCACGCCGGGCAAAGCTGGTGCGTACCTTTGAGCTGGCGGTACCCGGGCACGCCTCGGCAAGCTTTCATGGCCGTGACGTGTTCGCACCCACCGCGGCGCGGTTGACCCAGGGCCGCGGCCTGTCCCTGCCGCCGGCGAAAATGGCGATACCGGATTGGCCGGAGGATCTCGCCCGGGTGCTCTACGTGGACGCCTTCGGCAACGGGATTACCGGCTTGCGCGCGGAACAGCTGGCGGATGGCGCCGGCATCCAGGTGGGCGACCGGACCCTCGGCCAGGTGCGCACCTTCGGTGAGAAGCCGGCGGGCGAGGCCTTCTGGTTCGCCAACGCCAACGGGCTGGTGGAGATCGCGGTTAACCGCGGCAGCGCGGCGCGGGAGATGAAGCTGGTGCCGGGGAGCCGGGTGCAGGTGGTGTAGTCCATCCGGGCCCGGTCCGGGCCAGTCGCCACGACCGCATCGACGTGAAGCGCAGGGTCATTGCGGTTTCCGTCGCCACGGGTGCTTTGCTTCGTCTCACCGCTCGCGGCCGGAGGAGGAGATCTTCCGGCATGGCGGCGCAAGGCGGAGTTTTGCGCTTTAGCTGTCGGCCTGGCGAAGAGGGTTCACGCACTTTCCTTCGAGACCGGGTTTAACACCGGTTGCAGATACAGGCCGGTGAAGGATTTGGGATTGCTCGCCACGTCCTCCGGGGTGCCCTCGGCAATCACCAGGCCGCCACCGGCACCGCCTTCCGGCCCCAGGTCGATGATCCAGTCGGCGGTCTTGATGACGTCCAGGTTGTGTTCGATGACCACGATAGTGTTGCCGTGGTCGCGCAGCCGGTGCAGCACGCCGAGCAGCTGGCGGATGTCGTGGAAATGCAGCCCGGTGGTCGGCTCGTCCAGGATGTACAGGGTCTGGCCGGTATCGCGCTTGGAAAGCTCCCGCGACAGCTTGATGCGCTGGGCCTCGCCACCGGACAAGGTGGTAGCGCTCTGGCCGAGCGTGATGTAGCTCAGGCCCACCGCCAGCAGGGTTTCCAGTTTGCGGCGCACCACCGGTACCGCGTGGAAAAACTCGTGGGCGGTCTCCACGGTCATGTCCAGCACGTCGCGGATGGTCTTGCCCTTGTAGCGGATCTCCAGGGTTTCCCGGTTGTAGCGAGCCCCCTTGCATAGGTCGCAGGGCACGTAGATGTCCGGAAGGAAATGCATTTCCACCTTGATGAGGCCGTCACCACGGCAGGCCTCGCAGCGGCCACCGCGCACGTTGAAGGAATACCGCCCGGGCGTATAGCCGCGAGTGCGGGATTCCGGGGTGCCGGCGAACAATTCCCGAATTGGCGTAAACAGGCCGGTATAGGTGGCGGGGTTGGAGCGCGGAGTGCGCCCGATCGGCGCCTGGTCGATGTCGATCACCTTGTCGAACAGGTTGAGGCCGTCGATCCCGTCGCAGGGCGCGGCATGTACATGGCTCTTGTACAGCAGGCGCGACGCGGCGGCGTACAGGGTGTCGTTGATCAGCGTGGATTTTCCGGAACCGGAGACGCCGGTTACGCAGGTAAACAGCCCGACCGGAACCTGCACATCGATGTTGCGCAGGTTGTTGCCCCGCGCACCGCGGATTTTCAGCATTCGCTTTGGATCCGGCGGTGTGCGCAGTTCCGGTATTGCGATGCGCTCGCGTCCGGACAGGTACTGACCGGTAAGCGAGCGGCTGGCGCCAATGATGTCCGCGAACTTGCCCTCGGCCACCACCTCCCCGCCGTGTTCCCCGGCCCCGGGCCCCAGGTCCACGATATGGTCCGCGTGGCGGATGGCATCCTCGTCGTGCTCCACCACGATGACCGTGTTGCCAAGGTCACGCAGCCGCCGCAGGGTATCGAGCAGCCGCCCGTTGTCGCGCTGGTGCAGGCCGATGCTGGGTTCATCGAGTACATACATGACGCCCACCAGCCCGGCGCCGATCTGCGAGGCCAGCCGGATGCGCTGGGCCTCGCCGCCGGAGAGGGTCTCCGCCGAGCGTTCCAGGGTCAGGTAGTCCAGGCCCACGTCCACCAGGAAACCCAGTCGCTCGCACACTTCGCGGGTAATCTTGGCACCGATCTCCGCGCGGTGCCCGGGCAACTGGAGCCCGCGCACAAAGGCCAGGGCCTCGCCCACCGGCAGCTCGGTGATCTGGTGGATGGCGCGTCCGCCGGCGAACACGTGGCGGGCCGCGGTATTCAGGCGGCTGCCGCCGCAGTCCTCGCAGGCCTGGGAGCTGATGTATTTCGCCAGCTCTTCGCGTACCGCGCTGGAGTCGGTCTCCCGGTAGCGGCGTTCCATGCTGTGGATCACGCCTTCGAAAGCATGCTGCCGACGCCGCCGCCGACCCGGATACTTGAAAGTAATCTTTTCCTTTCCACTGCCGAACAGGATGATCTTGCGAATGGACGCGGGTAGCTCCTGGAAGGGCGTGTCGATGTCGAACTCGTAGTGGGCCGCGATGCACTCCAGCAGGCTGAAATAGAATACGTTGCGCCGGTCCCAGCCGGCGATGGCGCCCTGGGTCAGCGGCAGGCTGGCATCACGAACCACCTCGTCCGGATCAAAGAACTGACGCACCCCCAGGCCGTCGCAGGCGCGACAGGCCCCAGCCGGGTTGTTGAAGGAAAACAGCCTTGGCTCCAGTTCGCTCAGGTTGTAGCCGCAGTGGGGGCAGGCGTAGCGCGCCGAGAACAGCAGATCGGCGGGGGGCTCCGTGGCCGCGTCCGCGGGCACGATGGCGACGCTGGCGATGTCCGCGGCGATGGCCAGCGCGGTCTCGAAGGATTCAGCCAGGCGCTGGCCCTGGTCCGGACGCACCGCCACGCGGTCCACCACCACGTCGATGTCGTGCCGCTGGTTCTTCTGCAGGGTCGGTGGATCGTCCAGTTCGTAAACCCGGCCATCGATGCGGGCGCGCACGAATCCCTGGGCGCGCGCGTCGTCCAGTACCTGCTGGTGTTCTCCCTTGCGCTGGCGCACCAGCGGAGCCAGCAGCATGATCCGGGTGCCTTCCGGAAGGGCGAGCACCTCGTCCACCATCTGGCTGACGGTCTTCGCCTCGAGGGTCACATCGTGATCGGGGCAACGGGGCTCGCCGGTGCGGGCGTACAGCAGGCGCAGGTAATCGTAGATTTCCGTCACCGTGCCGACGGTGGAGCGCGGATTGTGCGAAGTGGCCTTCTGCTCGATGGAGATTGCCGGGGACAGTCCCTCGATAAGGTCCACGTCCGGCTTTTCCATCAGCGACAGGAACTGGCGGGCGTAGGCGGACAGAGACTCCACGTAGCGCCGCTGGCCCTCGGCGTAGATGGTGTCAAAGGCCAGTGAGGACTTGCCGGAACCGGACAAACCGGTGATGACGATCAGCCGGTCCCGTGGCAATTCGATATCGATGTTCTTGAGGTTGTGCGTTCGCGCGCCGCGAATGCGAATAAAGTCCATGGATTTGTCGAGCCCGGGTTCTGTGCTGCTGCGAAAAGACCCGCCGGAATTGCGGCGGCGGAAACCTGTTACTATACGGCCCCCGAGTCCCGCCGCGCAAAACCACCCGCCAGTGCCCTTACTTTTATGACCACCGTGGCCATGACCGCCGTGGAGCGCCGCGCTGTGGCTTCGCTGGCCTCGATTTACGGCCTGCGCATGCTGGGTTTTTTCCTGGTACTGCCGGTACTGGCCCTGTACGCCTCCGCGCTTCCCGGCTCCACGCCATTCCTGGTGGGACTGGCCATCGGCATCTACGGCCTTACCCAGGCCTGCCTGCAGATTCCGCTTGGCATCCTTTCCGATCACATCGGCCGCAAGCGGGTGATCACCGCCGGTTTGCTGGTATTTGCCGCCGGCAGCCTGCTTGCGGCCACCGCCAGCGATATCACCTGGCTGGTGGTGGGGCGCGCGATCCAGGGCTCGGGAGCGATCGCCGCCGCGACCCTGGCGCTGCTCGCGGACCTGACCCGGGAGGAAACCCGGGCGCGCTCCATGGCCATGGTCGGTATCACCATCGGCGCCGCCTTCCTGCTTTCGCTGGTGGCGGGCCCGCCGCTCGGCCTGTGGATCGGGGTGGACGGGATCTTCGCGCTCACCGCGGTGATCGCGGTACTCGCCATCGGCCTGCTGTGGCGGGTGGTTCCCAATCCGACGCGCGCGGTCAGCGACGGGCACTGGCGCGGGCGGTTGGCGGCGGTCTGGGGCAATGGCCAGTTGCGCCGGCTGGACGCCGGGGCCTTCGTTTTGCATGGCGTGCTTACCGCATTGTTCGTGGTGCTGCCGCAGGAACTGGCCCATGCGGGGCTGCCGGCGGAGAAACACTGGCAGCTCTACCTGCCGGTGGTGCTGGCATCGGTGGTCGGCGTCGCGCCGCTGGCGATGGCGCGTGACAGCGCCCGATTCCTGAAGAATTTTTTCGCTCTCGCCATCTGCGCCCTGGCGCTCGCGGAGCTGTTGCTGGCGGTGGGCGGCGGCCTGTGGCAGATGGCCATCGGAGTGTGGGTGTTCTTCGTCGGCTTCAACGTCTGTGAAGCGCTGCTGCCGTCCCTGGTATCACGGCTTGCGCCGGTGGACGCGCGGGGTGCCGCCAGCGGTGTGTACAACACGTTCCATTTCCTGGGCAGCTTCACCGGGGGTGTCGCCGGCGGCCTGCTGTATGGCGCGCTGGGCGCGTCGGGGGTATTCGCGGTCTGTGCCGGGGCGCTGATGGTGTGGTTGCTGATCGTGGTGAGGGCGCCTTCCTGGCGATTGCTGCGCACCCAGGTGCTGCGCGTCGGCCCGTGCAGTGGCGAGGAGGCCCAGCGCCTGGCCCGGCGCCTGCTGGCGGTTCCGGGGGTCGAGGAGGCGGTGGTTCTGGGCCCGGAGGGCGTCGCGTGGCTCAAGGTTGAACAGACAGTGGATATTGAAAGCCTGCACGACTTACCATAGGCAGATGGCGAAATTCAAAAGTGTGGAGAAGCGAACATGGCACGTGGCGTAAATAAAGTGATCCTGGTGGGCAACCTGGGCCGCGACCCGGAAGTTCGATATACGCCCGGCGGCGCCGCGGTTACCAATGTCAGCCTGGCCACCAGCGAGAGCTGGAAGGACAAGGAATCCGGCGAATCCAAGGAGCGCACCGAGTGGCACAAGGTGGTGTTTTTCGGTCGGCTGGCGGAAATTGCCGGCGAATACCTGAAAAAAGGCCGCCAGATTTACATCGAAGGCACATTGCGCACCAACAAGTGGCAGGACAAGGAGGGCAATGACCGCTACACCACAGAGATTATTGCCAGCGAAATGCAGATGCTGGGATCCCGCGGCGGGGAAGGATCACCCGATGCCATGAACCAGGACGTCCCGGCCCACATGTCCGGCGGTGGCGGTGGTCGTGGCGGCGGTGGTGGTGGAAGATCCTCCGGCGGGGGTACCGGTGGCGGCGGCGGAAAGCCCGGCGGCGGTGGTGGTCCCGACTTCGACGACGACATTCCGTTCTAGCGCAAGGGTCTAGCGCCAGGACTCGCGCCCGGCATCGCCACCCCGGGATCCAGGGGTGTGCGACCCCGTCCGGCAACCGGATACCGGGATGACCCGGACGCCGGACCGGCTTGCCCTTGCATCCGGACGCTTGCGTCACCATTTGTTGTCCGGCAGGCAATCCATGAGCGACCCTTTTCTTCATCATTTCGAGGCCCTCGGCGGGCGCCACGACGGCCTGCCGCCGGCGGAATTGGCGCATGCCGCCCTGGGCATCGGGCTGCTGCAGGAGCCGGAACTGCGCTTCGAGCCCTTGCTGGCGCGCTTGGAGGCCTATGCCGACCAGGTGCGCACGCGCATTAGCCCGGACATGCCGCTGACGGACCGTTGGCAGCTACTGGACGCCCACTTTTTCTCCGAGCTGGGATTCCACGGGGCGACCCGGAACTACTACGACCCGCGAAACAGTTTCCTGGATCACGTGCTGGTGGAGCGGGAGGGCATCCCGGTGAGCCTGGCGGTGCTGTATATGGACCTGGCCGGTCGCCTGAACCTGCGCACCGAAGGGGTCGGCTTTCCCGGGCATTTCCTGGTGCGGCGGGAACTGGAGCAGGGCAGTGAACTGGTCGACGTGTTCTCCGACGCCGCGGTGGTGAGCCTGCCGGAACTGGAAGCGCGCCTGGCGCACACCTTTCCCGAGCAGGCCCCTTCCCTGGAAAATCATCCCGAGTTCCTGCGCCCGGTGAGTTCCGCGGAAATCCTGCTGCGCATGTTGCGCAATCTGAAAGGCATTTACGCCGCTGCGGGAGAGGGGGATCCGTTGCTGCGAATCCTGCACGCGATCCTGTCGCTCGCCCCCGATTCGATCAGCGAATTGCGGGAACGCGGAGATATCTACCGGCAGATGGACTACCGTGCTGGCGCCTTGCGGGATCTGTCACGGGCCGCGCAACTGGGTGGCGCCGACCCGGAGCTGGAACACCAGATCGGTGAGCTGCGGATTGCGCCGAGCCAGGCGTTGCAATAAGAGAAATCGCGCCAAGGTCATCCCGGTAATCTGACGGCCGACAACGCGCGCTCCGGGACAGCCTAGCCCGCTTGGTACTCGTAGTATTTGCGATCCTTCCGCCGGCGCCCGACCCGCTGGGTAATGACCCCTTTCACTTCGAACGGTGGAACCAGTTGCACGTCCGTGTGTTCCGGGTTCAGGTAACGCAGCCAGTAGCCGCGAGCGCCGGATTCGTAGCGACCGAACATCACCTCGCCGCCGTAGTCGATCACTACAAATGCTCCTTCCACCGGGGCTTCACCGGGGTCCACGATGATGATCTGCCCGTGGGTGAATTCCGGTTCCATGCTGTCGCCAAGTACGCGCAGCGCGTAGGGCTCGGAGGCTTCCGCGGAGCATCCGCCCTGGCTGGCGGAAACCGGGATTTCAGGTCGGGTGGATTCTTTGCTCACGATGGAGTGAACTCCGTGTGGCCGCAGGGCTCAGAAAAAGTATGGCGGGAGCACGCTATATTCCCACCGGCCTGGCTGGCGACAGAATAGCTCTTTCGGGGTAATGCATGGCATCGATACGCGATTTCTTCAAAATGCAGATGGATTCGGCGCCGGAGAGCGACGAAAAAGCGCTGCGTCGCGCCACCGCCGCCCTGCTCATCGAGGTCAGCCGGGCGGACAGCGAGATCGATGACGAGGAGGAGACCGCCATCTATGACGCCCTGCGGGAAAGCTTCGATCTGGACGGCGCGGAGATCGACGCCCTGGTGCTGGAGGCCCAGGATGCCGCGGACGTGGCCACCTGCCTGCGCGAATTCACGACCCGCCTCAACGAGCAACTGGAGCCGGAGCGCAAGGTGCAGATTCTCGAATGGCTATGGCGGGTGGCCTGGGCCGACCGGCGTATCGAGGCCCACGAACAGCACCTGATGCGCAAGCTTGCCGGTTTGCTGTATGTCGGACAGAAGGACTATGTCGCCGCCAAGTTGCGCGCCCGTCGAGCGGTGCTGGCAAGCGACCACCGCTAGCTCCTTCGCTACGCTCCGGATCGCGGCTGCCGGCTCCGGGAAGAAGACTCCTCGCGGTGCCCGAATTCAGCCGTGGGGACGGGCCAGGAGGATCCCTCGCCTGGCTCGGGATTCGGGGTGCTTACCGGGCAAGCCGGCGCGACGCAGTTAACCGGGAGGCCAGCTCATGCGCCGCCCGCCGAGCAGGTGCAGGTGGATGTGAAACACCGACTGCCCGGCGTCCTCGTTGCAGTTGAAAACGGTGCGGTACCCACGCTCCGCCAGGCCTTCCTCAGCGGCAATTCGTTTCGCCGTCAGTAGCATGCGCCCGACCAGTCGGTCGTGATCGTCGTTCAGTTCGTTGAGCGTGGCGATGTGCAACTTCGGTATCACCAGCACGTGGGTGGGCGCCTGGGGATTTATGTCCCGGAAGGCGAGCACGTGCTCGTCCTCGTATACCGTGTCCGGCTGGATTTCCCCAGTCACCAGTTTGCAAAAAAGACAGTCCTTCACGGCTTGGCCTTCAGTATCCGCTTTTCTTTCTGTTCCAGCTGCGCGATGATTTTCTTGCGGTCGCGTTGCAGGGTCCACGAGCCGGGGAAGAACCAACGGCCCCTGTCCATGACTTCCCTGGCCTTTTTCAGCTTGCCATTGCGTGCCAGGTAATTTCCCCAATCGATCGTGTGTCGCGCCGAAAGCGGCCAGCGGGCGCGCTTTCTCATCAGGTTCTCGACCAGGTACAGCTGCGATCTGGGGACCGCCACCCGCATCAATTCAATGACATCCTGGTCATCCGGGTACATGTCGTGCAAGCGTTTCAGGTGCTTCCACATGCGGTCCGAGTCGCCGATGCAGTGCTGCGCGTACAGGGCGTAGGTGATATTGCTCATCACCACGTTGCGCCGATACCAGGGGACCTCGGGCAGGAGATTGATCCGTTGCGCGATCTGCCGGTCGTAGCCGATTTTGCGCTCTTCGTTCCAGACCAGCGGTGCGATCAGGTGTGCGTTGGCTTCCGTGTGCCGTACCCAGACCCCCATCAGGTCATCCACGTGGATCAGGGTCCACTCCGGACGCGCCTGCAGTTCCCGGATGAAGTATTCCTTCACGCCGGAGAACGACACCACGATGGCGTTGATTGCACGTCCCTGCATGACACGGTCGAAGGTGTTGCCCATGCTGAGCGCGGGCAGGTATTCCTGCTGCCAGAAACTCGCCGGGAAGGCTTCCGGCCGGTTGTCGGCGTAGCCCTTCTGCGGCCAGATCTCGTACTCCACCAGGCTGCCGATGTTGTAGTCGTTATAGAATGGCCCGCGCAGCCCCGCCGCCAACAGGGGTTTGAGCGTCTGGTAGCGCCGGTAGTCATCGAATCCGAACGGCGTGGGCGCGATCGGCGAGGGGAACCCGCGGCTGTAACTGCCTTCCACGGTGGCTACCACCAGCCACAGGTTGAATAGCCCCACCAGCAGCGGCCCGGCGATGCGCTGCGCCGTTTGCACCCTGGCGGGCTTGAGGCCGACGCGACTGGCGAGGGTTCTTTCCCGCGGGCGGCGTGGCACGCTCAGGGCCTCGGCCACCAGCGGCAGTGCCGCCAGCACCAGCAGCGCCGCGCTGCGCGCCATCCACCAGGAGGCGATCAGCGCGGTGGCGGCGATAATGGTGTTGGCGAGCCGGAAGGGCAGGGCCTCGACCTTGGCGTCGCGCTTGATCAGGCTGGCGGCGACCTTGATGATGCTCGAGTGCCAGTAATGGCGCAGCAACTGGAACAGCGCTACCACGACGATTGCACTCACCACCGGCAGGGTGAGCAGCATCGGGTTCAGGACCTTGGAACCCATCTCCCAGGGCGACTCGTTTTCGATCACCGGGAAGGCGTAGTTGCTGAAGATCTGGAACGGGTAGAGCAGGCCGCCGATCAGGTTCGGGTTGACACAGCTCACCAGCACCATCAGGCCGAACCAGCGTCCTTCGCCAATCAGGTTGTCCCGCGAGCGATCCGCCGCCAGCCGTTCCAGCAGGAACGCGCCGGCCATCCCCAGGCCGAACATGAAATAAATGTGCAGGTTGGCCCAGGCGAAGGCGATGCCCACCAGCCACCAGCGCGCGGCCTTGCTGCCCTTGCGTACCTGCTCGAACAGGAACAGGTAGGCGGCCATGGCCAGGTAGGTGAACAGCTCCGGGCGGATGTGGGCACGGTAGCCCAGGACGATCGCCGCCAGTAGTCCAAGGAGCCAGTACCAGGCCATCCCGCGCTGGGGCCGCACGGTAAACCAGGCCAGTGCCAGCGCCGCCACCAACATGGCCATCTTCCACAGGATCAGGCCATTGAGACCCAGCACTTCGTGCAACAGGTAGAGCACGACCTCCGAACCCCAGTGATGGTTCACGAACGGGAAGTCCGGGTGGGTATAGCTGAGCAGGTTGGTGTCGGGGACGGAAAAATTCTGCAGGGTGATTTTCCCCAGCAGGATGTGTCGGCCCAGGTCCTCGGTGAAACTGATGCCGGGGGTAAAGGCCAACAACGCCATGGCCAGGCACACGCCGAAAAGACCCGCGCGGAACAGCAGGTCATCGCGGCCGTCGCCCAGCCAGAAGCGGCGGTCAGGTTTCATGCGGAATGGCGCCTACTTCTTTCCCGTGGGTGGCAGGTTCGCGGCCACCAGGTCGCCCCAGGTCTCCACCACGATCTCGTCGATAGTGACCTGGGTGTTGTAGCGGATATTGGCCAGCGCGAAGTGGCGCGCTCCCACCTGGGTGGCCAGTTGCCTGGCGAGCGTCAGCAGGGTGTTGATCTGCTGCTGGCGGGTATTGCGGATGTATTGCACCCGGTTGAGGTTCTTGTCGCGAGCCAGGTCGCGCTTGGTAATGCGCCCGACGTCGCCCTCCGGGCGGCTGGCCACCAGGACGAAATTCGGCCACGCGGTCCGCAGGTCGCCAAAATGCGCGCCCATGCTGGCGGGTTCTGGCTTTTTCTTCTGTGGTTGGGATTGCGGCGTCTGCTGGGCCAGGGCGGTGCCGCTGGCCAGCAGCAGGATGGTGGCAATTGCAATCAGTCGTTTCATGGTGGCTCCTGGGATCTCCATCACACTCGCCCGGACGCTCCGTGGCGCGGGAATTCTGCCTGAATTGCTGTACCGATTATAGGCACGCCGGGGCAGGACCACCCGGGGAATCCTGCCCCACGAGTTTGCAATGTAGTTGAGGTTGCGCGGTGTGGCAGTGGGGAATCGGAAATGTCGTCATTTCATCGCTTGTTGTGCTGAAGCGCATACTTACTATAGTTGCCAGCCGGTGTTCGCACCGGAAGGCCTCCGGGGCAGGACGAACGGTCGCCTTTTCCCCCTTTGCGCGCTTGTCTGTTTCAGCGCTACACTTGTGGGTCAGAAACCTTCGTTCGTCATGGGTTCAGCAGTAACCATACCCGGCGGACGGCAAAAAAAAGCGGGACCACCAAGGGGAATACCCATGTTCGAAACGAACGCTGCGTTGCGCGGTTTTATTCAGCGCTTTCACTCCATTTTGCTTGCCGGTGTTTTTCGCCTGGTGAGAAAGACCGCGCACCTCGTTCGACGAACGATCCCCAATCGCCTGCTGGTCGCGACCCGCGCGGTTGCGACCGCGGCGCTCGCCAGCGCGCTGGTGTTTTCGCCG